>JBJTQP010000045.1:0-42770 GCA_046075685.1 Planctomycetaceae bacterium | reverse complement strand
CGGCTGACCTACAGCTACATCACCGTCGGTGGCCTGACGGCCGATCTGCCCGCCGGGTGGCTGCGCCGCTGCGAGGCGTTTCTCGACCAATTCGCGCCGGTGATCGCCGAATACCACGCCTTGCTCACGACCAACGCGATCTTCGTGAAACGCACCGCGGGAATCGGCGTCCTGTCGCGGGAGATGGCGATCGATTACGGGTGTTCGGGTCCGGTGCTGCGGGGGAGCGGCGTCGACCAGGATCTGCGGCGCGACGGCGAGAGCATCTACACCTCGATGTACGACGGCTACGCCTTCGAGGTGGCGGTGCAGAAGCAGGGGCGCTATCCGCGCGACCATACGTATCCGCCGGTGCCCTCCGATGCCGTACTCGGCGATTGCTGGCACCGGTTTTTCGTGCGGATGATCGAGGTGGTCCAGTCGATGGACCTCGTCCGGCAGGCGATCGACCGCTACTCCGCCTGCACGGGGCCGCTGGGCGAGCCGCTGAAACTGACCGAGAAGATGCCGGCCGGCGATGCCTACCTCGAGACCGAATGCCCCAAGGGGCAGATGGGCTTCTACATCGTCAGCGACGGGTCCGCGATTCCGTGGCGGGCCCGGGCGCGGTCCAGTTCGTTCTCGAACCTGGCCGTGGCCCCCGAGCTCTGTCGGGGCTGCCTGATCGCCGACGTGCCCGCGATCGTGGGGAGCCTCGACATCGTGATGGGCGAGATCGACCGGTAGCGTCGGGACTTGTGGAAAGGACCGGGGTAGGGCAGACTTCGTGCGATTTTTCACGAAGTCGGTTTTCGCCGCGGAATATCGACCCGCATGGCTGATTTTCTGATCAACACGATGCGCCTTCCGGCCTGGCTGGCGTGGATGGTGGCGGCCGTCGTGGCGGCGGTCCTGATCCTCAACGTCATCGCCGGCGGCGCCCTCGTGTTCATCTGGGCGGAGCGGAAGATCGCCGGCCGCATCCAGGACCGGCTCGGCCCCACCCGGACGGGCGGGAAGTTCGGCTGGCTCCAGTCGCTGGCGGACGGCATCAAGCTCCTCTCGAAGGAGGATCTGATGCCCGACGGCGCCGATGGGATGCTGTTCCGGCTCGCTCCGTACGTCAGTTTCTGCGCGTCCTTCTGCGCCTTCATCTGCCTGCCGTTCGCCTTCGACGTGGTCGGTCAGCGGCTCAATGTGGGCGTCTTCTTCGTGATCGCGGTGCTCGGGCTGGAGGTCTTCGGCGTGATCCTCGCCGGCTACGCGTCGGCCTCGAAGTGGTCGCTGTTCGGGGCCATGCGCGAAGCGGCCCAGGTGGTCAGCTACGAGGTGCCGCTCGGGATGTGCGTGGTGGTGCCCGTGATGCTGGCGGGAAGCATGGATCTGGTGACGATCGCCGAGAAGCAGGCCGGTTGGTTGACCAGCTGGTACGTCTTTCACGACCCGTTCACGTTCGTCGTCTTCTGGGTCTACGTGACCTGTGCCGTGGCCAGCGTGAACCGCGCGCCCTTCGATCTCGCGGAGGCGGAGAGCGAACTGGTGGCCGGCTTCCACACCGAGTATTCGGGCCTGCGGTGGAGCTACTTCTTCATGGCCGAGTACGGCTCGATGTTCCTGGTGTCGGCGCTGGCGGCGGTGCTGTTCCTCGGGGGCTGGAACGGGCCGATTCCGGTGGCGACGCTGCTCGGGCTGTCCGACGGCACCGGCGACACCGCCCCGTACGCCGTGCGGCTCATCGGCCTGGCGAACCTGCTCGGAAAGGCCACCCTCGGGGTGCTGGTGATGATGTGGATTCGCTGGACGCTGCCCCGGCTGCGGATCGACCAGGTCATGACCACCTGCCTGAAATACTGCACGCCGCTGGCCGCTGCGATGTTCCTCGGCGCCATGCTCTGGCAGCTGGCGTTTCCCGGCGGCGTGGTGCCGTCGCTCCGCCGTCCCGCGGCCGAGATCCGCGAGGGCTGGCTGCCCGGGCCCGGCGGCGCGGCGCGAACGGGGCGGGTGGATGCCGCCTCCGTCGCGAGGGCCGGCACATGACGCCCTCGATGCCGGCCATTGCCGACGCGGTCGTCGCGGCTCCGCTGCCGCTGGCCGCGATCAACTGGCACTCGTTCCTGTTCCTGCTCTTCGCGGCGCTCGCGTGCGGGTTTGCAGTCGCGGTCGTCGCCGCGGAGAACGTCGTGCGGATGGCCTTGTACCTCGTCCTCTCGCTCGGGGCGACCGCCGGCCTGTTCTTCCTCGCCGGTGCCGAGTTCGTGGGCGCGATGCAGCTGATGATCTACGTGGGCGGCACGCTCGTTCTGCTGGTGTTCGGGGTGATGCTGACGGCGCAGGCTCCGTTCGTCTCCATCAAGGGCAGCGGCCGCGACCGGGTCGTGGCCGGCGTCGCCGGGGCCGTGCTGCTCGCCGTGCTGCTGCAGGCGGCGCTGTCGGTGCAGGCCTGGCGGGCTCCCGCCTCGGGCGTCGTCGCCGATCCGGCGGCCACGCCGATCGGCATGGCGCTTGTCGGCGTGCGGGTCGACGAACCGGCCCGTGGCGCGCCGGCACGGAACGTGAGGCCGGGATACCTGCTGCCGTTCGAGATCGTGTCGGTGCACCTGCTGGTGGTGCTGGTGGGCGCCGCGTATCTCGCCCGGGCCAAGCGTCGCAAGACGCCGCGGGCGATCGAGGTCGCCGCGTCGGTCGAGCCACCCGCGTCGGTGGCGGAGCATGCGGCGATCGGCCGCGACCGCGCTCGTTCCGCGTCCGTGCTGACGGGAGGTCGATGATGGTCGCTGGCTCCGCCCTCGCGCTGCCCGGGATGGCGACGGCGCTTGGTCCCTGTCTGGGCCTGATCGGCCAGCCGGTCAGCGTCGCCCACTACCTGGTGGTGGGGGCGATCATGTTCGTCTGCGGCATCGTCTGCATGGCGATGAAGCGAAACGCGCTCGGCGTGCTGATGGGAATCGAACTCGTGCTCAACGGGGCGAACGTCAACTTCGTCGCCTTCGCCTCGCCCTACCTGCAGGGGGAAGGCTCCCGGTCGCTGGGCCTCGACGGCCAGGTGATCGCCCTGTTCGTCATCCTGCTGGCCGCCGCCGAGGCAGCGGTGGCCTTGGCGATCACGCTCAACTTCTACAACAACCACGCAACCGTCGACGTCGATCGGGCCGACGACCTCAAGGGGTAGGGCCGGGGACACGTCCCGCCAGCGCACCACATGGATCTCGCCGTCACACTGCCGCAGCTTCTGGGCTTGGCCTGGCTTCTGCCTCTGGCCTCGTTCCTGCTGATCCTGTTCTTCGGGCCGCGGATGGGCCCCCACGGTCGCAACGCGGCCTGGGTGGCGACCGGCGCCATCGTCGCGTCGCTCGTGCTCTCGCTGGCGGCCTTCGTGGCGTGGCTGGGTGGCCACCCCGTGACGGCGGTTCACCACGGCGGCGACCATGCCGCGGCCCACGCGGGCGATCACGGCGACGGGCAGCCCGGCGACCATGCTGCCGACGTGGCTGGCCACGACTCGCACGCTGCGGGCCATGGTCACGCTGCGGGCCATGGTCCGGTCGCGTACTCCGGCGAGTGGTACACGCTCTACGAGGGCGGCCGGCTGCGGCTGGGGATCGGCTGGTACATCGACTCGCTGACGGTGCTGATGTTCGTGGTGGTGACCTTCATCGCCACGTGCATCCACGTGTACGCGTCGGGCTACATGCACGACGAGCTTCACGACGTCACCGATCACGAAGTGACGCTCGCCGACGGGCATCACCTCCATCGCCCGGGGCGATTTCCGCGGTTCTTCCAGGCGCTGTCGCTGTTCTGCTTTTCGATGCTCGGCATCGTGATCGCCGGCAACCTGGCGATGGTGTTCATCTTCTGGGAGTTGGTCGGCATCTGCTCGTGGTTCCTGATCGGCTTCTACTTCGAGCGGAAGAGTGCCTCGACGGCCGCCAACAAGGCGTTCATCGTGAATCGCGTCGGCGACTTCGGGATGCTGATCGGCCTGATGGCCCTGTGGGGAGGTCTCGGCACGCTGCAGTTCGCCGACACGACGTCGCGCGGTGCCGACGGGCAGGTTGTGACCGCGCCCGGTCTGTTCAGTCTGGTCCGGCCGGCGGGGACGGGCCATGCCCTGCAGGTTCCGGACGGGATGGTCGAGTTCGCCGCCGCCGACCAGGTGGCCCGCACGCCCGCTGCCGACGTCGCGGCCAGGGTCGACGGCTGGCGGGCCGAAGGCTGGGGCCGCTGGCTGCTGTTCATCGCGGGCGTCGGGATCTTCTGCGGCTGCGTCGGCAAGAGCGCCCAGTTTCCGCTCTTCGTCTGGCTGCCCGACGCCATGGAGGGGCCCACGCCGGTGTCGGCCCTCGTGCATTCCGCCACGATGGTCGCGGCGGGCGTGTACCTCGTGGGCCGCTTCTTCCCGGTGCTCACGCCCGACGTGCTGCTCGTGATCGCCTACGTGTGCGCGATCACGCTGTTCATCGCGGCCACGATCGCGCTGGTCGCCAACGACATCAAGCGCGTGCTCGCCTACTCCACCGTGAGCCAGCTCGGCTACATGATGCTGGCGCTGGGGGTCGGCGGCTGGGTGGCGGGCCTGTTCCACCTCGTCACGCACGCCTTCTTCAAGAGCCTGCTGTTTCTCTGCTCGGGCTCGGTGATCCACGCCTGCCACACCAACGACATGCGGAAGATGGGCGGGCTCGCCCGGGTGATGCCCTACACGGCAGGAACGATGCTCGTGGGCTGCCTGGCCATCATCGGGGCCGGCATCCCCTTCTCGCTCGGCCCGCTGGGGCACGTCGGCCTCTCGGGCTACTACTCCAAGGACTCGATCCTCGCCCAGGCGCTGTCGTTCGCCCACGCCAACCCCCGGCACGCGATCCTGTTCTACGCCGTGGCGGGCGGGGCGGCGCTGACGGCGTTCTACATGTTCCGCCTGTGGTTCATGACGTTCGCCGGCACAGCCCGCGACCACCACGTTGCCGAACACGCCCATGAGTCGCCGAACGTGATGGTGATGCCGCTCGTCGTGCTGGCGGTGCTGGCGGTCGTGGCCGGCTGGACGCTTCCCGGCGGCTTCGGGATCGCCAACCTGCTCGAGCAGTCGCGGCCGGCCGGCACGGTCGAGACGGCGACGGGCGGGTTCGTGTTCGGGCAGACCCTCACCGTGCCCGCCGAGTACCTGAGCCACGGCGAGCCCTTCCACTCCACCGCGACCTGGACCGCGTTCGCCACGGCCCTCGGCGGCGTGCTGCTGGCGGCGGCGATGTACGTGTGGCGGGTGATCTCACCGGCGGCGGTCGCGGCGACGTTCCGGCCCGTCTTCACGTTCCTGGCCAACCGGTGGTACTTCGACGAGCTCTATCACGGCCTGTTCGTGGCCCCGACGCACGGGCTCGCCGCCGTGGCCAGCGGGATCGATCAGGGGCTCATCGACCCGCTGATCAACTTCCTCGCCTGGACGACCCGCCAGGTGGCGGCCCTCGACGCCTGGATCGATCGGACGTTCGTCGACGGCCTCGTCAATGCCACGGCGAGCGCCACCTGGTCGCTGGGCAACGAGCTCCGCCGGCTGCAGACCGGCAGCCTCCGGCAGTATGTCACTTTCATCGTCGCCGGCGTCGTCGCGCTGTTCGTGATCGCCAGCGTCGTCTTCCGGCAGACGTTCGCCGGCTGACGCCCCCGCCGCACACCCCGAAACACCTGCACCCCCCACGGATCCCGCGATGAACGCCGACGCCCTGCTGCAGCCCGCATTCTGGCCCCTGACGATGATCGTCTTCCTCCCCGCTCTCGTGGCGGCCGTGCTGTCGCTGCCGATCATTCCCCGCGGTCGCGAGGAACTGATCCGCTGGATCGCGCTCGGCACCACGGTCGTGGTGTTCGTGCTCTCGCTCTGGATGGCATGGCCCACGCTGTTCGGGGCCGCCGGGCCGGCCCAGTTCACCGTCGGCGAGGCGGGCATGCAGGCCGTGGTGAAGAAGCCCTGGATTCCGGCCTTCTCGATCGACTACCTGCTGGGGGTGGACGGCATCAGCATGCCGCTGGTGGTGCTCACCACCTTCCTGTCGGTGCTCGCCTGTGCGGCAAGCTGGCCGATCACCAAGCACGTCAAGGCCTACCACGTGCTCTTCCTGCTGCTCGAGACAGGCATGCTGGGCGTGTTCGTGTCGCTCGACTTCTTCCTGTTCTACGTGTTCTGGGAGGTGATGCTCCTGCCGATGTACTTCCTGATCGGCATCTGGGGAGGGCCGCGCCGGGAGTATGCCGCCATCAAGTTCTTCCTCTACACGCTCCTCGGCAGCGTGCTGATGCTGATCGCGGTGCTCATGCTCTACTTCACCAGCGACCTGCGGATGCTCTCGCCCGCGCAGCTGGCGGCGGCCCACGCCTCGATTCCGGCCGATGCGGTCGCCGGCCAGCCGGTGCACACGTTCAACCTGCTGGCCCTGGCCGAACTCGGCCAGCTGCCCGCCTCGCCGTTTCGGGCGGCCACCGTCTGGGGGATGAGCGTGGAGGCGTGGGCCTTCCTGCTCCTGCTGGTGGGTTTCGTGATCAAGGTGCCCGTGGTGCCGGTGCACACGTGGCTGCCCGACGCCCACGTCGAGGCGCCGACGCCCATTTCGATGATCCTCGCCGGCGTGCTGCTCAAGCTCGGCGGGTACGGCATCCTGCGGATCTGCTACCCGATCTGCCCCGGTGCGGGCCTCGCGTTCGCCTGGCTCGTCTGCGGGTTGGGCGTGGTCTCGATGGTCTACGGCGCCTTTGCGGCGCTTGCCCAGAAGGACTTCAAGCGGATGGTCGCCTACAGCTCGGTGAGCCACATGGGCTACGTGATGCTCGGGCTGGGCGTGTGGAGCGCGGTGGCCGGGAACGGCTTCAATCCCGACTACTGGGCGCAGGGCGTCAACGGAGCGATGTTCCAGATGCTCGCCCACGGCATCTCGTCGGCCGGCATGTTCTTCATGGTGGGCGTGCTCTACGACCGGGTGCATCATCGCAACCTCGAGGAGTTCGGCGGAATCTTCGGGCGGATGCCCGTCTACTCCGCCCTGGCCGTGGCGGTGTTCTTCGCCGGCCTGGGGCTGCCGGGCCTGTGCGGATTCATCGGCGAGGTGCTGGTGACGCTCTCGAGCTGGAACTACAGCCGCGTCCTCGCGGTGGTCTCGGCGTTCACGGTGATCCTCACGGCGGCGTACATCCTGTGGGCGATCCAGCGCGTCTACCTCGGGGCGGAGTACAAGGGGCCGCACGGCGACCACCTCACGCCGATCACCGGGCGGGAGGTGGCGATCGCGGCACCGCTGGTGTTCTTCGCGATCCTGTTCGGCGTGGCCCCGCAGCTGATCTTCAACTACGTGACGCCCTCCGTGAACCGACAGGTGCAGACGCTCTCCGACTGGACCCGGGACGTGGGCGGCGCGGCAGCCGTGCCTGTCGCGGGCGGCCTGCCCGCCGCCGATCTGACGTCGGTCGGTGACGCATCCATCAGGTAACCCGCAGCCAGACGCCCTCCCGCCGCAGCGAAGGAAAGACGCCCCCGCATGGATCTTGGAGCCCTCCTCACCAGCAGCCTGACCGACACGCTGGGCGTGTCGCTGCCGCACTTTCGCTGCGAGCTCGCCCTGGCAGCGACGGTCGTGCTGGTCCTCCTCTGCCGGATGCTCCCCGTGCTCCGCTGGTGCGATTCCGGCCTGGTGGCCCTTGGCGGGGTCGCCTTCGCCTTCTGGTATTCGTGGGTGGATCTCCGCGGTCTCCCGGGGTCGCCGTGGTCGGTCGCTCCGCCGGAGGCGGGCTCCATGGAACTGTTCGGCGGCCTGCTCGTGTTTGACGGGCTCACGGCCATCGTTCGGTTTCTGCTGTGCGGGTTCCTGCTGCTCTACATCCCGTTCACGAAGGTGTCGGGCATTCCGGACCGCGAGGATGGGGCCGACTTCTACACCCTCGTGCTCGGCTCGACGCTCGGCATGTGCCTGATGGCCTCGGCCAACCACCTGCTGATGGTGTTCATGGCGGTGGAGATGGCGAGCGTGCCCTCCTACGCCCTTGCCGGGCTCCTCAAGGGCCGGAAGGCGAGTTCGGAGGCGGCCCTGAAGTACGCCGTCTACGGGGCCGGTGCCGCCGGCATCATGCTCTACGGCATCAGCCTGCTGGCGGGCGTGCTTGGCACGTGTCATCTGCCCAGCATGGCTGCCGAACTCGGCCGGATCGTGGGCGAGGGAGGTGACACCGGCTCGATCGCCGTGCTGGTGCTGGGGGGCCTGATGCTCGCCGTGGGCCTGGCGTTCAAGCTCTCGGCCGTGCCGTTTCACTTCTGGTGTCCCGACGTCTTCGAGGGCGCGGCGGCGGAGGTGGGGGCGTTCCTTTCCGTGGCCAGCAAAGCAGCGGCGGTGGCGTTGACGGTCCGGGTGGCCTGCTCGCTGGGCTGGCTGGCCGACGCCGCCGGCGTGACGGCCGTGGGGCTCGCCGACGTGCGGCATTTCGCCGTCGCGGTGATCGGCCTGATGGCGGCGGTCACGTGCACCCTCGGCAACCTCGCCGCGTACGGCCAGACCAACATGAAGCGGTTGCTGGCGTATTCGACGATCGCCCATGCGGGATACCTGCTGATGGGCGTGGCGGCGGCGGTGGCGATGCTCGGGGCGAGCCCCGAGGGCTGTCGGCAGGCGGTCACGGCCGTCGCCTTCTACCTGGGGACGTACCTGTTCATGAACCTCGGCGCCTTCGCCATCGTGGCGGTGCTCCGCAACCGGCTACGGAGCGAGGAGATCGCCTCCTACGCGGGCCTCGTGCGGACGAACCCGGGCCTCGTGGTGGCGGCAGCCGTCGTCCTCGTCAGCCTGATCGGCCTGCCGCCGCTGGCGGGCTTCGTCTCGAAGTTTCTCGTGTTCTCGGCGCTCGTGGACGCGATCACGAAGGGCATCGAACGGCCGCTCATGCTCGTGCTGCTCGTGGTGGGAGGGATCAACACGGTGGTCAGCCTCTTCTACTACCTCCGGGTGCTGAAGGTGATGACGTTCGATCCTCCGGCGGACGACCGCGTGGCCGCGGCCGCGCCGGTGTGGCTGCCCGGCGCCTACGTGGCCGCGGTCGCGGTTCCGGTGGTGCTGCTGGGCGTGTTCTGGTCGGGCCTGTACGCGGTCGCTCGTCTGGCAGGCACGTTCGTCTCGTAGAATTCCTGGTCACGCCACCATGTCCGCCGATCCCCTCTGCCGTCTCGTTGCCGCGATCCAGCCGTCGGTGCTCATGTATCTGGCCGACACGGGCATCTGGTCCTATCCCGGGCCCGAGAGCGTGAAACTCGCGGTCGCCGACGCGGTGGATGACCTGCGGAGCGTGGTCGACCGGGCGGTCACCGTGCTGGATGAGCGCGAGGTGTCCGTGCCGCCGAAGGCCGCCTACCCGCTGTCGTTCACCGGACTGCACGACGTGGATCTCGGCAACCTGCTGCCCCGGCTGATCGACACCCTGCGGCGACAGGCCGCCGCCGTCGATGCTCTGGCCGGCTCCGCCGGCGCCGACGCCGCAGCGGTGGACCTCGTGTCGGCCGCGAGTCGGTCGACGCGGCAGCACCTTGACGTCCTGGAGCAGCTCGCGGCCACGCTCAAGGCCGGCCTCGCGAGCGGGGCTGCGGCCGCGGGGTGATGGAACTCTACGACAGCCACTGCCACCTCGATCCGATGCGGTTTGGCGGCGAGCTGCCCGACGTGCTCGCGAGGGCCCGGGCGGCCGGGGTGACGCGGCTGACGGTGATCGGCACCCGGGCGACCGACAGCGAGGCCGCTGCGGAGCTGGCGTCGCGCGAGTCGGGCGTGGTGGCTGCTGCAGGCATCCATCCCAACGACGTGGCGGAGGCCGAGCCCGGGGAGTGGGATCGGATCGTGCGGCTCGCGGAGTCCGGCCGGGTGGCCGCCGTGGGCGAGACCGGACTCGATTGGTATCGAACCACGGCACCTCCCGAGCTGCAGCGGGAGTGGTTCGACCGGCATCTTCAGCTGGCGCAGCGGCTGTCCCTGCCCGTGGTGATCCACACCCGCGAGAGCATTCGCGACACGCTCGACATGCTTCGCGAGGCCGCGGGACGCGGCCCGCTGAAGCCGGTGCTCCATTCCTTCACCGGCTCGGTCACGGAGGCGGCCGAGGCGGTCGAACTGGGCTGCCATCTGGGCTTCGCGGGCATGGTCACGTTCCGCTCCTCGGCCGCGCTGAGGGACGTGGCACGATCCGTGCCCGGCGACCGCCTGCTGATCGAAACCGACAGCCCCTTCCTGGCGCCGGAGCCGCTTCGCGGCCGGCGGAACGAGCCTGCCAACGTGCTGCACACGGCGCGGTGCCTGGCCTTGGCCCGCGGCGAGCCGCTGGAGGCCCTCGCCGCGGCGACGACCGCCAACGCCCGCCGCATTTTCGGAGCTGCCTGACATGGAGCGTTGCGGCCTGCTGCTCTGCGGCTGTCCGCTGGCCGGGGGCAGCGGCCTGGAGTTCGGCCCGCTGGTGAATCCCGTGGTCCGCTGCGACATCCCGCGCACGATCCGCTGGCTCGACGAGCCCGTGGCGTGCACCAACGAGTTCCTCCTCCAGATCGAGCGGCGATGAGCGTCCCGATCCGCCGGCAGGCGGCCTACGTGTTCGAAGGCCAGACGACGTCGCTGTGCGACGAGTGCCTCGCGCTCGTGCCGGCGAAGGTCCTCGTGGAGGATGGACAGGTCCTGTACCGGAAGCGCTGCCCGCGGCACGGCGCGAAGACGGTGGTCGTCTCGACCGACGCCGCCTACTGGAGGCTGTGCCGCGACTATCTCAAGCCGGGCGACCGGCCGCTCCGGCTGCAGACGCACACGGAACTCGGCTGCCCCTACGACTGCGGGCTCTGTCCCGACCACGAGCAGCATTCGTGCCTGGCCCTGATCGACGTCAACGAGGCCTGCAACCTCGCCTGCCCCGTCTGCTTCTCCGATTCGTCGCCGGCGCGGAGCCTCCAGCGGCCGCTCGCCGAGATCGAGCGGATGATGGACGCCCTCGTGGCGAGCGAGGGCGAGCCCGACCTGCTGCAGATCTCGGGGGGCGAGCCGACCATCCACCCGCAGATCCTCGAGATCCTCGCGGCGGCGAAGCGGCGGCCGATCCGGCACCTGATGCTCAACACCAACGGCGTGCGGATCGCCGAGGAGGCCGATTTCGTGGCCCGGCTGGCGGAACTTCGCCCCGGGTTCGAGGTGTACCTGCAGTTCGACTCGCTTCGCGCGGAGGCTCAGCGCGACCTCCGCGGAGCCGACCTGACCCGTGTCCGCCGCAAGGCGCTGGAGAACCTCGAGCGGGCCGGGATCTCCACGACCCTCGTCGTGGTCGTGAAGCGGGGCGTCAACGACGACGAACTGCCGGCGCTCATCGACCACGCTCTCCAGTGGCGGTGCGTCCGGGGGGTGGTGTTCCAGCCGGTGCAGGACGCCGGCCGCAACGAGGGCTTCGACGCCTCGCGCGACCGGTTTCCCCTGTCGGCGATCCGGCGGCGGATCGTCGACGGCGGCGGGCCGTTTGCGGAGCGGGACATCATCCCGCTCCCCTGCAATCCCGAGAGCATTGCGATCGGCTATGCCCTGCGGCGGGGGGCGACGATCGTCCCCGTGACGTCGTTCTTTCCTCGCGACATGCTCGTGGAGGCCCTGCCCAACGCGATCACGTTCGAGAAATATCCCGACCTTCATCGCCAGGTGCTCGACTTCTTCTCCCTGGCCACGACCGAGTGCAACAATGAAGGGCGGCTCGCCGAACTGCTCTGCTGCCTGCCGGAGGTGCCGCTGCCGGCGGGGCTCGGCTACGAAGACACGTTTCGGGTGGTGATCGTGGAGTTCATGGACGCCCACAACTTCTGCCTCGGCCGCGTGAAGCGGTCGTGCATCCACTTCGTGACCCCCGAGGGCCGGATCATCCCCTTCGAGACGCACAACCTCTTCTACCGCGATGCGGCCGCCCGGGCCCGGCGGCGGATGTCGCTGGAGCACGCATGAGAGCGGCGGCCATGGTCCTGAGGATCCTCGCGATCGTGATGATGCTCGCCGGAATCTTCATGGGCGGGTGCGCCCTCACGGTGTTTGCCGAAGGCATCGCGGGCAATCCGTTCGTCGCTCCGGCGCTGGTCTGTCTGGTGTGCGGCCTTGTCCTGATCGTCCTCGGGTCCTGGGTGTTTCGCAGGGCGAGGCGCGACTGCGCGCGGCCCTCGGCTGCCGAGGCGGCGAGTTCCCGCGAGTCGCCGTGAACGTCCACGCGTGGTTCGACGTGCTCGCCGCCGCGGGGGCGGCCATCGTCACGACGGCCTGCTTCTTCTGGCGGCTGCGGCATGCGGCGACGCGGGTCGAGCAGGCGGGCGTGGGCTACGCGGCGGCCCTTGTCGGCGGCGCCGCAGTCGGCGGCCATGCGGCCGGCACCGCAAACCTGTGGTTGTCGGGCGAGCCGGGCATCGCCCGCAGCATCGTGGGGGCCCTCGCGGGGGCCATCGTCGCGATCGAGGCCTTCAAGCGGGTTCGCGGCATCAGGGGCTCGACGGGCCTGGTGTTCGTGCCGGCATTCGCGACCAGCGTGGTGGTCGGCCGGTGGGGCTGTTTCTTCTCGGGGCTCGCCGACCACACCCATGGCTGCCCGACGACGCTGCCGTGGGCCCATGATTTCGGCGACCATGTCCGTCGCCACCCCGTGCAGCTCTACGAGTCGGCCGCGATGGCGGCCTTCCTGGCGTACGCGCTCGTCATGCTCGCCCGCCGTGATGCGCGGTTCATGCGGAACGGGTTTTACGTGCTGGTGCTCTGGTATGCGGCGCAGCGGTTCGTCTGGGAGTTCCTCAAGCCGTATGCCCGGATTCTGGGGCCGCTGAATCTCTTTCACCTCCTCTGCCTGGGGCTGATGGCCTACGCGGTCTGGATGCTGCGCCGGGCCGAGGATACGATCCCCGCTGGTTCGGCCGCGACGATTCATCGGAGGAATGGTGATCATGGTTCGCACGCCCAGCACGATGCTGCCCCTCGGGACGGTCGCTCCTGACTTCGACCTGGTCAACGTGGACGGCCGGATGGTCGATTTCGCGACGGCGGCGGGATCGCGGGGCACGGTCGTGATGTTCATCTGCAACCACTGCCCGTTCGTCAAGCACGTGGCCGATGAACTGGCCCGCCTCGGTCGGGACTACATGCCGCAGGGCATCGGTTTCGCAGCGATCAGTTCCAACGACGTGGCCAGCCATCCGGCCGACTCCCCGGAGCAGATGGTGCGCGAGGCCGAGGAGCGGGGCTATCCGTTTCCCTATCTCTACGACGAGACGCAGGACGTGGCCAAGGCCTACCACGCCGCCTGCACGCCAGACTTCTTTCTCTTCGACGCCCACCGTCGGCTCGTGTACCGGGGCCAGCTCGACGCGAGCCGGCCGGGGGGCGGCGTGCCGGTGACGGGTGGGGACCTGCGGCGGGCGCTCGACGCCCTGCTCGCCGGGCGACCGGCCCCGGCCGATCAGATTCCCAGCCTCGGCTGCAACATCAAGTGGAAGCCGGGCGGCCATCCGCCCTATTTCACGCCCTGACGCTGCCGCGAGGTCGCCGGGTCCGTCGGCTCAGCGCGGCTTCTCGCCGCCCGGACGCGAGGCGCCGCGGTTGGCGAACTTGCCGATGTCCTGCGTGTCGCCGGGCTCCAGCCGCGCGGCCCGGTGGTTTTCCCGCTGGATGGCCTCGTAGACCTCCTGGCGGTGCACCGGCACCTCGGCGGGGGCGTTGATTCCCAGCCGCACCTTATCTCCCCGGATATCCACGATCGTGACGACGATGGAGTCGCCGATCATGATGCTTTCGTCACGTTGTCTGGAGAGCACGAGCATGGCTGGTTCCTTCCTGATCCGTCGTGGAGGCGGCGCTCCGCTGCCGCCGGCCACTGATGATTATGCACTCTTTTTGAGAGGCGGTCGTTCGTATCCGAGTTCGTAGTTCAGCGGAAGCTCGCCGCTGGCGACGACCTGACGGCCCGTGCGGGCCTCGAGGTTGATGACGATTGGTGCCTTGAGATTGAGGGTGAGGCTTCTGCCGTTTTCTCCGACGATGACGACCACCTGGGCGTGCCGCATGTCGGGCAGGGCCAGGGGGCTGAGCTCGCTCCGCGGGATCCGCACCTGGTACTCCGGCACGAACCGGCGCGGGCTCACCACCGCGAGGGCGACGTCGCCGCGGGTCGTGCTCTGCAGCCAGCCGAGGGCGTCGTTCGACGCATCGGCGAGCAGGGCCCACTCGCGGCAGTCTTCCAGCCCGGGAAGGCCGCTGGGAAATCGGATCAGGTCGGCGGCATCGACGTCGATGCGTCCGAATCGGGTGGTGGTGATCTGCATGGCCGGCCTCCGTGCCTCGAACCTCGCCCCGGGTCGTCCCCGGGGGTCGGACTCCGGCGGATCGCCGCCGGCGTGACGAACTCCCGTTCGCTTTCTGGAGATCGGCAGGACAGGTGGAGCGGGTGAAGAAAAAAGGTTTGGCGAAGGAGGACGGATTCGGCAGGCGATGCCGGCCGGGAAAGGCCGCGCGGCCAGGGGTTCTAGGCCGCCGCACCGGGCCTCCGTACAATCCGCCTGGTCGGTGTTGGCAGCGCGACCGTCTCGACCAGCACACGTCTCCCAGCCATTCGTTTTCCAGCCATCCGTTTCCCAAGCCCATTGGAACACGTCATGCACCGCCAGGCCGTGCTCGCTGTCGTCAGCCTCGGTGTGACCGTGTGGTCTGCGGGCTGCGCATCACGGCCCTACGAAGACGACTACGTCAAGCGCGTGCAGGCGTTTCGCGGCGACGCGGTGTTTGCGGCGCTGAAATCCGCGCCCGACGAGTTCCTCAACGGGCGGGTGCGGATGCAGCTGCCGCGGCAGTTCGGGCCGCCGAAGGCGGGTGACGAGGCGGAGGCGAAGGTTCGCGCCCGCCCGCCGTTCCTCGCCGCGGTTCCCGGTTTCCAGACCGCCGTCGAGGTGATGCTTCAGAAGCCGCAAAACACGTTCTGGCCCGCGGTGCTCGCCGTCGGCGTGGAGCCGGCTGCGGCGCGGCCGCCGGGGGACGTGAAGGGGGCGATCCTCCAGCTGGTGAAGATGCTCGATCCCGCCGCCGCGTGGACGCCGAAGACGGTGGAGCCGCGCGGGGGCGGACCTGCCGCCTGGGACGTGATCAGCCTGCGGCGAGATCAGCCGTTTTCAGTGCAGGTGGGCAACGAGTACGTCGACAAGAACGCTCCGGGCATCTGCGACATCTGGGTGTCGTCGGATCCGAAGCAGGAGTTCTGCACGGTTCTCGTCCTGCGGCTTCCCGAAGAGGTCGCCGACATGCTCGAGGTGCCATCGGACCAACTCATGGAACTCGTCGCCCGCACGGTCCAGACGGTCGAGCCGCCCGCCGACGAGGCGGCGCAGGAGCCGCAGGCGAAGTGACGGCGGCGCCGGGTGGAGGTCGCTGGCGGCGCATCGGGCCGCCCCGAGGATCACTTTGTTCGCTTCTCAGTGCCCCTCAGTCATTCCCCGAGTCATTGCCACATGGGCTGCGCCCGCCAGGCGGCCAGCGGCGCGAGCACGAGCAGGGGCAGCCACGCTCCGATCGACGGGCTGAGGGCATCGCCTGACACGAGCGCGTGCGAGCCGAGCACCGTCAGGAAGAACACGACCGTCATGCCGACGCACATGCCCACCGCCACGAACACGCCCCGCCGGCTCGGGCCGAGCACCAGCGGAATGCCGAGCAGCACCAGCGCCATGTCGAGCGTCGGGGCCACGAGCCGCGCGTGAACCCGGAGCGGGATGTCGGCGGCGACGCCGAGGCTCGGGTTGCGGATCGCCTGGAGCAGGTCGAGCGTCGAGGAATACTGGCTCCAGTTGGTCGAGCCGATCAGCTGTTCGAACGTGACGTCGCTGACGACGTAGCACTCCCGGCTTTCCAGCCAGGCGGCGGCCGATCGCGAGAGCACGACCGGTGCTCCCCCGCACTCGAGCGCCGGCAGGCCGTCGATGTCGGCTGGTTCGCGGACCTCGCGGAGCAGGTAGCCCGCGGGCCGGTCTCCTTCGGCGGGCTTCCAGAGCGCTTCGGCCGCGGTGATTTGCGGACCGTAGCCCGCGAGTTGAGGCGGCATCAGGAGGCTGGGCTGGTCGATCCGCATCCCGGCCGACTGGGCGCCGCGGCCCCGGAACAGGATCTCCGTGCGGTTGTCGTAGCGGGGTTCGAACGGCGCCGCGAACTCGCCCTTGAGGTCCTGGGCGTTGCGGGCGAAGGCCTGGCGGATGCGGGGCAGCACGAGCTCGCGATTGGCCGCCGCCGTGAGGGCGATCAGGGCCGAGAACACGAGCACAGGCCGCGCGATCCGCCACCTGGTGGTGCCGGCCGCCAGCAGGGCGGTGAGCTCGTTGTGCCGCTCGAGCCAGGAGAGGGCGAACATCGCGCTGGCCAGGGAGATCACCGGGCTCGTGGCGTCGAAGAACCACACCAGTCGGCAGCCGTAATACGTCGCCAGCACCTGCGCGAGGCTGCCGGTCTCGGCGGCGTGCGACAGAAACTCCTCCATGTTGGTGAAGGCGTCGAAGACAAAGTACAGTCCGGCCAGGCTCACGAACACGACGATGAAGGCGTGCAGCTGGGCGCGGGTGATGTAGCGGTCGATCAGCATGGCTGCTTGACGGGGCCGCCACGGGGCGGACGATGAAGGGCGTGACGCGGGCGCCCGAGCCATCAGGGCCGGGGAGGGTACGGAGCACAGGCGGTGTCGTCAATCTGGGAAACCCCGCGGCTCACCTGGCGTCGGCTGCCGGGAGTGGCCGCCCTGCTCGACGTCCTCTGTCCGCCGCGGTGCTGCCTGTGCGGGGCGGACATGGCCGATGGCGGCGATGGGGTGATGGTCTGCGACGCCTGCCGCGGGGCGATCGCCCGAGAGCCGCCCCGCTGCGCGGGCTGCGGCATGCCGGGCGGATCGGTGGCGTGTCACTGTGCGGGCCGGCGTCGCGATTGGGACGGCATCGCGATCCTCTCCGGCTATGGCGATCCGGTGCGGAGCGGCATCCTGCGGGCGAAGCGCCCAGGCGGCGAGCACGTGGCGGCGGCGCTGGCGGCACTGCTGGTGGCCCGGCATCGCAGCCTGATCGACTCGTGGAGGATCGACGTGGTCGTCCCGGTCCCGATGCACTGGCGACGTCGGCTGGTTCGCGGAGTGTCGGCGGCCGGCCAGGCGGCAGTCGGGGTGGCCCGCAGCATTGGCCGGCCCTGCCGGAGCCTCGTGTGGCGGCGGCGGGCCACGCCGATGCAGAACGAGCTGCCCTTCGAGGATCGCCGGGGCAACGTCCGCAACGCCGTCGTGGCGCGGCGGCGGACGTGCGGCCGGCGCATCCTGCTTGTCGACGACGTCACCACCACGGGAGCCACGCTGGCCGAGTGCCGCAGGGCGCTGGTGGAGGCCGGAGCCGCGGCCGTCTACGCTGCGGCTCTGGCCCGGGCCGACCGGGGCGGCGATGCTGGAGGCCCGTGAGCCGCGTCGGCGGCCCGATCCTTCCGGTGACCCGGACGTGTTCACAACGAGCGACGAGACCACGCATCGATGAGCATCGGCACGGAGATCCGCATCGGAACGCGGGCCAGCGCCCTGGCCCGCACGCAGACCGGATGGGTGGTCGATCGGCTGCGGGAAGCCGGCGTGGCATCCCGGATCGAGACGATCGAAACCCGCGGCGACCAGCGCCGCGACGTGCCGATCGCGGCTCTCGGTGGGGACGGGCTCTTCGTCCGCGAACTGGAGCAGGCGCTGCTCGACGGCAGGATCGACGCGGCCGTTCACAGCCTCAAGGACGTGCCGACGGCAGCCGTCGCCGGGCTGGTGCTCGCGGCGATCCCGCGCCGGGCCTCCCCGTTCGATGCCCTGGTGGGCCGCACCGCGCCGCGGCTGGAGGACCTGCCGGCGGGAGCGCGGGTGGGCACGTCGAGCGTCCGCCGCGTCATGCAGCTGCGGGAGATCCGTCCCGACGTGGAGGCGGTTCCGATGCGCGGGAACGTCGACACCCGGCTGCGGAAGCTCGATGCCGGTGAGTACGACGCCGTGCTCCTCGCGGCCGCCGGGCTCGAACGCCTGGGACTCGCCGGCAGGATCACGCAGATTCTCGAACCGCCGCGGTTCTGGCCCGCGGTGGCGCAGGGCATGCTCGCCGTGCAGGTCCGCGAGTCCGACGATCGCACGCGGAGCCTGGTGCGGAGGATCGACGATCCCGACGCGCACGCCGCCGCGACGGCCGAACGCAGGATGCTGGCCGAGCTCGCAGGCGGCTGCCTGGCTCCGATCGGGGGCTGGGCGCGGCGCGAGGGCGCCGGCGGGCTCCGCCTTGGCGGCTGCGTGCTCGGATTCGCATCCGAGGGCGGACGAGTGGCGCGGCTCGTCGTGGAGGACGTCTGCGGAGCAGCCATGTCGCTCGCCGCGGCGGATGCCCTCGGGGCGGCCGTGGCGGCCCGGCTCAATGCCGAGGGCGCCGCAGACCTTCTGGCCGGCGTGCGGATCCGGCGCGGCCCTTGAAACGGCCGGTCAGCCCCTCTGTTCGGGGCGTTGCCGCGTTGCCGTGGCTCAAGTACCGTTTCGTTCTCATCGGGTCCGGCGGCGTTCGTGAGTCCAGCCGGTTCAGCAGGAGACACAGGCGGCACGCCGCGGAAGGGCTTGAGGACATGGCGATCAAGGTGGTGATTGCGGACGACCACGAGGTGGTCCGTCGTGGGCTGACGAGCCTGCTGGCCGGCTCCGAGGTCAAGATCATCGGCGAGGCCTCGTCGGGTGACGAGGCGGTCAAGCTGACGAAGAAGCTCAAGCCCGACGTGGTCCTGCTCGACATCCGGATGCAGGGCAAGGATGGACTCACGGCTCTGGAGAAGATCCGGGCCGACATGCCCGGGGTTCGCTGCGTGATGCTTTCCACGTTCGACAACCCGACGTACGTGGCCCGCGCGGTGGCCGCCGGGGCCCACGACTACATGCTCAAGGGTTGCACCCGTGCCGAGCTGATCAACTCGATCAGCGGAGCCGCCGCCGGCCAGTTGCCCATGAAGGCGGGCGAACTTCGCCGCGTGGCGACGACGATGGCCAATCGCGTGGCGACGGCCGATCCGGACATCCCGCTCACGCAGCGGGAGACGCAGGTGCTCCGGCACATGGCCCTCGGGCTCTCGAACAAGGAAATCGCCCAGTCGCTCACGATCAGCGTCGAGACGGTCAAGGAGCACGTGCAGAACATCCTCCGCAAGATCGCCGTCGGCGACCGCACGCAGGCGGCCGTCTGGGCGGTTCGCCGCGGCCTCGTCTGATACGGCTCACCCGTGAGCCTCGCGCGTTCGGGAGGCTCGGGGCTGCCCATGCCCGTCGCCGGACGCTCGCGTCGGGCATCCTGCCCGCCGCTCACTCGGATGCCGCCATCGCTTCGCCATCCTGGCTGCGCTCGGCGTCATACGCCGGCTCTCGGGCACGGGCAGCCCCTCGCTGAAGTCTCTTGTAGCCGCAGGCTTGCAGCCTGCGGAATCCGGCCGCGATGCCGGTGCATCGCTGCGCGTCGTCGAACGGTTGCGGGGCTCGGATCTGCCCATGCCCGTCGCCGGACGTTCGCGTCGGGCATCCTGCCCGTCGCTCGCTCGGATGCCGCCATCGCTTCGCCATTCTGACTGCGCTCGGCGTCATACGCCGGCTCACGGGCACGGGCAGCCCCTCGCTGAAGTTTCTCGTAGCCGCAGGCTTGCAGCCTGCGGAATCCGGCCGCCACATGAGCGGCGTGGGATCGGCGGATTCAGCGGGCGCGGGGATGGGCTTTGTCGAAGGCGTCGAGCAGGCGGCTGGTGGTGACGTGGGTGTAGATCTGTGTGGTCACCAGGCTCTTGTGTCCCAGGAGTTCCTGGACGCTGCGGATGTCTGCACCGGCGTCGAGGAGGTGCGTCGCGAAACTGTGCCGTAGCGTGTGGGGGCTGGCCTTGCCGGCGAGGCCCGCGGCGGCGAGGTGCTTTTCCAGCAGCCGGGCGACGCCCCGAACCGAAAGCCGCCGCCCGAGTTTGCTGGTGAACAGTGGGCGGGCCGCCGTTCGGCCGCCCGCCGTCGGCCGTGCTCCGAGCCAGGCCCGCACCGCGGCCTGGGCATGGGAGCCCACGATGCCCAGTCGCTCGCGCCGCCCCTTGCCGCGGATGCGAACCGTCGCGTTGCGAAGGTCGAGATCGCCGTCATCGAGGCTCACGAGTTCGCGCACGCGGCAGCCGGAGGAGTACATGAGTTCGAGGATCGCGCGGTCGCGGAGGCCGCCGGCCTGCGCGGGCTGCGGTGCCGCGAGCAGCCGGGAGATCTCGTCCCCGGTCAGGAACTTCGGCAGTTTGCGCGGCTTTCGCGGGCCGCGGAGCGGCTTGGCCGGGTTGCCGCGGACCCAGCCTTCCCGCTGTCCGAAGGTGTAGAAGCTCCGCATGCTGGCGAGCTTGCGGGCGACGGTCGAAGCCGCGTAGCCGGCGGCGTGCAGGCCGGCGGCGAAGCGGCGGAGGAGCACACTCGACGCATCTCCAGGTGCCCTGCAGCCTGCAGATGCGAGAAACTCCTCGAGCTGGAGCAGATCCTCGCGATAGCTCTTGACCGTGAGCGGCGACCCGCCCCGCTCGGCGGCGATGTATCGCAGGAATCGCTCGATTGCGTCGCCGAAGGGCGTGCGGTGCGGCGAGGCGGCAGCCATGGCCGGGCAGCCTGCGGGTCAGGCGGGGCGGTCGGCCCGCGGACTGAAGCGAATCCGGCTCTGACGGGGTGCCGCCTGGCGAACCTTCTGGGCGAGCACCGCGGCGTCGTACCAGGAGAAGCTGAGGTCGGGATTGGCGGCATGGCGCTGGAGCGCCTCGATCGCCTGCTCCCGGCTGTCGTCGTCGTACAGGAAGACGTAGCGTTCGCCCCCTTTGACGAGCGCGATCACGTTGATGTCACGGGAGGCCATGCGTGTCCCCGGGGCGAACGCCGTGGCCGAAGAACCGGCCACCGAGATTCGTATCGGCCGCGGGTTTGATCCGACCGCAGGCTTCCGAGACGCGCTCGCCAAGTCTCCGTGATCGGGCCAACCGCCCCCGGAAACGGGGTGGGGTGGGGTCTTTCCGCACGACACTGGGAAGGATGTGCGGGCCGCGGCGACCGGCACGACGGCCTGAGGTTCACACCAGGCCGGCGAAGGTGCGGAGCGCGACCGGCTCCCGGCTCCAGAACGGCTCCCCGTGCCGGCAGCCGATCATGCTTCCCCACCAGGCGTCGGCCGCCGCCACGCGGTCGAGCGTCCCGAGCCCGTCGCCGCGGGGCGGGAACTGGCTGGCATAGCAGTCGAGGCTGCGGCATTTCGCCTCCCACGTTGCCGAGATGTCGACCACGAACGAAGGGCGGCGGACCGATTTCAGGTGCACGCACGCGTAGTGAAAGACGCGTTCAGGGTGCCACGGCTCGCCCGGCAGGTCGCACTTCGTGAGCTTCGCCCAGAATCGGGCCGCCTCCGTGAGCCTGGTTGCCGCGACGTGGTCGGGATGGGCGTCGACCCAGTGGGGCGCGAAGAGCCAGCGAGGGCGGACTCGGCGGATCACCCCGGCCACGAGGCCGCGGGCCGACAGCGTGGCCCGAAGCCGGCGATTGGGCAGGCCGAGATTTTCTCGCCAGCCCACACCCAGCGCCGCGGACGCTGCTGCCGATTCCCGGGCCCGCGTCTCCACGGATCCCCGTGGCGTCGGTTCGCCGTCGGTGAGGTCGAGGACCCCCACCGCCATCCCCTGGCGAAGCATGAGTGCGATCGTGCCACCCATGCCCAGTTCGGCATCGTCAGGATGGGGAGCGATCACGAGGGCGTCGAGCATCGAACAGCCTGTGCGATGGGGAGCGGTTTGCTGCCGGGGCGATCCTCCGAGCATACTTCGCCGGCATGCCGCTCCCCGAGTCCCACGTCGCCGACCCGCAGTCCGCAGAACTCTTCGCCGCCGCCTGTGGCCATGCCCGCAGGACGGCCGTGCTGGCGAGCGTCGAAGCGCTGCTGGGCTGGGATGAGCAGACCATGCTGCCCAGGGCCGGCGGGCCGCATCGCGCCGACCAGGCCGCCGAGATGGCTGCCGTCGTCCATCGGCTCCGCACGGATCCCCGTCAGGCCGAACGGCTGGCCAGGCTGGCTGACTCGCGGCTCGCCGCGGAAGGCACGCCGCACCAACGGGTGACGATCCGCCTCCTGAAACGCGATGCCGACAAGCAGGCACGGCTGCCGGCACGGCTGGTGGAGCAACTCGCCCGCACCGCAGTGGAGGCCCAGCAGGCGTGGACGGAGGCCCGCGGCTCCTCGAACTGGTCGGCCATGGAGCCTCACCTGGGGCGGATGTTCGCACTCAAGCGGGAGCAGGCAGCCTGCCAGCGACCCGACCTCGATCCATACGACGCGCTGCTCGACGATTACGAACCGGGCTGCCGCTGGCGTGAACTCGCCGGTCGCTTCGCGCCGCTTCGCGAGGCACTCGTCTCCCTGGTCGGGGAATGCGTGGCCGGCCCTCGGCAGCCCGACGACTCGATCCTCCGCGAGCCGACCTATCCGATCGACGCGCAGCGCGGCTTCGTCCGCGACGTGGCGGCACGGATCGGCTTCGACTTCGATCGTGGCCGGCTCGACACCACGGCGCACCCGTTCTGCACCACCCTTGGGCCCGACGACTGTCGGATCACGACCCGGTGGGACGAGCGGTCGTTGCCGACGGCCCTGTTCGGCGTGCTGCACGAGGCGGGGCATGGGCTCTATGAGCAGGGGTTGCCCCGGGAGTGGTACGGCCTGCCTCCGGGGGAGGCGGCGTCGCTGGGCGTCCACGAGTCGCAGTCGAGGCTCTGGGAGAACCTGGTGGGCCGCTCGCTGCCCTTCTGGGAGTGGTGCCTGCCGCTGGCCCGCCGGGCCTTCCCGGGGCAGCTCGGCGACGTGACGCCGTCACGGTTCCACGACGCCCTGCTGCGCGTGCGGCCCTCGTTCATCCGCGTCGAGGCGGACGAGGTGACATACAACCTGCACGTGCTGCTGCGATTCGACCTCGAACGCGCGGTCGTGCGGGGCGAGATGGCGATCGCCGATCTGCCGGCCGCGTGGAACGAGCGCTTCAGCAGCGACTTTGGCGTCGGCCCTCCCGACCATGCACGCGGCGTGTTGCAGGATATCCACTGGAGCGCGGGCCTGATCGGCTATTTTCCGACGTACACGCTCGGCAACGTGTACGCCGCCCAGCTGATGGCGGCCGCCCGCCGCAGCCTGCCCGATCTCGACTCCCGTCTTGCGGCCGGATCGTTCGCCGACCTGCTGGACTGGCTGCGCCGCGAGGTGCATTCGTGGGGCCGGCTGGAGGAATCGGGGCCGCTTCTGGAGCGGTCCACGGGAACGGCGGTGGATGCCACCTGGCTGCTGCAAAGCCTTCGCGGCCGCTACGGCCCGCCCCACGGACTGCGTGGCTGACCAGAGGGCGACCGCGGGCCCCGGCCGCGCACCGTTGGTACACTCGCGGCGTGCCGATGGGAGCGGCAGGAACACCACGCGGGAGCATGCTCGATGGCAGGCGACGACAAGGATCAGCACGACGACTTCGATCCCTGGGCCGATCTGGAATCGGTCTCCTTCGACGACGCGGGCCTCGACGCCGATGTCGATGGTGGCGTCGACGGTGGTGTCGACGGTGGTGTCGACGCTGATGTGGAAGAGACCCTCAGCCCCGCTGATTCGCACGGGCGGCCAGATGGCCGGCACGCCGGCACAGCCGACCCCTCGGCCGATGACGGAGCCTCCTCGGGCAGCGACGTGTTTGGCGGTTTCGCCACGGAGGCGGATTCCGGGGCAGGCGATGATGATGCGCTGGTCAACGCCTGGCTCGACGGTCCCGGTGACGAGGCCGCGGAGCCCCCGCTGTCGGTGTTTGCCCCCGACGAGGCGGTCGATCAGGGCCACGATGCGCTCGACCATGACGGTCTGGTGGACGGCGCCGACGCCATGTCATGGCATGGCGATCCGGCCACGATCGAGATCGGCACCGGCGAATCCGCCGTGACGTCGCCGAGCGACCTGATGGGATCCGCCGGGGATCAGGCCGACGATGTCGCTGCGCTGGCGGCCGCCGAGGTATCCGTCTTCGAGCCGGAGACGACCGGGGCGGTGGACGGGGGGTCGTCACGCGATGATGAGCAGGCCGC
This sequence comes from Planctomycetaceae bacterium, assembly GCA_046075685.1. Lineage (GTDB taxonomy): Bacteria > Planctomycetota > Planctomycetia > Pirellulales > UBA1268 > QWPN01. The sequence continues at coordinate 18,614 of JBJTQP010000045.1, read as the reverse complement.
GACCGCGGACGTGATTTCGTTCGGCGCGGCGGTCGCCGGGGTGGCACCGCTTGTCGCCGACACGACGACGCGGCCTGCCACGCGGCCGCGCGGCATGCTTCGCCAGCTGCTGGGGATCGTCCTCGGTGGCCTTCTGGCGATCCCGCTCGTGCTCGGAATCCTCGTCGGACTGATGTGGATGGGCTGGCGGGACGAGGTGGGCATCCGCTCATGGTTGCCGGCCCAACTCGCGTTTCTTCTGCCGGCCGCCGGTCGCGCCCCTTCGGCAGGGCCGGATCTCTCCGCCGCGCCGACGCTCGACGACCTGCCTGCGACCGCCACCGACAGCGCAGCGATCGACGGCGCGGCCGCCGCCGGCGTCGTGGCAGCGTCCGATCCCGTGGTCGATTCCAACGAGCCCTCCGCCGCGGATTCACCGCCCATGGACCCAGTCGCATCGGATGCGGTCGCAGTACCGGAATCCGGCGCGCCGATGACCGCCGTGGCCATGGATCCCACGGGAGACGATTCGGCTGCGACTGGCGTTGAATTGGCGAGCAGGGCCGGCGATTCGCCGGAGCCGCCATCCCCGGACGCCGTGTCGGCGGTGGCGGACGTGGCATCGACAGTCGTTCCCACCGATGCGGAGGGCATCAGCGCACCGGTCGAGCCCGCCATGGAGGCCGCCGACCGTGGTCCAGCGGCGATTCCCGCGTCGCCGCTCGGCGAGTTCGGCGAGGCGGTGATCCCCGTGCCGGAGCCAGCCTTCACGGAGCCAGCGGCTCCGCTCGTCGCTGAACCCGAGCCTCTCGATCTGACGGCTGTGGAAGCTGCGGTGGCGGAGGCAGCGGCCGGGCTCGACAGGGTGGAGGCCGGCGGTATCGATGATGCCCCGACCCGCAAGAAGGCGCTCGTCGCCTGGTATCGATCGCTGGTCCGGCTGGCCGAGGAACTGGCGTTGCTCGAGCAGGCCGCTGCGGACACCGGACGGCCGCTGCACGCGCCCCCGGACGCCGTTGCCGACCTGCACGCACGAATGGTCGCGGCCGAGCATGTGCCGGCCGAGCTCGCCTCGTTGGGCCGCGACTGGCTTGGCTACACGCATCGTCAGGGGGACGGGGTGGTGCTTCCGGCGACCTTCGTGGGATCCCGGAGGGTCGGTCCGTACTGGAGTTCCAGGCTCTCGCTCTCGGCGGGCGACGGTGTCGCCCGCGAACTCGCGGTGATCTCGCGGCTCGAGCCCGTGGCCGCCGCGGGGGAGCAGGTGCTCGCGACCGGGCTGGTGCTGGCAGACGGCGTCATCTGGGCGACCGATATCCGCTCGGCCGCGCCCACCGCCGCTGAATCCGGACCGGCTGCGGCGTTTGAGGGAGCGCCCTTCACCACGGCCGAGCCGTGACCGACCTCCCCGGAGGTGGCTCGACGACGGGGGTTCCCGGCACGGCCGTCGGGATTGCCGCTGCCGTCCGCACCGGCCGATGGCGGGCCGTCGATGTGCTTCGGGAGCACCTCGATCGGCATCGGCACACGGCTTCCCGGCTCAACGCCCTCGTGCAACTCCGCGCCGCCGCGGCCGAGGATGCGGCGGCTGTCGATGCGGCGGTGTCGCGTGGCGCCGCCGCCGGACTCGCGCTGGCCGGTGTGCCCGTCAGCGTGAAGGAGTGCTTCGGGATCAGGGGCCTGAAGACGACGCTGGGCATCGAGGCCCGCGTGCCCCTCGTGGACGACCACGATGCCGATCTCGTCTCGCGCCTCCGCTCATCCGGCGCGGTGGTCGTGGGCAAGGCCAACGTGCCGCAGGCGATGTACCTGCACGAGACCGACAATCCGGTCTGGGGGCGAACCGTCCATCCCCGGGATCGCGGCCGGGGGCCCGGGGGTTCGAGCGGGGGTGATGCGGCGCTCGTGGCGGCGGGCGTGGTGCCGATCGGCGTGGGCAACGATCTGGCGGGAAGCCTGCGGCAGCCGGCTCATGCCTGCGGCGTTGCCACCATCATGCCCCGGTCGACGGTGCTCGGCGAAGGTGGCGCCTTCGACACCATGCCGGGACTGAAGGCGGTCAGGGCCCGGGCGGGATTCATCGCCCGCACCGTCGACGATCTTGCGGTGGCTCTCGCGGCGACGGCAGGCGATGCATGCGTGCAGTCGTCGACCGCTGCTCCGCGACGGGTGGGGTGGTGGATTGAGACGGGGCCCATTCCCGCGGCGCCGGGAGTCCGCCGCGCGGTCGAGGAAGCCGTGCGCAGGCTGGAGGCTCACGGCATCGAGACGACCCTGGTGAGGCAGGACGTCGTGACGGAATCCGCCTGGCTCCTGCTCGGCATCGTGGCCGCCGATGGCGGCGACGACGTTCGGCGGCTGTTCGCGGGCCGCCGGCCGATGCGCGGAGTCGCCACGTTGCTGGGCATGGCCGGGCTTGCGCCGCGGTGGCGGGCGGCCGTGGCGGCCGTCCTCCGATCGCTGGGTCGCCGCATCGAGGCGGAGGGCCTGACGCGCACCGGCCGCCGCTCCGCCGCGGGCCTCGCCGACCTGCTGGCGGCACGCGAGGCCCTGGCCGTCAGGTTTGCGACGGCCGTCGCCGGGTGCGATGCGGTCGTCTGTCCGGTGTCCGCGCTGCCGGCGCTCCGGCATGGCTCCGCCGCTCGGCTCGTGCTGGCCGCCGCGCCCTGCCTGCTGGCGAATCTGCTCGACCTGCCGGCCGGTTCGGTGCCCGTCGCCACCGTCCGGCCCGACGAGCAGGGCGGCCGCGGCTGGAGCTTCGACCCGGTGCTGCGGGCCGCCGCCATGACCAACCGTGGCAGTGGCGGACTGCCGCTGGGCGTGCAGGTCGTCGGCTGCCCGGGCCGCAGCGAGGCAACCGTGCTCGAGGTGATGCGGCTGATCGGGCCGGGGTGACGCGCCGGAGTTCCCTTGAAAAAGCCGACCCCGGCCTGTTTCCCGGCCCTGTTCCCCCGCCCTGTTTCCCGTGGTCGACCGCAGACGGAGCCGCGGGTCGCGTGGGGCGACGGCCGTCGGGTGGCGGCGGACGTGTTCGACGGCCTGCTACACGCCCATCCGTGCCGAGATCACCGTCGGCATGCGGTCGATGGCGAGCACCTCGCAGGCAGCACCGGCATCGATCGACGCTTTCGGCATGCTGAACACGACGCTCGTGGCCTCGTCCTGTGCGATCGTGTGCCAGCCGCGGGTGCGGAGCTTGATCAAGCCCCTGGCGCCGTCGCGGCCCATGCCGGTGAGCACGGCCGCGGTGCCGGTGTGGGGCCAGTGCTCCGCCACGCTCTCGAAAAAGACGTCGACACTGGGGCGGAAGAACACGTCCCTCGGCTCCTGGCGGTATTCGAGCGTGCGGGATCGGGTGAGCACGAGGTGATCGTTGGTGCCGGCGAGGAGGACGTCTCCGGCCAGCGGATGCTGGCCGTGCTCGGCCACCCGCACGGCGCGTCCCGTGCGGTCGCCGAGCCACTTGGCGAGGCCGGGCGCGAAGGCGACGTCGACATGCTGCACGACGACGACGGCCACGTTCCACTCGTGCGGGAGTGGCAGCAGCAGGTCGGCGACGGCCTTGGGCCCGCCCGTCGAGGCCCCCACGATCAGCAGCCGCGGGGGCGTCGAGGATGCGGCCGGCCGGCGGCCGCGGCGCGGATCGGCCGTCGCTCCCACGAGTTTTGCGATCGTCCCGATCTTCTCCACCAGCGCTCCGGCGCCGGTCACCTCGCCGGCAGGCCCGAGCATCGGCGTGTCGACCGCGTCGAGGGCGCCATACCCCATGGCGTCGTACACCAGCGAGATGTTGCCGCTGACCGTGGCGGTGACCACGAGGATGGCGCAGGGGGCCGTCGCCATGATCTGCCGCGTCGCCTGGGCGCCATCCATGTGCGGCATCAGCAGGTCCATCAGGATCAGGTCGGGGCGATCCCGCCTGGCCATCGCGATCGCCTCCACACCGTCGCCCGCGGTCCACGCCACCTGGTGATCCGGCAGGCTGTCGACCACGCGACGCAGCGCCTCGCACGCCGACTTGAGGTCGTTGACGATGCCGATGCGCATGGATGCTCCTACCCGGAAGCCTCGCCGATCAGGTCGACGATGGTATCGACGAAGGTCTCGTCGTGGAAACTGCTCTTCGTCAGGTAGCGGTTTGCCCCGGCATCGAGCCCCCGGAGCCGGTCCTCCTCGCGGTCCTTGTACGACACGATCACGACCGGCACGTCGCGGCGGGCCGGGTCCGACTTGATCAGGGACACCAGGCCGATGCCGTCCATCCGCGGCATGTCGACGTCGGTCACGACCAGGTCATAGTGGGTGCCGCGGATCGCATTCCAGCCGTCCATCCCGTCCACGGCGACGTCCACTGCGAAACCCCGGCCCTGGAGCAGCTGCCGCTCCAGCTCGCGGACCGTGATCGAGTCGTCCACCACGAGGATCCGCTTCCGCTGGCGGGCCTGCTCGGCCAATCGCTCGAACTCCACCCGCGACAGCCGGCGGCCCATCAGCACGTTGTCGATCGAGCGCACGAGATCCTCGACGTCCACGATCAGCACCGGGTCGCCGTTCTCGAGCAGCGACGCGCTGTTGACGTCGGGCACCTTGCCGAGGCGGGGGTCGAGCGGCCGCACCTCGAGGTCGCGCTCGCCGAGGAAGGAATCGACGATCATGCCGAACTGCTGGCCGCGGTCGCTGATCACGACCACGGGCATCGGGTCGGCCGGGGCCGGGGCCGGGGCGTCGAGGATCTGGGCCGCCAGCACCAGGCCGATCGAGACGCCGTCGCGGTCGAAATACTGGCGGCCCTCCACGGTCCGGATCTCGGCGGCCGGACAGAAGAGGATCTGGTCGATCCTGGTGAGCGGAAACGCGTAGGGCTCGCCGCCGATCTCCACGAGCAGCGCCCGGATCACCGACATCGTGATCGGCAGCTGGAGGGTGAACGTTGTCTGGCGGCCGGGCTGGGTCGAGACGCGGACGCTGCCCCCCACGCTCTTGACCATGCTCTGCACCACGTCCAGGCCCACGCCCCGACCGGAGATCTCCGTGACCTGCTCCTTCGTCGAGAAGCCGGGGAGGAAGAGGAACTCGAGCAGTTCCAGGTCCGTGAGCTGATCGGCCACCTGGCGGGCCACGAGTCCGCGGGCGACCGCCTGCGACCGGAGCCGCTCGACGTCGATTCCCCGGCCGTCGTCGGTGAGTGTGATCTGCAGCATGCCCGCGCGGTGGCGGGCCTCGAGCCGGATGGTGCCCACCGCCGGCTTGCCGGCGGCCTCGCGATCGCCGGGCATCTCCAGGCCGTGGTCGAGGGAGTTGCGGATCAGGTGCGAGAGGGGGGCTTCGAGCTTGTCGAGGATGTCGCGGTCGACCCCCGTCTGCTCGCCGCGCACCGCGAATCGCACCTGCTTGCCGAGCGTCCGGGCGACGTCACGGACCATGCGGGGAAAGCCGCGGATGCCGTCGGCGAGGGGCCGCATCCGGCTGACGATGACCTCGTGGTGCAACCGGTTGCTGAGGTCCTCGTTGCGGCGGGCGAAACTCTCAAAGTCGTCGACGTGCCTGCTCAGCGAGGCGAGGTGCGCATCGGCGCGTTCGCGAATCGTGGTCAGCGTCGCGGCGACCGTCGCGGGCACGACGACCTCGCCTCCCTTGATCCGCTCATCGAGGAGCGCGATCGCATCGCAGAGATCGACATCGGTGGCACGGAGTTGGAGCAGCGAATCGACGAATGGGCGGAGCTGCCGCGTTTCGACGAGCGACTCGCCGGCGAGTCCCACGAGCCTGGTGAGGCTGTCGGCCGACACCCGGACGACGCGGTCGGCCGGCTCGGCGGCCCGGGGGCCGCTCGGCACGGTTGCCGGCGCTGTGGCGATCGCGGTGGTCGCTTCCGGAGCGGGAGGCGCACTGGCACCCGGAGCAGCGCCGGCCGCCGCAGCGGCCGGCCCGAGGGCGGTGGCCTTGCCGTGCGGGGCTGAGGATTCCAAGGCGACCATGCCGGAAAGGTCGGCCACCACGGCCTCGGCACGGGCCGGCCAGGGGCTCGTGGGCGCGAGCGCCTCGTCGTCCTTGGCGATGGCGGTGAGGAAGTCGATGCCGGCGAGAATCCTGTCAGCATGCTGGGGCAGCACGCGAAACCCGCCCCTGCCGGCTGCCACAAACACGTCCTCGAGGGCGTGTGCCACCCGGACGGCCGGATCGAGGCCGACGATCCGCGCGGCGCCCTTGAGCGAATGGGCCGCCCGCATCATCGCCTCGACGGTCTCCGGTGAACGGTCGAGCTCCTCGATGGCGAGGACGCCAGCCGAAAGCACGGCGGCCTGGCTCTCGACCTCGAGCCGAAACAGCTCGAGCATCGAGAAGCCGCTCAGGTCGTCAGCCATGGCCGCCTCCGTTCATGACGCCACCGCCGCGTGGATGGACTCGAAGAGCCGGAGCTCGTCGAGCAGGGCCACCGTCCGCTCCTGCCACTCGAAGAGTGCCGACGAGCATCGGGCGGCCGCCTGGCTGACGGTTGACGGCACCGGCCGAAGATCGGCCCTGCCGACCCGGTGCACGCCGGCCACTTCGTCGACGCCGATCACCCAGCGTTCCGCCGCCGATCCGGCGGTCCGTTCCAGGACGATCAGCCGCCCGCCGTTGTCGTCGCCGGGTTCCGGACGCAGACCGGGCCGCGGTCCGCCGGGGAGGCCGAGGATCGCATGAAGTGAGACGCAGAGTTGCAGTTGGCCGCGGATGTTGACGATGCCGGCGAGGCTCGAATCCTTGCGGTGCGGAACCGAATGGAGCAGCCGTGCCGGCGTCACCTCGACGAGCGTCGCCGTCGGCAGCGAGAGCCATTCGCGATCGACGCGAAAGACGAGCACGCTCGTCGCCGTGGTCTCCGTCGCCTCCGCCGGTTCCTCGAGGATGGCCCGCCACGACTCGAGGTAGCCCTCGGGAGCGGGACGATCGAAGAAGGACTGTGCCGCCTCGGCCAGCACCGGGCAGTTGCGGCAGTGGACATAGGCCGTCAGTTCCGGGCAACTGCGGTCGCCGGAGACGCCGATCACCCGCCAGCACTCCGGGAGCGGCGCGGTGACCACGGCCTCGTGGGAACGGTGGCGTTCGATCATGGCGACCCTTTCCTGGCGAAGGCCCGGGCCGCCGACTGCCGGTAGGTCTCGGCCATCCGCAGGTCGCCCCGCTGGCGGGCGAGCAGGGCCAGGGCGAGCAGGGCCTCCTCGTTGTCGGCGTCGAGGTAGAGCGTCTTGTGCAGGCAGCCTTCCGCGCGATCAAGATCGCCAAGCGACTGATGCAGCATGCCCATCAGGAAAAACAACTCCGGCGCGGGCGGCAGCGAGGCACGATGCCGCTCGCAGAGGGCGAGGGCGTCGAGATGCCGCCGGGCGTTCGCCAGCGCGCTTGCCTGGTCGAGAACCTCGCCCAGGCTGGGCGGCTGTTCGGTCGGACGGGTCGCCACGGGGGGAGCGACGCCCGTGGGCGGCGGCACGGTGTGGGCTGGGGCGGGCGATGCGGCTGCGGGTGCCGGCCGCCGGGGTGCGGCCGCGGGTGGCGGGCGGGTGGCGGGCAGGTGCACCCCGCGGCGGAGCGCGAACAGCGACGCCGCCCCGGCGGGAATCCAGTCGCCCCGCAGGATCGGCGGCTCGGCCGCCCCGAGCACGAGGATTCCGTCATGACGAAGCAGTCGCTCCAGCGACTTCTCCACCTGCGTTCTGGCCTCCGTGGTCAGGTAGATCAGCAGGTTGCGGCAGAAGATCACGTCGTACGCGTCGCGGCCGGTCGCGAACCGGGCGTCGAGCAGGTTGGCCCACGCGAAGCGAACGCCGGCACGAACGCGGTCGTCGATGACGGCCGTCGAGCCTTCCATGCGAAACCAACGGTCGCGGAACGTGCTGTCGGCGTTGCGGAACGCGTTGGGTGAGTACCGGCCGCGGGCGGCCCGCTCGAGCGCCGCCCGGCTGACGTCGACCGCGTCGATGACGAACTGGTCGGACTGCAGGCCCGCGTCGAGGAGTGCCATCGCGACGGAGAATGGCTCCTCGCCCGAGGCGCAGGGGGCACAGAGGATCCGGAACGGGTTCCCGCCGGGGAGCGGCACGCGCGTGGCGGCGATGTCGGCCACGAAATCGAAGATCTGGCGGTCCCGGAAGAACCAGCTCTCCGCGACGATCACATCCTCGACGAGGCGATCCCGTTCGGCGACGTCGCCGCGCACCAGGCTCGCATAGGCGTCGGCATCGGTGACCCCGATCACCTCCATGCGGCCGCGGATCGCCCGCGTCAGCGACGGGAGGCCGATCGTGGCCGCATCCAGCCCGATCCAGTCACGGAGCAGCGCGGCGGTGGCCTCGATCGTCATTGCAGCACCGTGGGCGGGGCGGGAAACAGGCCCGACGACACCTCGGACGGCAGCAGGTGCTCGACGGCCAGGAGCTGGATCGTGCGGCCGCCGATGCGGAGGATGCGGCCGAGGAAAGCCGCGTCCCGAAACTCGAGGGGGGGCAGTGACGCCTCCGCCTCCGCCGCAGATCGGATGGAGATCACGTTCTCGGCCACCAGCCCGAGCTGCTGCGGTTCCCGGCCGCCGGGCGCGTACTCCACGACGATCACCCGCGTGCTGAGCCGCTCCTGAAGCTTCCCCACCGCCAGCCGCACGGCCAGGTCGACCAGCGGCACCAGCCGTCCGCGGTAGGTGAAGATGCCGCGGATGTAATCGGGTGTGTGCGGGATCGGCCGCGCGGGCACCAGCGGCAAGACCTCGATCACCCGCCGCGATTCGATCGCGTACGTCTGCCCGGCGACGGTGAAGGTGAGGAGTTGCACGTGTGGTTCGGCGGTCAGATCGTGAATCGCGACACTTCCTCCTTGAGGTCGCCCACGGCCTCGCGGAGGTGGACCGTGGCGCCGTTGAAGTCGTTGAGCGACGAGGCCGTGCGTGCGGCCCCCTCGGCGAGCCGGATCATGGCCTCGCGGATCTGCTCGGCGCCCTGCGATTGGGCCCGCATGCCCTCCGTCACCTGACCGAAGCGACCCGAGATGCCCTGCACGGCGGTGATGATCCCGGCGAGCTTCGCCGACACGTCGCCGATTTCGCGGACGCCCGTCCGCACCTGTTCGGCGAACTTGTCCATCTCCATCACCCCCGCCGACACGCTGTACTGCATCTCCTTGACCATCCGCTCGATGTCGAGCGAGGCGACGGCGGTCTGGTCGGCGAGGCGGCGGATCTCGCGGGCGACCACCAGGAAGCCGAGGCCGTACTCGCCCGCCTTCTCGGCCTCGATGGCGGCGTTGATCGAGAGCAGGTTGGTCTGGTCGGCCACCTTGGTGATCGTGGTCACGGCGAGGTTGATCGTCGCGGCCCGCTCGCTGATCACCGCCAGCTTGGAGCCGAACGACGACGTGCTCTCGGCGAGCTGCCGCATGGTGCCGTCCATCCCGGCGAGGCTGACGCGACCGTCGGCCGCCATGCGTCCGGTGTGCCCGGCCATGTCGTTGACCTCGGTCATCGTCCGCAGCAGTTCCTGGCTGGTCACCGAGATCTCCTTCACGGCCGCCACCGCCTCGCTCGTCGAGGCGCCGTAGTCGGCGATCACCTGCTGCTGCTCGCTGGCGGTCGCCTGGATCGCGGTCGCGGTCGAGATCAGGGCCACGGACGAGTGCTGGATCCGGCCGATCAGACCGCGGAGGTCGTTGGTCATCGTCTGGATCGCGGCCAGCAGCGCGCCGGTCTCGTCGTCCGAGGTGTCGCCGACGTCGGCCCGGAGGTCGCCGCCCGCCACCTGGTTGGCCACGGCCACGGCCGTGCGAATCGGCGTGGAGATCGAGCGGGCCACCGCCAGGGCCGCTGCGGTCACCCCGAGGATCGTGGCCAGCGACAGGCCGACGACGGCGAGCCGCTGGAACCGCACCAGGCCGAAGGCCTCGCCCGCGTCCTGCTTGACCACGAGTCCCCAGCGGAAACTCGGCACGTAGCACCAGGCCGCCGCGACCTCCTTGCCGCGGTAATCGATCGCCGGCCCGTAGCCCCGGTCACCCGAGGCCGCCCGCTGGGTCGCGGTGGCCTGCGCCGACGCCAGCGGGATCTTCATGCGGAACGCGGCTCCCGTCGCGTGCCGCAGCGGCGTGGTCACCAGCACGGCTCCATCGACGAGTTCTCCGGCGACGATTTCTCCGGTCTCGCCCAGGCCGGTGAGGTCGGAGAGGATCTTCCAGATCCGCTCGGGACCGATTCCCAGGGCGAGCACGCCGAGCACCCGCCCTTCGTCGAACACCGGGCAGGTCACGAAGGCGAGCGGCGTCGCTGATGTCCCGTACGACTGGAATCCCGAGAGTTCGGATTGCAGCAGCGTCCGGGAACGGTCGATGCCGGTCGCCAGTTCCGAGGAGGCGAGCGCCCCGGCCTTCACCGATGAGTCGCAGGGCACCGCGTCGGCCAGCGAGAACACGACACGGCCTTCGAGATCGACGAGCAGCAGGTCGGCATAGTCGAAGGCTTTTGCCACGTACAGGAAGTAGTCGCGAAACCGTTCGCCGGCGGAACGCACGTCGCCCCCGGACTCGGCCACGTCCCGGAGTTCACGGATCGCCTCGGCGAACGTGGGCCCGCGGGCGAAGGCGGCACAGTCGCGAACCCGCTCCGTGGCGTAGGACTCCAGTTCGTTCGCCTTGCCGGCGGCGATCTGCACGAGGTTGTCGCGGACGGCCTTCTCCATGGCGGTCGCGGCGATGCGGGCCGTGATCGCCGTCAGGATCGCGCAGGGGATCAGCGCGATCACCAGGAACCAGAACAGCAGCCGCCCGGCGATCGACCGCCGGAGTGCCGGGTGCCCAGTGCCGTCGCTCATCGCCGGCCCTCCGCCGCCGGTCCCACCGGCTTGCCCCACTGCCCGCCCCACGACCGCTGCAGGCCGGTGACGAGTGCCTCCCACTCGGGCCGCGACCGCGAGATCGGGAACGGCACCGGCCGTACCGCCGTGCGGCTCTGCCAGCGGATGTCGAACTGGCCGTCGTCGCGGACCTGCCCGATGAAGACCGGTCGCCACGTGTGCTGGGTCTCGGGGTCGACGGCGATGATGCCCTCCGGGGCGTTGAGGCTCTGGTGCCGCATGGCGTTGCGGACCGGCCGCACGTCGGCCGTCTCGGCCTCGCGGACAGCCTGCGCCCAGAGGCGGACGCTGTCGTAGGCGGCCACCATCACGTCCGATGTGGTGCGGTCTCCGCCGTACCGGGCCTTGAAGGCGCGGACGAAGGCGAGGTTCTCGGGCCGGTCGATGCTCTGGAAGTAGTTCCAGGAGGCATAGTGGCCCGTCATCTCCGAGGCCTGCTGCCGCAGCTCGTTCTCGCCCACGGCAAAGGTGACGATCGGCGTGGTCTCCGGCGTCAGGCCCGCCGTCCGCACCGCCCGGGCGAAGGGAATCGCGGAGTCGCCCACCACGCTGCTGAGCACGACGTCCGGCCTTGCGGCCGCGATGCGAGCCGCCAGCTCGTCCGCCTCCGTGCTTCCGAACTCGAGGTATTCCTCGCCGACCACCTCGGCGCCAAGCCCCTCGATCTGGTCCGCGGCGATCGCGTTGACGCAGTGCGGCCAGATGTAGTCGGATCCCACCAGGAAGAAGCGACGTGCCTGCAGCGTATCGTGACACCACTGGACGGCCGGGGTGATCTGCTGGTTGGGGGCGGCGCCGGTGTAGATGATGTTGGGCGACTGCTCGAGGCCCTCGTATGCCATCGGGTAGACGAGCAGGTGGTCGTTCGCCTCCACGACCGGCAGCACGCTCTTCCGCGAGGCACTCGTCCAGCAGCCGATGACGACGCTCACCCCCTTCTCGCGGATCAGCCATTCGGCCCTGCGGGCGAATGTCGGCCAATCCGAGGCACCGTCGGCAACCTCGTATCGAACCGGCCTGCCGAGCAGCCCACCCTGCCGATTGATCTCCTCGATCGCCAGCACCTCGGCGTCGATCATCGACCGCTCGCTGACGGCCATCGGCCCGGTCTGCGAGTGGAGGAGGCCCACGACGATGGGCCGCCGCGTCGCCAGCCAGCGGTCGATCGCCAGCCAGCCGAGGGCGGCCGCGGCGATGGTCGTAAGCATGACGGCCCGGCGAACGAAGGCTCGGGGCGGTCGGGGGGAGGGCATGGTGCGTTCCGTGGGATGACGCCGACCCGGGCCGGAGGCCGGAGTCTCCCTGCAATCTTTGTTCATCTTTCCCGACCGGGCGACGAGCGGGCGAAAAAACCGGCGCGGACCCGAAATTCGGCCCGTTTTTCGCGATGGTTCGGGTCGCACTGTCCGGCACGACCCGCGAAACCGTCGTGATCGGCCCGCCCGGTGGTGGCCTGCGATCCGGGGATGGGGTATATCAACAGTGTCGCCGTCCCCGCGCGGCCGGCGGGAGTCGAGGCTCCGTCCGTGCCGCCGCCCACCCCCTCGGCGGCGCCCGCAGGATGTTCGCCGCATGGAGTCGGTCGCCAGCACGTCGCGAGGCACGGATGCCATCCAGCGGATCGTGGGCGTGTCGCCGTGGGCGGAGCAGGTCCGCCGCTCGATCGAACTGGTGGCCGTGCACCAGTCGAGCGTCCTGATCCTCGGCCCCAGCGGCACCGGCAAGGAACTGATCGCGCGGGCGATTCATTCCTGCAGCCTGCGGTCGAAGAAGGCGTTCATTCCCGTGGACTGCGCCGTGACCACGGGCACGCTGTTCGCCAGCCACATGTTCGGGCACGTGAAGGGCTCCTTCACGGGGGCGACGTCGTCGACGCTCGGCTGCTTCCGCGCCGCGGACTCCGGCACGATCTTCCTCGACGAGATCGGGGAGATGGAACTCGAACTGCAGGCCAAGCTCCTGCGCGTGCTGCAGCAGCGGGTCGTCGTGCCGGTCGGCAGCCATCAGGAGGTGCCGGTCGACGTGCGCGTGCTGGCGGCGACCAACCGCGATCTTGCGTCCGAGGTGCAGGCGGGCCGCTTCCGGGAGGACCTCTTCTACCGGCTCAACGTGGTGGCGATCCGCACGATCCCGCTCCGCGAGCGGATCGAGGACGTGCCGGTGCTGGCCACACGGTATCTCGCCGAACTTGCCGCCCGTCATGGCATGCCGATGTGCGCCCTGTCGCCCGCGGCGATCGAGGTGCTGCAACAGTACTCCTGGCCCGGCAACGTCCGCGAACTCGAGAACGTCCTCGAGCGGGCCGTGATGTTTTCATCGGGCGATCAGATCGACCCCGACGCCCTCTCGGGGCTGATGGTGGGCGGGGCCCCCGGCGAGGCGCCGGCGCAGGGCAGCATGGCCCAGATGGCGATGGCGGCGACGAGGGGCATCGTGTCTCCGACGCCCCTTCAGGGCGTGTATCGCGTCGAGCCGAAGCTCAAGCCGGCGGCCGATGAGGCCCCCGCGACGGAAGGCGCCGGGGCCGCAACGGCCGATGCCTGGCCCACGCTGGCCGACGTGGAGCGGATGCACCTCGAGAAGACCCTGGCTGCCACGATGCAGAACAAGTCGCTCGCGGCGAAACTGCTGGGGATCGACCGCTCCGTGCTGCGGCGGAAACTGCAGCGCTACGGCCTCGAGGCGGGCGAGACCGGCGACGTGGCCGAGTGACGCTCAGCCTGCCCGGGCGCGGATCACGGCCGCATCCTCGTCGGGCACACGGAGCTTGAGCGTGGCGGTGGGCGGCACGCGGCGTTCCTGGGCGAAGCCCCTCGTCCCGCCGCCGAGGAACTGGCGGAGGTGCTTGACCGAGCCGCCGACGAAGTCCTGGTCGAGGGCGTCGAGCACCTCCTTCCAGGTGAGGCCCCGCCGGTAGATGGTGCGGTAGGCCGCCTTGAGTTCGGCGATCTCGTCGGCGGAATGACCACTGCGGCGCAGGCCCACGACATTGAGGCCGACGATGCATCCCGTCTGCCCGTCCACCAGCATGTACGGCGGCACGTCCTGCACGATGCGGGCGTGCCCGCCGACCATCGCCAGCCGTCCGACGCGGCAGAACTGATGCACGGCCACGGCCCCGGAGACGAAGGATCGGTCCTCGACGATCACGTGGCCGCCGAGCAGTGCGGCGTTGGCGCAGATGCAGTTGCTGCCCATGACGACGTCATGGCCGAAGTGCGCGCCCGCCATCGCGTAGTTGTGGTCGCCGATGACGGTCGTGGACTCGGGCTTCAGGGCCCGGTGCACCGTCACATGCTCGCGAAAGACGTTGTGGTCGCCGATCCGCACCCTGCCGATGTCGCGGGGCCTGGCAGCATGCTGGGGAGCGCCCCCGATGACGGAATGCTCGGCGAACTCATTGTGGCAGCCGGCGACGACGCCTGACTTGATCACCGCACCGCTGCCCACGATGCAGAAGTCGCCAAGTTCGACGTCGTCCTCGATGGTCGCGAACGCCCCGATCTTCACGCCCACTCCAAGTCGCGCCTCGGGGCTGACGACGGCCATTGGGTGGATGCTCACGGGATCCCCTCGCGGTATGGGACTATGACGGCAACTCCGGGTTTATCGGCCCGGCGTTCCGCCGGATTCAATGCCAGTTCGACACTCGGCGGAGAAGTCGCCCGGCCTCCGTCCGCCGCGTCTCCCCGACCGCCCCCCCAGCCTTCCCAGGTTTCGCCTCGGCCCTATACTGCCGGAGGAGTGGCCGCGTGTCGGCCGCCCACCCACCTCCGGGTGCCGTCCGGCGGAGAGGTCGAGACAAGGTCGCCGTCGAACGAGGGAAAGACAGACGCATGGATTCAGCGGAATCTCGTGACGACCGCTACGCAGCAGCCGAGCGGATCAAGGATGCAGGGGACCTTCCGGCGGCTGTCGCGATGATGGAGGGAGTCGTCGCCGATCACCCGGATTACCCGCTGGCACACTCCGCCCTGGCGGCCTGGTGCACCCGGCTGGAACGGCACGCTGACGCCGTCCGGCACGCCCGTCGCGTGGTCGAACTCGAACCTCGGGACCCGTTCAGCTACACGGCCCTCAGCGTGGCGTGCATGCGTGCGGGAATGATCCCCGAAGCCGAGGACGCCCTGGCTCGCTCCAGAATGCTCCAGGGCTGATGCGGCTTACACGTGAGCCTCGGGCCTTCGCGGGGCTCGGGGCTACCCATGCCCTCTCGCCGGACGTTCGTCTCGGCCCTCCAGGCCTCGACTCACCGCATGTCCGCTGCGCTTCGCCGACCAATCCGCCTGCGGCGGATCGGTGCCCGGGCTGCGCTTGCTCCCATAGCCCGCTCGAGGGCATGGGCAGCCCCTCGCTGAAGTTTCTCGTAGCCGCAGGCTTGCAGCCTGCGGAATCCGGCCGCGCTGCTGAACCGACGCGCGAGGATCACGTGGAGTCCGTATCAGAGGCTCCAGGCCTCGGCTGCTCCAGAGCCGACGCCCGACTGACGGGGTCGAGCGACGAGTCGGCGATCCGGCTCGCTCGAGGGTGATTCAGCCCTGCGGCTCGGCAGGATCGGTGGTCGGCATGCCGAGTTCGGTCTCGAGGTCGCCCAGTCGCTTCCGGTCTTCAGGCGAAAGCCGTGATCGGACGAGGCCCCGGCGGCGGCCGGCCTCCAGGGCCTCCTTGGCCGCCGTCTTGTCACCCGCCGCGAGCTGGGCCCAGGCGAGGTGCAGAAACTTCAGATCCGTGGGCTGGAGCACCGCCTCCGTGAAGTCGGCGACGGCCTCCTTGGTCTGGCCGGCGGCCATGTGGATCACCCCGCGGGTGTCGAGGAGGTCCGGCAGCGGGCCGAGTTCCCCGATCGCTGCTTCGACGAGTTTCTTCGCCTCGGCGGCGGTCTCGGGCCGCGCCAGATGGAACGCCAGGTTGTTGGAGACGATCGCCTTCTCCATGGGCTCAATCTCCGCGACGGCGAGCAGGTCGCGATAGAGTTTCTCGGCGTCGTCGAGCTTGCCCTCGAGGCTCAGGCACTCGGCCTCGAGCAGTTGGACCACCACCGACCCGGGGTCGATCCTGCGGGCTTTGACGAACCAGGGCTCGATCTTGGCGGTCCACTCCTTCGGATCCTCCTGCACCCGCGCAACCTGCACGGCGGTCGTCAGCAGCCGCTCCAACGGCAGGTCGTTCCACCGTGCCTCGAGGAGATCGAGCGCCTCCTGCGGCCGCTTCTGGCGGCCGAGGAAGTCGGCCCGGGCGATGGCCCCGTCGGCGGCCAGCTCCGCGAACTGTTGGAAGACCTTGTCGGCGGCCTTGGGAAACCCGAGCTGCTCCATCAGTTTGGCCACGGCGTTGAGCTGCTCCGGCTCGCTGCCCGACACCACGCCGCCCGGCATCAGCTTTCGGGCGGCCTCGGCGGCGAGCTTGCGGTCCTTTTCGGCGATGGCCAGTTTGGCCTCGAGTGCGATCGTGATCGCCGACTCGGGGCTTGCCTTCTGGAGCCGCGTGAACCACTGGCGGGCGCTGGTGACCTCGCCGTGGTCGATCATCTTCTCCACCAGCATCGCCACGTATGCGGGGGGCACGTTCGGCGCGGCGGTGATCGCGATCAACTCATTTCGGCACTCGTCCCAGCGGCCGACCTTTTCGTGGAGCTGCGCCAGCATGATCCGCTGCCCCATGACGAGCGGCTGCCGGCGGGCAAGCTCCTCGAGCACCGTAATCGCCCGCTTCCAGCTGGCAGGCTCAGGCCTGCTGGTAAGCAATTTCACCTGCAGAAGTGCGTCGTCGACCGCCACTTCGCCCTTGTCGTCGACGTTGAGCTTGAGCAGATCCATCGCCTGCTCCATCTCGCGGAAGCTGCCGCGATCCGCGATCAACTCCGCCGTCAAGCGCCGGGCCCAGGCCTTGGTGGCCGCGACGGTCTTGGTGCCGTCGGGCGAGTCGAGAATCGTCTTGAGCGACTCGCGAGCCTGATCGAGTTTCCCGCAGCGCACGAGAAACGAGGCCAGCGCCCGGTGGGTCTCCAGATCGTCGGGCGCCGCCTTCACCGCCTCGCGGAAGGCCGTCTCCGCCTCGTCGATCCGTGCCAGCATCTCGTAGCCCTGCCCGAGGGCCAGCTGCTTCTGGGGTTCCGTCATCAACGCGGCCGCCTTCTGCAGCGTGCCCTCCGCCGCCGGCTTGCGGTTGGTCGCAACCTGGTGTGAAAACAGCGCGAGCACCACGTCGGCTCGATCGGGCGCGGCTTCGACGGCCCTCTGGAGCACCTCGCCCGCGCGGTCGCCCTTGCCGGCCCGGTCGAGCAGTTGGCCGAGCCAGAGCAGGTCGTCGGGATTGGTCGAATCCTTGGCGACGCTGCGCTCCGCAAGCGCGATCGCCTCCTCCACCTTGCCGGCCCGGAGATCCCGCTCCGCGTTGAGCCGATCGGAGCCCGTCTCGCCCTCCGCCCCCAGCGTGGCGAGGACGGTCTGGGCCTCCTCGAGGCGATTCGCGGTGTAGAGCAGGGCCGCCAGTCTGCGGATGACGGCGGGATTTGCGGGCCCGAGCGACACTGCCTTTTTGAGGCGATCGATCGCAGCGGTCGTGTTGCCCCGGATCGAATCGATCTCGGCGAACTGCGTCTGGATCTGACCCCAGCCCGGACGATCGTTTTCGGCCTCGATCAGCAGGTTTCGAGCCTCGTCGAGGAGGCGGCTCTCGGCGGGCGTGAGCTGCTCGGCCGTGTCGCCGGCGGTGCGTCTCTTTTCCAGCATCACGCGAACCTCGAAGACCTTGGCGGCCGCCTCGGCGACCCGGGCTCGCGCCGACGAAGCCCCTGCCGTCGCCGTGACGTCCGCCGCCGCCGCCTTCGTCTTCTCCACGTCACCCTGGCTGATGACGAGTTCCAGCACCGCCTCGCGGGCGCGGATGTTGTCGGGTTGACGCTTTGCCACGTCACGCCACAGCCGTTCCGCCTCGCTGAGATCGCCTCCTGCGAGGTGCACTCCGGCGACCACGGTGAGCACGTTGGCGGCGTCGTCACCCTCGAGCTTCGTGGCGGCCTGCTCGAGCTCCGCGAGTCGTCGGGTCCGTTCCTCGCCCTCGAGCGTCGCCGCCACCTGGGTGCGGACGGTGATCAGGGGTGCCGTCGCAGCCACGTCGGCCGGCACGCGGTCGAGGATGGCGGCGGCCTCGTCACGACCTGCCGTGCGGAGCACCAGCGTGACGAGTGCCGACCACGCCTGCGGTCCGCCCCCCTCCTCCGCCGCCTTGGTGAGGATTTCCCGTGCCGCCTCGATCTCGCCCTTGCGGACGAGCATGTCCGCCCGCAGCAACGTCAGCTGTGTGGGCGACACCGACGCCGACTGCTCGAGGCTGTCCAGCAGTCCGTCCACGCCGCTCCAGTCGCGCTCCACCGCCGGCCGCTTGGCCTGCTGCTGCATCCGGAGCTGCAGCAGCGGGTACCAGATCTGGGGTACGGCGGCGAGCCGCTCGGGCGTGAGCGCCGAAGCGATGGCCTCGAACTCGGCGAGCGCCTCCTCGGGCTTGCCGGCGGCCGCGAGCGCGGAAGCGGTTCCCGCCCGGGCGGCGAGCGACCCCGGATCCTCGGAAAGCACGCGGCGGTTGACGTCGAGCTGCGCGTCGAACTCGTCGAGCTGCTGATGGCATTGGCCCAGGTAGAGGTCGACCTGCCGGACCAGATCCGGCGAGCCCAGCACGAGCGGCCTGACGAGTTCGAGACGGGACTTCGCATCGGCCCATTTGCCCTGCGCGACCAGCAGCCGCCCTTCCAGGAGCCCCACG
>JBJTQP010000044.1:0-4216 GCA_046075685.1 Planctomycetaceae bacterium | reverse complement strand
GTCAGCGCCGCATGCGGATTCGCCGTGAGTTCGCGGCCCTTGCGGCTGCCGTAGTTGGTGAAGAAGCAGAAGCCGCGGGCGTCGAAGCCGCGGAGCAGCACCACGCGGGCCGACGGCCGGCCGTCGGGCGTCGCCGTCGAGAGCGTCATGGCCTCTGGCTCCGGCACGCCCGCGGCCACGGCGGCGTCATACCACGCCGCGAACTGCCTGATCGGATCGCGGTCGACGGTGCCCTCGTCGAGTGCCCCCTGCTCGTATTCCTTGCGGGCGTGCGTGGCTCTCGGCTCCATGTCAAGGCGATCCTCCGCCGGCTGCGACCCACCGCATCGTCCGTTCGGCGAGCCGGTCGAGCGCCCGCACGGCGAGTTCGAGATGCTCGGGCCGCGTGTCCTCGATCTTGTTGTGGCTGATGCCCTTCAGGCTCTGCACGAAGAGCATCACGGTCGGCACGCCCGCCATCGCCATCTCGGCCGCGTCGTGCAGCGGCCCCGAGGGCAGGCGGTGCGACGTGCCACAGGTCTCGCGGACGGCCTCGTCGGCAAAGCCGATGAGCTCCGGATGAAACGGGGCCGGCGCGATCGACCAGAGCCGCTCCCACGACACCTCCACGCCCCCTTCCGCCGCGAACCGGGCCGCCGCCGCGCGGGCCTCGGCGTGCATCCGCTCGAGGGCCGCCGCGTCGAGGTGCCGCTGGTCGAGCGTGATCCGGCACTCCTCGACCACGCTCGTCACGATGCCCGGCTTCGTCGTGCAGGAGCCGATCGTGCAGACGCCGCCGCCGCTCCGCTCGGCGATCGCGTAGATCTCCTGGGCCATCCTGCCGGCCGCGAGGAAGGCGTCGCGACGGCGGTTCATCGGCGTGGAACCCGAGTGGGCGGCTTGGCCGTGGAAGGTGATCGCATGCCGCTCCACGCCGAAGGTGCCGAGCACGGCGCCGAGCGGCAGGTCGAGATCGAGCAGCACGGGCCCCTGCTCGATGTGGAGCTCGAGATAGGCCGCGGCGGTGGCCCGCTCGCAACCGCTCTCCTTCACCCGCTCGAACTCGATGCCCACCTGCCGCAGGGCGTCGAGCAGCGCCACGCCCTGCTTGTCGGTGAGCCGCCGCGCCTCGTCGAGGTCGAGGTTGCCCGAGCACGCCGCCGATCCGAACAGGCTCTTGCCGAACCGGGCCCCCTCCTCGTCGGCCCAGTCGACCACGCGGAGCGTCACCGGGGGCCGGCCATCGTGCTCGGCGCACACGCGTCGCAGCACCTCCACGCCGGCAAGCAGACCGAGGCAGCCGTCGAGCCAGCCGCCATTGGGAACCGAGTCGATGTGGCTGCCGATTACGACGGCCCGCTCGCTTCTGCCGGCGAGCGTCGTCCAGACGTTGCCTGCGGCATCGGCGTGGATCTCCACCGGCAGACCTGCCAGCAACTCTCGAAACCATGCCCGCGCCGCGAGCCATGTGGGCGTGAAGGCCACCCGCTGGGCGCCGTCCGCGTCACCCGTCAGGGCCCGCAGGTCCTGAAGATCGCGGATCATTCGTCGGGGGTCGAGCAGGGCGGCCATGGGCGTATCGTCGCCGAGTCTGGGTGGCGTCGGCAAGCAGGCCAATCTATTCTTAGCCGCTTCCACTCATCCGGCAGGGTCACCCGGCAGGGGCGGCCAACGACGCGGAGACGAGACGCATGCCGATTCAGCCCCGGCTCGACGCGGTGACCGCCGCCGCGAACATGGCGGATCCGAAGCCGCCCTTTTCTCCCCAGGAGGCGCGGGTCGAGGCCGATCGCTGCCTGTTCTGTTACGACGCCCCCTGCATCAAAGCCTGCCCCACGGGCATCGACGTCCCGACCTTCATCCGCAAGATCTCCACCGACAATCTCACCGGCGCCGCCCGGACGATCCTCGAGGCCAACGTGCTCGGCGCGAGCTGTGCGCGGGTGTGCCCCACGCAGATGCTCTGCGAGGGAGCCTGCGTGATGCTCGACCTGGAGAAGGATCCGATCCAGATCGGCCGCCTGCAGCGGCATGCCACCGACCACGTCGCCGCCCACGGCATCGACGTGCTCCACGCCCCCGCGACGCGGAACGGGCGCCGGGTGGCCGTGCTCGGTGCCGGCCCCGCGGGCCTCGGGTGTGCCGCCGAACTCGTCCGCCTCGGCTATGCCGTCACCGTCTACGACAAGAAGCCGTCCGGTGGCGGCCTCAACACCTACGGCATCGCCTACTACAAGATGCGTCCCGAGGTGAGCCTCGACGAGGTGCGGATGATCGAGCGGCTCGGCGTGGTCTTCCGGTATGGCGTCGAGATCGGCCGCGAGGTGCAGGCCGCCGATCTCGTCCGCGATCACGACGCGGTGTTCATCGGCGTGGGCCTCGGCGGCGCCAATCGCCTGGGGATTCCGGGCGAGGATCTGCCCGAGGTGGTCGACGCCCTGGACTTCATCGAGCAGATCCACACCCGGCCGCTCGACCAGGTGCCCGTCGGCCGCCGCGTGGCGGTGCTCGGGTGCGGCAACACCGCGATCGACGCCGTCACCCAGGCCAAGCGGCTCGGCGCCGAGGTGGCGACGATCGTCTACCGCCGCGGCGCCGCGGAGATGTCGGCCTATCCCTTCGAATACGACCTCGCCAAGACCGACGGGGCCACCTTCCTGTTCGACACGGTGCCGGTCGAAGTGGTGGGGCAGGACGGCCACGTGGCGGCCCTGAGGCTCGCGAAGACCGCCCTGCGGGACGGCCGCGTGAGCGTGGTGCCCGGGAGCGAGTGGACGGAGCCGTTCGACATGGTGCTCAAGGCGGTGGGGCAGGAGAAGCAGGCCGGGCTCCTCGAGCGGCTCTTTCCCGGCCTGAAACTCGACGCCCGGGGTCGCGTGGAGCACGACCCGGCCACGATGCGAACGAGCCTGCCCACCGTGTTCGTCGGTGGCGATGCAGCCAGCGGCGGCCGCGAAGTGGTCAACGCCGTGGCGGAGGGCAAGAAGGCGGCCCGAGGCATCCACGCCCTGCTTGCCGGTGACAGCGTCCGCGGCCCCGTGCAGCCCTCGCGTCTCGGCATGCCCGACGGTGCCACCGGCTCCGGCTTCGACCACCCGATCCGCGTCCACGAACTGGAGGCGGCCCTGAAGCAGGGCTGACCGCACGCATGGCCGACCTCTCGATCGACTTCGCCGGGATCCGGAGCCCGAACCCCTTCTGGGTGGCGAGCGGGCCGCCTTCCAACACGGCCCACCAGGCGCATCGGGCCTTCGAGGCGGGCTGGGGGGGCGTGGTCTGGAAGACGATCGGCGACCCGATCGTGAACGTGGCCTCCCGCTACTCAGGGCTCACGCTCGGCGGCATGAGGATGGCCGGCTTCAACAACATCGAGCTGATCAGCGACCGCGCGCCGGAGACCAACTTCGACGAGATCGCAGAGGTCAAGAAGCGGTGGCCCAAGCACACGGTGATCGCCTCGCTGATGGTCGACACCCGCGAGCGGTGGCATGAGTTCGTGAAGCGGTCGGCCGACTGCGGGGCCGACGGGATCGAGCTCAACTTCGGCTGCCCGCACGGGATGTGCGAGCGGGGCATGGGGTCGGCGGTGGGGCAGAACCCGGAGGTGGCCGAGACGATCGTGGGCTGGGTGATGGAGGCGGCCACGATTCCCGTGATCGTGAAGCTCACGCCCAACATCACCAACGTCGTCTACGCCGCCCGGGCCGCGAAGCGGGCCGGCGCCGACGCGATCTCGCTGATCAACACGATCAACAGCATCACCAACGTGAACCTCGACACCCTGGTGCCCGAGCCCTTCGTGGCCGGCCGCAGTTCGCACGGCGGCTACTGCGGGCCGGCGGTGAAGCCGATCGCCCTCAACATGGTGCACGCCTGCGCCGCCGACCCGCAGGTGGGCCTGCCGATTTCGGGCATCGGCGGCATCGGCACCTGGCGGGATGCGGCCGAGTTCGTGGCCCTCGGCTCCACGAGCCTGCAGGTGTGCACCGCGATCATGCACTACGGCTTCCGAATCGTGGAGGACATGAAGGACGGCCTCTCCGCCTACCTCGACTCCAAGGGCATGCGGTCGCTCGCCGACCTGCGGGGGAAGGCCGTGCCGCAGGTGGGCGACTGGCAGCAGCTCGACCTGCACTACAAGCGGGTGGCCCGGATCGACTACGAGAAGTGCATCGGCTGCAACCTCTGCCACATCGCCTGCGAGGACGGCGCCCACCAGTGCATCGATCTCGTCGAT
>JBJTQP010000043.1:0-17762 GCA_046075685.1 Planctomycetaceae bacterium | reverse complement strand
GCCGTCGTCGACCAGCTGCGCACGCCCAGCGGCAAGCGGCCCAGCGTGCAGCTGCGGGGTGCGACGCTGCGGATCGCGCTGCACCTCGTCGGGGGCGTGGCCACGGTGTTTCGCGACGCGGCCGGCCGGTCGCTCCACCAGCGGGGCTGGCGGATGGGCGAGGTGGAGGCGCCGCTGTCGGAGGTGCTGGCGGCTGGGATTCTGGCGACCGCCGGCTGGTGGCGGCCGGGCGAGCGGGGCGGCTCGACGACCGGGGAGCCGCTCCTCGACCCGATGGGCGGCTCGGGCACGCTCGTGATCGAGGGGGCGACGATCGCCGCGGGCCTGGCGCCTGGCCTGTGGCGGGCGCGGCGCAAGGCGCACGGCTTCGTGCGGTTTCGCGACTGCGATCGGCCGCTCGCCGAGCGCTTGGTGGCGGAGCTCGAATCGCGGGCGGGAGTTCCGGCGCCGCAGTTTTTCGCCGGCGACCTCGATCCCCGTGCCGTCGACGCGGCGCGGGCGTGCGCCGAGGCGGCCGGGATCGCGACGGCCGTCACGATCGACCAGCGGCACTTCGAGGATGCCCGGCCGACCTCGGCCTCCGGCCTCGTGGTCACCAACCCGCCCTACGGGGAACGGCTTCCGCTGCCCAGGGCGGGGGCCCTTTTTCGGCGGCTGGGCGACTGGCTGGTGCAGCGGTGCGGCGGCTGGCGGGCGGCGATCCTCGCGGCCGACACGCCGGCGCTGTCGCACCTCGGTCTTCGTCCAAGCCACCGCATCCCGCTCATGAACGGCCCGATCCCCTGCAAGCTCCTCGAACTCGAGATTCGCGACAGAGCCAAGGTCACCACCCCCTCCTCCCAGGTCGAAGGCCGGGGCTCTGACTCTTGCGCGGGCGACCCGTCCACCGCAGACGCCGCCAGCGACCCTGCGTCCCCTGCGGCCGGCCCCGGCCGGCCGCGCGCGCGCACGACCGCCGACCAGATCGGCGACTTCCGCCGCCGGCTCGCCAAGCGGTTCAAGCATCTCGCAAAGTGGGCGCGGCGGCAGGGAATCGAGGCGTTCCACGTCTACGATCGCGACATCCCTGAGATTCCGCTGGCCATCGACTGGTATGCGGGCTGGCTGCACGCGGCGGAGTACGACCGGCCGCATGACCGCACCGAGATCGAGCACGAGGTCTGGCTCGACCGGATGATCGAAGCGGCCGCGGCGGAACTCGGCGTGTCGCCGGAGCGGACGTTTCTCAAGATGCGGCGTCGGCAGCGGGATGGCGGGCAGTATGAGAGGGTGGACGTGCGGAAGTCGCTCGTCACCGTGCGGGAGGGCGGCCTCGCCTTCGAGTGCAACCTCTCCGACTACGTCGATACCGGGCTGTTTCTCGATCACCGCACCACCCGGGCGCTGGTCCGCGCCGAAGCGGCGGGCAGGCGGTTTCTCAACCTCTTCTGCTACACCGGGAGCTTTTCGGTGCATGCCGCCGCCGGCGGGGCGATCGAGACCACGAGCGTCGATCTCTCCAACACCTATCTCGACTGGACACGGACCAATCTCGCCCGCAACGACTTCAAGGATGCGGGCCGCCATCGCACGGTGCGGGATGAGGCCCGGGCGTTCCTCGAGCACCGCGCCCGCCGCGGTGAACCGCCCTTCGAGCTGGTGGTCGTCGACCCGCCCACCTTCTCACGATCGGCGCGGAGCGAGACGCCGTGGGACGTGCAGCAGGATCATGCGGAGCTGCTGGAGTTGGTGGCCCGCAACCTCGCGGCCGGCGGGGTCGTCTACTTCTCCACCAACTTCCGGCGATTCCACCTCGCAGCCGACCGTCTCGAGCCGCTGTTCACGATCCGTGAGATCACCAACCGGACGATTCCGGAAGACTTTCGCAATCAGCGCATCCACCGCTGCTGGCGGCTCGTGGCGAAGAGCCCGGTTTGACGCGGCTTTGGCGGGGTTTCTACATTCATGCCCATGAATGCACGGACGTGGGTCGCGTGGCTGGCGGCAGGCGTGGTCGCCATGGTCGGCTGCCGGCCGGCTGACCCGACCCTCGTGAAGATCGTCTCCAGCCTGCCGCGCACCGGCAGCGCGAAGCAGCAGTCCGACACGATCGTCCGCGGCATCCGGATGGCGCTCGAGGAGTCGGGCGGCACGGTGGGCCCGTTTCGGATCGAGTATCTCGACCTCGACGACTCCACCGCCGCCGCCGGCCAGTGGACGAGCGAGGCCGAGGCGGCCAACGCCCGCCGCGCCCTCCAGGATCCCGACGTGATGGCCTACATCGGCACCTACAACTCGGGGGCGGCGAAGGTCTCCATGCCGATCCTGAACCTGGGCGATCTGCTGATGGTGTCGCCGGCAAATACCGCGGTGGGGCTGACGAAGCCGGGGCTCGGCGATCCCGGTGAGCCGGGGGTCTACCGGCCCACGGGCCGGCTGAACTACACCCGCGTGGTGCCGGCCGACGACCTCCAGGGCCCGCTCTCGGCGGACTGGGCGAAGAAGCGGGGCGTGAGGAAGGTCTACATCCTCGACGACAACGAGGTCTAAGGAAAGGGCATCGCGGACCTGTTCGACGAGCGGTGCAGGGAGCTCGGGATCGAGGTGCTGGGCCACGACTCGATCGATGCGAAGGCCCAGGAGTTCAAGTCGCTGATGGCGAGCGTCAGGGCGACGAACCCGGATCTCGTCTACTTCGGAGGCACCACGCAGACCAAGGGCGGGCAGCTCGCCAAGGACATGGCCAGCGCCGGAATCGGCGCGCTCCTGATGGTGCCGGACGGGTGCCGGGAGCAGGTGTTCATCGACTCGGCCGGCGCTTCCAATCTGGAGGGCCGCTGCTTCGTCACGTTCGGCGGCCTGCCGCCGGAGAAGCTCACGGGCAAGGGCCAGGCTTTCGTCGACCTCTATCGGAAGAAGTTCGGCGAGCTTCCCGAGGCCTACGCCGTGTACGGCTACGAGGCGATGTGCGTCGCCCTGCAGGCGATCCGCGACGTGGGCGCGAAGGATCGCCGGGCGATCACCGATCGCGCGCTGGGAATCCATGCCTTCGACGGGGCCCTTGGACGCTGGGGCTTCGACGCCAACGGCGACACCACCATGCGGACGTTGACGGTGAGCGTGGTGAAGGGGGGGAAGTTCGAGTTCGAGGAGATCCTCGACGCCACCGAGGAGGATGCCGCGCCCTGACGCGGCCCGCACGCATGGTCTTCTTCCTCCAGCAGGTCCTGATCGGTCTGACCAACGGCGCCCTCGTGGCCATGGTGGCGCTCGGCTACACGATGGTCTACGGCATCATCCGGCTGATCAACTTCGCCCACGGCGACCTGATCATGCTGGGCGCCTGCCTGGCGCTCAGCGTGGTGTCGGCGGTTGGGATGGCGGGCTGGACCGGCACCATGACGTGGCTGGGGGTGGCCCTGCTCGTGACGCTCTGCGGACTGTTTTGCGGCGGTCTCAACGTGGCGGTGGACCGGATCGTGTACCGGCCGCTGCGGAACGCCCCGAAGCTCGCGCCGCTGGTGTCCGCGATCGGCGTGTCGTTCATCTTCATGAACATCGGCCTCTTCTGGCTGGGCCCTGCCGACCGGTCGTTTCCCGAACTCCTGCCCGCCACCAACCTGCTGGCCGGCGACGGGCTCCAGTTCACGGCCAAGGACCTGCTCGTGATCGTGGTGGTGGTGCCCTTGATGCTCGCGCTCACGGTGCTCGTGAAGTCGACCCGGCTCGGCAAGGCGATGCGGGCAGTCTCGCAGGATCCCACCGCGGCCGCCCTCGTCGGCATCGACGTCGACCGGGTGATCGCCGCCACCTTCTTCGTGGGCGGCTTTCTCGGCGGGGCCGCGAGCGTGATCTACGGGCTGTACATCAACACGATCGGTTTCCAGATGGGGTTCCAGAACGGGCTCTACGCCTTCACGGCCGCGGTGCTCGGCGGGATCGGCAGCATTCCCGGGGCCGTGGTGGGCGGCGTCGTGATCGGGCTGGTGAGGGCCCTGTCGAGCGCCTACGTTGGCGAGCGGTGGACCGGGGCGATCGTGTTCGCGATCCTGATCGTGATCCTCGTCTTCCGCCCCGAGGGGCTCCTCGGCCGCGGCACGAAGGAGAAGGTGTGAGCATGTCCCGCGAGTTTCCCGGCACCAGCGCCACCCCGCCGCTCCGGGGCCGCCTGCTCGACGTCATCCGTGAGCGGTGGGATTTCGTGGCCTTGGTGGCGCTGGCGATCGCGCCGCTGGTCGTGCCGGCGTTGGGCGGGGCGTTGGGCGGCCAGGTGACGACGCTGTTCATCTACTGCATCCTGGCACTGGGCCTCAACGTGATGGTGGGCTACACGGGGCTCGTGCACCTGGGGATCGCGGCCTTCTTCGGCATCGGCGCCTACCTGTTCGCGATCCTCACGGTGCCGATGTATCCCTTTCAGATGCGGTTCGTGACGGCGGCGGCGGTCAGCGCGCTGGCGACGGCCGGCATCGGACTGGCGCTCGGCGCTCCCACGTTGCGCCTCCGCGGTGACTACCTGGCCATCGTCACGCTCGGTTTCGGCGAGGTGGTGAAGGTGACGCTCCGCAATCTCGAGCAGATCACCGGCGGCATGAAGGGGCTCAACCCTGTGCCCCCACCGGGCGCCGGCCTGAGGATCGGCGGCACCGACCTCGGCCTGGCCTTCGCGATCGATCCGCGATGGTTCTACTATCTGGCCCTGCTCACGCTCGCCGGCGTGGTCGTGGCCATGCGGCGGCTGGAGAACTCCCGGCTCGGCCGGGCCTGGGTGGCCGTGCGGGAGGACGAGCTCGCCGCGGAGGCGATGGGCGTGTCGGCCACCCGCGTGAAGCTCTCGGCGTTCGCGATGTCGTCGGCGGTGGCCGGGCTCGCGGGCTGCCTGTACGCGGCGAGCCTCTCCACGACAGCCGACCCCAATGCCTACGATTTCAACCGCTCGATCATGGTGCTCTGCGCGGTGATCCTGGGGGGACTGGGCAGCATTCCCGGCACGCTGCTCGGCGTCACGCTGCTCGTCGGCTTCGACACCGTCCTCGCGCCCTGGGCCGATTCGGCGATCCAGCAGTGGAACATCAATCCCTCGGGCTCGAGCCTGCTCTCCTTCAGCGGCTGGCGGCTGGCCGTGTTCGGGTTGGCCCTGATCCTGGTGATGCGGTTCCGGCCGGAAGGCCTGGTTCCCTCCCGGCGGCTGGCGGCGGAACTGCACGAGGTGCACCCATGAGCGGAGGCGACCCCGGAGGAAGTGTGCCGCACCCCGGGGCCGAGGCCGCCGGAATCCGGTCGCTCGCGGCCCAGCCGTTGCTCGACGTCGACCGGCTCACCATCCGGTTCGGCGGCCTCGTGGCCGTCTCGGAGCTCGACCTCGAGGTGCCGGAAGGCAAGGTCGTGTCGGTGATCGGCCCCAACGGGGCGGGCAAGACGACGGCCTTCAACTGCATCAGCGGGATCTACGAGCCGAGTTCGGGGAGCGTGCGGCTTCACGGCCGGCGGCTCGAGCGGGCGTTCACGCCACGGGTGTTCTGGTCGGCCCTCGGCCTCGGCCTGCTCACCGGTCTGCTCTTCGCCCTGGCCGCGGTGGACGTCGATCGGCTCTGGCTGGCGGTGGTGAAGCGGGGCATGCTCACCGGCGAACCCTTCACCGTGGCCGGCGCCCTCGATCGGCTGCGGGGGTACTTTCGCGCCGAACTCGCCATCGACCAGATGGCCGGCAAGTGGCGGGTGGTGAGCGCCGACGGCGGCGACGTGCTGGCGATCAAACGCGACCTCGAGGAGGCCCGGGCCGTCCGCAATCAGCTCCAGGCGCAGGTGACGGCCCGCCGGGCGGGGCCGGGCACGGTGCCGGATGCCTCCGACAACGAGCGGAGCGGGACGGCCGCCGCCTCGGCGATCACGGTCGACGAGCGGCTGCTCGACCGCCTTGCCGCCGGCAAGGCTCGGATCCGCTGGCGGGGCATCCTCGGCTTCCTGTTCGGCGGGCTGCTCGGGATGGCGGGTACGCTGGCCGTGTGGAGGCGGGGCCGCCGTTCGCCGCACGTCGTGGCCCGTTCGGGCATCTCGCGGACATTCCAGAACATCCGCCTGTTCTCCAACATGACCGTGCTGGAGAACGTGCTCATCGGGCTCGATCGCACCATCCGCGGCGGCGTGCCGGCGATGCTGATTCGCACGCCGGCCAGCCTGCGGGCCGAGACCGCGGCGCGAGCCCGGGCCATGCGGGAGCTCGAGTTCGTGGGGCTTGCCGCCGCCGCGAATCGGATCGCGGGTGAGCTCCCCTACGGAGATCAGCGACGGCTGGAGATCGCCCGCGCCCTCGCGACCGGTGCCGAGCTGCTGTTGCTCGACGAGCCCGCCGCGGGCATGAATCCGGCTGAGACTGCCGAGCTCGCGGCCCTCGTGGAGCGGATCCGCGAGCGGGGTGTGACCGTGCTGTTGATCGAGCACCACATGAACGTCGTGATGCGGGTGAGCGACCGGATCGCCGTCCTCGACCACGGCGTGAAGATCGCCGAGGGCACGCCGGCCGACGTTCGCCGAGACGAGCGGGTGATCGAGGCTTACCTGGGCGGGGAGGCGTGAGCCGCGATGTCGCTGCTGGAAGTTCGTGACCTCGTGGCGGCCTACGGGCCCATCCGCGCCCTCGACGGCGTTTCCCTCGACGTCGACGACGGGGAACTGGTGGCCCTGATCGGTGCCAATGGCGCCGGGAAGACGACGTTGCTCACCGCGATCTCGGGCGTGGTGCCGCTTCGCGGCGGCTCGATCCGGTTCGCCGGCGAGCCGCTCGCGGGCCTCAGGCCGCACCAGGTGATGCGGCTCGGCATCGGCCATGCCCCCGAGGGCCGGCGGATCTTCCCGCGGCTGACCGTCCGGGAGAACCTCGAGCTCGGCGGCTTCACCCAGTCCGATCGCGTGCAGCTTCGCCGCGACATCGACGAGGCCTGCGGCCTGTTTCCCGTGCTCGGCGCCCGCATGGACCAGTTCGGCGGCACGCTCTCCGGCGGCGAGCAGCAGATGCTCGCCATCGCCCGCGCCCTGGTCGGCCGTCCCCGGCTCCTGCTCCTCGACGAGCCCTCGCTGGGGCTCGCGCCGCTGATCGTGGCGAAGGTGTTCGAGGTGATCTCCAGTCTTTCGGCCCGCGGCATCGGCGTGCTGCTCGTCGAGCAGAACGCCCGCGCGGCCCTCAAACTGGCCACCCGCGGCTACGTGCTCGAGACCGGGCGGATCACGCTGACCGGCGGCGGGATCGAGCTGGCCTCGGATCGCCGTGTCCGCGACGCCTACCTGGGCGAGGGCTGACGGCGCGGGCGGACCCGGTGCACCCAGCCGCGGCGGGATCGCGAGGGCACGACCGCGGGGTGGCACTCACGCGGTCCGCTGCCGTGCAACCCGCCTCACGATGCGGCCTTGGCGGCGATCACCTGCAGGAGCTCGTCCCAGCTCTTCACGAAGGCGGCGGCCCCCTGCGCCTGGAGTTGGTCGCCGAGGGCGACGACGTCCACGCCCGCGCGGGTGATCTCGAACAGCGTCCGCGACGACTGGCCGCCACCCGGCGAGAGCGTGCCGCCGAGCGTGCCGTGATCTGCGAAGGCCCGCAGCGTCGGCTCCGGCATGGTGTTGATGGTGTGCGGGGCCGCCAGAGCCCGCACGTAGAGGTGGTCGCAGAGGGCCGGATCCTTGGTGCCGGTGCTCGCCCAGAGCAGCCGCTGGGGGAGCGCGCCGAAGTTGGCCAGCCGCTGGAAGCGGTCCGACGCGAGGATGGCGCGGTAGGCCGCGTAGGCCTCCGCGCCGATCGCGATGCCCAGGGTGTTCTTCAGGTGGGGCGGCAGGTCGGCGGCCGATGCGGCGTCCCAGCGACTGATGAACAGAGACGCCACGCTCGCCACGCGGGGTGAGAGCCCGGCGTCGATCCGCCGCTCGATTCCGCGGAGATAGGCCTCGGCGGCGGCGCGGTAGTGGTCGCAGCTGAACAGGAGCGTGACGTTCACCGGCACGCCCTCGAAGATCGCCTCCTCGATCGCCCGCAGGCCCTGCGGAGTGCCCGGGATCTTGATGAACAGATTGGGCCGCGCCGCCCTGGCGAACAGTTCCTGGGCGGCGGCGAGGGTCGCGGCCGCGTCATAGGCCAGGTGCGGCGACACCTCGAGCGACACCCAGCCGTCAAGGCCGCCGGTGCGGTCGTGGACGGGACGGAACAGGTCGGCAGCCCGGGTGAGATCGTCGATGGCCAGGCCGAAGAACAGGCGTTCGCGGTCGATGCCCTGCCGCGCCGCCGCCGTGATCGAAGCGTCGTAGGCGGTGCTGCCCTTGAGGGCGAGGTTGTAGATCGTGGGGTTGCTCGTGAGGCCGGTGACCGAGAGGTCGGCGATGGAGCGGGCAAGCGTGCCGTCGTCGAGCATGGTCCGCGTGATGGTGTCGAGCCAGAGGCTCTGCCCGAGACGGTGCAGCGCGGTGGTCGGGGTCATGCGTCGTCCTTTCCGGTGACGAGGTCGAGGATCGCGGCGCCGAAGTCGGCGAGCCGCTTCTCGCCGATTCCCTTGCAGCGCAGCAGCGCGGCGAGCGTGGCGGGCCGTTCGCGGGCGATCGCCCGCAGCGCCTTGTCGTCGAGGATCGTCCAGGCCGGTTTCCCGCGGGCCTCGGCGATCCGCCGCCGCCAGCGGCGGAGCCGCTCGAAGAGGCCGCGGTCGACGCCCTGCCAGTCGTCCGCGTCGGCCTTCGGGGCCTTGGCTTTTCCGGCCCGCGGTTCCAGCAGCACCACCTCCCGGGCCCCCTTGAGCACCTCCCACGACCGCTCGTTGAGCACCACGACGGGCCGGTCGCCCGGGGTTCGCGACAGGAGTTGCTGGTCGAGCAGCTGGTGGACGAGGTTCTCCGCGGCCCGCTGGTCGACCGCCGCGAGCAGGCCGAACGTGGAGAGCTGGTCGTGCCCGTGGCGGATCACGGCGTCGGTCTTCGCCCCGCGGAGCACCTCACAGACGTGCCGCACCCCGAATCGCTCCCGCACCCGGGCGACGCAGGAAAGGATCTTCTGGGCCGTCACCGTGGCGTCCGGCAGGCTGTCGGTCTCGCCGAGGCACACGTCGCAGGCGCCGCACGTGGCGGCCGGATAGGGCTGACCGAAATACTCCGAAAGCGCCGCATGACGGCAGCGGGCCGCCTGGGCATACCGGCGCATCGCGAGCAGGTGATCCATCTGCGCGGCGACCAGCCGCTCCTGCTCGTCGGGCTCGAGCTCCGACTCCGTGGCGCTCTTCCGCACCAGCGACTCCCAGCTGAAGACGTCGGCCGATGAATAGAGCAGGACGCACTCGGCGGCGAGGCCGTCGCGGCCGGCCCGTCCGGTCTCCTGCTGGTAGGCCTCCAGGCTCTTGGGCAGCGACGTGTGGAGCACGAGCCGCACGTCGGAACGGTCGATGCCCATGCCGAAGGCGACGGTCGCGACCACGACGTCGATCGATTCGCGGGTGAAGGCCTCCTGCGTCCTGTGCCGCTCCTTCGCGTCGAGGCCCGCGTGGTACGGGCGGGCGAGCAGCCCTTCAGCCGCGAGCCGCTCGGCGAGCCGCTCGGTCTCCTTTCGCGAGATGCAGTACACGATCGAGGCTTCGCCGCGGTGCCGGCCGAGCACGGCGAGCGTCTGGGCGACCCGGTCTGTCCGCGGAATCACGCGATACACGAGGTTCGGCCGGTCGAAGGTGCCGACGAGCTGCACCGGATCGCGGAGATGCAGCTGGCGGGCGATGTCGTCGCGGACCCGGGGAGTGGCGGTGGCGGTGAAGGCGTGCACGCTTGCCGCCGGGAAGCGGTCGCGAAGCAGTTCCAGTTGCCGGTACTCCGGCCGGAAGTCGTGTCCCCAGTGGCTGATGCAGTGGGCTTCGTCGATCGAAAAGCGCTTGACTCCCACGCGGGCGAGGAGGTCGAGGAGCCCCGTGTTCACGAGCCGTTCCGGCGCCGCGAACAACAGCCGCAGCTCACCGGCGGCGAGCTGATCGCGGACGCGGGACCGCTCCTCCTGCGACATTCCCCCGTGCAAGGCCGCGGCCGGATAGCCGATCGCCTCCAGCGCGTCGACCTGGTCCTTCATCAACGCCACCAGCGGCGAGATGACCACGTCGGTCGTCTCGCTGACCAGCGGCGGCAGTTGGTAGCAGAGGCTCTTGCCACCACCCGTGGGCATCACGACCAGCGAGTCTCGACCGGCGAGGGCGGCGCCGATGGCCTCGGCCTGCAGGGGCCGCAGCGTATCGAATCCCCACCATCGCGTGAGCACCTCGGCGATCCGCGGGTCGACGTGGGAAGGCGGCGGGGCTGGCACGGCGACGCGGGTTCCGGGGGGACGGGGCAGGATACCAAAGCGGGGTGATCCGGTGGCGGCCCCGGTGCCCTCGTGCAGTGTCCGCGGAGCGTCTGGCAAGGGGGATCCTTCGTGGCGGTCATGAAACCCGCCTTGTTCCCCGTGGGAGCGGCTGGGACAGTTCGCGGCTTCCATGATTTCGTCCGTGACATCGCCGCCCCGAGGCTTGCCGCACGGTCTGCGACGCAGGCCGCTGGTGGCCGTCGTCTGCCTGATCGTCGCGGCGGGTGCCGCCTGTCGTGCAGTCGCCGCAGGGGCGATCGTGGCGGTGGACGACGGTGCCGATCTGTGGAGGCGGACCGTGGCGATGGTCGCGGCAGACTGGCCCATCGCGCAGGCAATGGAGCCCGACTTCGTCACGGGCCGCCCGGGCATCCTCGAATCGGCCTGGGTCGAGCCCGCCGGCCTCGCGGTCGAGACGTGGCCGCCGCGGCGGCAACGGGCGATCGTCCGCATCACACCGGCGGTGGATGGCGCCCGGCTCGACGCCGCCATCGAGACACAGTCGCTCAGTGGTTCGGCTGCGGGCGGTGAGGGGATCGAACTCGTCGGCGACTGGCAGGCCGCGGCTGCCAGCGAGGACGTGAGCCTGCGGTTCGCCGCCCAACTCGCCCCGCTCAGCGACCCGATCTACGCCTTGCCGCCCCTCGACCGGCAGGACATGCTGGCCCCGGCCCCGGCGGAGCTGCCCTGGACCCGGAGCCGGTTTCCCCGGCTCTCCCGCGCGGGCCACAAGGTCTGGAATGACTACACCTCTTTCTATGATTGCGAGGGCCTGGTCTGCCTGTCGGCGGCATTCGGCGCCGGGGCGCTCATGGCCAACACGGGCTTCGACGACACCATGCAGTCCGCCTGGCAGCGGGGCGTGGAGCCGACCGGTCTGGGCACGTTCTTTTCCGGCTGCAAGGACATCGGGGAGGGTCGCTACGTCCTGCCCGTGTTTGGGGTCGCGGCGGCCACCGGGCTGGTGTTCGAGGGAAACCCCTTCGGCGATGTGGTCGGCGAGTGGGGATCGCGGTCGCTGCGCATGTTCGTGGTGGGTGCGCCGCCGCTCTACGTGCTGCAACTGGCCACCGGCGCGGGCAGACCTTCCGACGGCCGCGGCAGCCACTGGCAGTTCTTCAACGACAACAACGGGGTCAGCGGACACGCGTTCGTCGGGGCGATCCCCTTCCTGGCCGCCGCCGACATGGTGGAGAGCCCGCTCCTCAAGGGCACGTTGTACGTCTGCTCCACCTTCGTGGGCTTCTCGCGGATGACGGACAACGCCCACTACCCGTCGCAGGTGTTCCTCGGCTGGTACCTCGCCTGGGCGAGTTCGCGGGCGGTGAGCATGACGGAGGCCCACTTCGCCGGCATGGAGGTCAGAGTCGTGCCCCTGCCCATGGCCGACCTCGGCGGCATCGCCGTCGAAGGCCGCTGGTGACCACGCGGCCGTCAGCGAGCCGGCCGACGGCGGATCAGCGTGCCGATCCCGGCGGCGGCCAGGCTCGCCATCGCCAGCGACGGCTCGGGCACCGCCGACCAGGACACGGCGTATTCCTGCGGATACGCGACCGTGCCCCAGACCGCACCCGTGCTGGTGTCGAAGGTGTTGAAGGG
Organism: Planctomycetaceae bacterium; assembly: GCA_046075685.1. GTDB lineage: Bacteria > Planctomycetota > Planctomycetia > Pirellulales > UBA1268 > QWPN01. The sequence continues at coordinate 5,833 of JBJTQP010000043.1, read as the reverse complement.
ATACTCCACCCGCAGTCCGTAGCGGCTGGAGCGGGGCAGCGTGAACGAGAGGTGTTCGACGAGGTTGTAGAGACTCTCGGACCGGGCCACGAGCGTCGTGAAGGCGTTTCCGCCACCGAGTTCCCAGATGGAAAGGTTGAGGTTCGCCTGGGCCACGTCCGCGTAGGCGGTGGTGGCGTAGTCGAAGGAGCGGCATCGCAGCCAGTCGAGCGTCGCGGTCAGCGTCGTGCTGCCGGTGAGTACCGCGTCGATCACGTAGTCATTGGTCGCGCCGACCACGGCGTTGCCGTAATCCCAGCCCGTGATCGCCACGCTGCCGAGACCGCCGGTGCCCGTGCCGACGACGTCGCGTTGCCCGTTGACCTGGAGCCCGAAGGTCGTCGCCAGGTTCATGCGGCCGGCTCCGGCGGCGTAATCGAGCGACTGTGTGGTGCGGACGTAGGAGGTGCCGCCGACGGTCACGGCCTGCTGGCCGTTCGACCAACCGGTCGTCTTGTCGGCGCCGGTGAGCAGCAGCGACTTCACCACCACGCTCTGGGCGGCATCGGGGTTGGACGCCAGTCCGGGCAGCGTCTTGGCGGCGCTGGCCACCAGTGCCGCCCCACCCGCCACCAGAGGCGACGCGAAACTCGTGCCCGCGATGCCCAGTGAATAGTCGTTCGGCTGCGTGCCCTGGTTCGTCGAACTGCTGAGCGTGGGGTTGTTGCCGCCGGCCTGCCCGCCCCAGAAGCCGCTGACCAGGGAGGCCCCGGGGGCCGAGATGTCGACCGCCGCCCGGACGCCGGGGATGACCACGGAGCCCGACGCCGTGAGGTAGCCGAAGGACTGGGGGCCACGGCTGCTGAAACCGGCCACGGTGTCGAAGGTGTTGGCGTTGGTCAGGGCCGCGACCGTGATCGCGTTGTAGGCGGAGCCAGGTGAGCCGATGGTGTTCGACGCCGGGCCGGCGTTGCCGGCGCTGACGACGTAGGTCGTGAGCGGAGCCTGGAACGCGTAGGCGTCCATCACCACCGATAAGCCGTTCGTGCCGGCGGGATCCGTGAAAGCGTAGCTCGAGTTCACCACGTCGGCCACGCCGAAGGTCCGCTGGTAGGGAACGAGGAACGACTCGGTGGTGAGGCTGAAACTTAGCGCATAGGCCGGTGAGGACCAGCTGGAGGCGAGCGCCGCGGACCGGAGGTCGGTGCCGAACGCGATGCCGTCCTGATACACGCCACCGCCCACGGTTTGCCGGCCGCCGATCAGCATCGACGCCCAGGTCGCATGGCGGTCGTATTTCGCCGCCACCGACGAACCACCCCAGGCCGAGGTGCCCGAGACGAAGGTCGTGGTGCCTGTGGCCACGTGCTGGAGCGTCTCGTGGCCGTTCCAGAGATAGCCCGCCTCCAGATTCGTCGTCACGGTGTTCTGGCCGATGATCGGCGTGGCGTGGTCGTAGTAGGCGTCGGCCCCGAGGAAGACATTCAGGTCGAACGTGAAGCCGCCAACCGTGGTGGTGGCGGCTACCGATGGATCGACCTCCCCCGGGGCCGATCCGAACGTCGCCAGCGGCGTGTCGGCGTCGAGGTTCACGTCGCCCGACGAGGCGTCCACCGTGACCGAGGGGTCAAGAACCCGACCAACACCCACCGGTGGGATCCCGACTCCTCCGGCCTCTGCCATCGACGGGCCGGCCGCGGAGATGAGCGCGGCAGCCAAAAACGGCCACAGCACCAGCCAGCCCCGGCGAATCATGGCCCTCTCCGCGCCGGGATGCTCTGACGGGAATCGCTGATGATCGATCAACCGATCATCAGCACCGCGATCGCGATCACTGCCGCTCCAATGCCCACGGGCACCGTGATGAACGGCTTCGCGCGGCCCTGGGAGGGAAACTCCAAGGCCCGCTCCTCGCTGGGCATTCCGAGCAGACGCTCCAGGTCGGCGAGGCTGATCGGATGCGAGAGCGTGACATCGGCTCCGGCTTCGACGGCCGTCGTCGATTCGATGGCGCGGCGACGTCCGGCTCCTGAATCCACCACCATCGCCACCGGCGCACCGTTGGCCTCGCCCTTGAGAAGCTCGACGAGGTCATGACCGGACATGTCGTCGAGTTCGGCAGCCACGATCCAGGCATCGACGTGAATCCGGCGGCTGAGCCGCAGGGCGTCATTGCCTCCCGACCGAAGGTGCAGTTGCATCCTGCCGAGACGCGCACTCGCCGCCAGGGTCGCATAGGCCTCGAATTGCGGATCCACGACGACCACGCTGGGCACGGTGCCGGCGAAGGAGTCAAAGGGCGTGGCAGGACTCATGGGACGATCTCCTTGGTCAAAACCCAGCCATGAAAGGCTCGGGGGCTGAACTGTGTGGCGACTGAACTGTGCGGGAAAGGAACTGTGTGAGGGGGCAGGGGGGGCAACTCAGGAAACAGCCGCGGCGGCACGATCCGTGGTGGGCAGACGCGTCGCCCGGATCACGTCGAGCGTGATGGGACGAACGAGGTAGCCCGCCACGCCCGACGCCAGCGCCCGCTGCTCATCCTCGAGCCGGTAGGAATCTGACACGATGAAAATGCCCGACTTCATGCCGTGACCGACACGGCCGAGCGAGATCCGCGAGCCCGACAGCAGCGGATCCACGCCGCCCTGGAGAACGTGGGGCGAGAGCATGTCGAGAAGGTCGAATCCCGACATGTCCGGCAGCTCCGAAGCGACGAGCCAGACGTCGGCGCGGAAGCGGCGGGAGAGCCGCACGGCCGAGCGGCCGTCCACGCAGAAGTGCAGCCCGACATCCCCGGACTGGGCAGCCTGCACGAAGTCGCCGTATCGGTCGCATGTCGCGTCGACGACGACGATCTCGTTGATGCCCATCGACCGCAGAGAGCTTGCAGAGTCCATGGAAGGAACTTTCTTGGTGAGTGAGACGTGAACGGTTGCCTGAAAGTCAGGAATGACGCCGTGAACCTGGTGCAGATCAGTTGTTCGGGAGACGGGTGAGCGGCAGGGCGTTTCCCGGAACGCGGTAGGAAAGGGGCAGCGTCGGACGGGCACCGACGAGCCGGCCAGCCATCGGCCTGGACACCGGGCTGACGACCGGTTCCATGTCGGCGACGAGGAGCGGGAGCACGGTCTTGGAAGCCGCGAACATCTCGCCTCCGTCAGCCATCGCCTTGGAGCGGTCGGACGCCGGCACCGAGGCTCGAATGCCAGGGTCGGCGGCCGCGGGCTGCGGAGCAGCCGGGTCGAACGAAGCGGTCAGCGAGCCCTGCTGCATGCCGGCGATCTGCGCCAGGGGCTCCAGATCGTTCATCACGGCGAGATCGCCGACGACGCTGCTGGAGAAGGACGAGTCGGATGTCCGTCGTGCGGCGATGTCACCCGCCTGGGCAACGCCCTGAACCACGACGAGCGAGGTCAGCAGGGACGTCGTGAGCGACACCGACCACGGCGAGCGGAAGGCGAGAAAACTGAGCGAGTGACGCATGGCTGGTTCCACAAAGGTGCGATGAGAAGACGTTGTGATTCCGAATCGACACGAGATGACCCGACGGAGACACGTTCGCGGACGGCTCAGCCGACCACGACCACGACCACCACCATCACCGCCATCAGGCAGCTGACGATCAGCGAGGACGAAACACGAACCGAACGGGCGGATGGCTGGAAAAGACGGAGAATCATGTGATGCAACTCGTGATGGGGGGTGACTGTCGTAACTGGGGGTGGATGCTCTGACCGCGCGGTCAGACCAGGGACACGATGGATAGAAAGAAGGCGATGGGCAGGGCACAGAGCAGGACGTCAGCCTGCGTGAGAGCCCAGCACGCGCCGCCCGGCCGTGTGGCCGAACTGACGACGTGAACGGGATTCATGAGCGGTCTCCTCGGGGTGAGATCCGACTAGACAGGAACCAACTGGACAGGAACCAAGATGGACGCACGTCCACGGTGGCTTCGGTCGACTTGTCGGTCACACGGCCGAAGGCCATGTGGCAGAGAGTCGAGAAGCACAACGCCGACGACTGAAACCAAATGCACGTCGCGTGCCACATCCGCGGCATGGGCGCGGAATTCCAGAAAAGCAGCTTTTTCCGATGAAAAAAGCGATTTCCGTCAGGGCGGGGGAGAGGGGGGTGGAGCGAATCGCCCCAGGGGGGTGGGGCGATTCGCTCCAGCTGCTGGGGCGGAGCGACCAGGGGTGGTGCGAATCGCTCCACCTCGGAGCAGGCGAGTCGGACGGGGCGGTCCACGAAGGCCGGGAGGAAGTGGCAGCCTTCGGTGATGCCGCAGGTCAGCCGAGGAGCAGCCTGTGAACCACGGCTGAATCGACCCGCTCGACAAGCTCGACGTGACCGATTCGCGAGGGGAGCACGAATCGCAACCGGCCGTCGAGCGTCTTCTTGTCGCGACGCATCACGTCAAGGAGCTTCTCTGGCTGGCAGAGGAAGGCTGGCGGTACGACAGGAAGCCGCATGGCCTCGAGCAGCCGATCCTGCCGGAGCACGATATCGCCTGGAATCCGGCCCATCGACTCGGCCAGCCTGGCGGCCCGTGCCATGCCGATGGCCACCGCCTCACCGTGCAGAAGCGTGCCGTATCCCGCCACGGTCTCGTAGGCATGGGCGAACGTATGGCCGTAGTTCAGGGCGGCCCGCAGGCCGGATGTTTCACGCTCATCCTGTTCCACCACGGCCGCCTTCAGGGCGGCGGACCGGGTGACGGCATGGGCGAGGGCGTCAGGCTGCCGGCTCACCAGCAACTCGGCATTTTTCTCGAGCCAGACAAAGAAGTCGGCATCCAGGATCATGCCGTACTTCACCACCTCGGCGAGCCCGCTGACAAACTCGCGGTCGGGCAGGGTCGCCAGGGTGGCGATGTCAGCAACAACCCCGACCGGCTGCCAGAAACACCCGACCAGGTTCTTGCCCGCATCGAGATTCAGGCCTGTTTTCCCGCCAATGGCGCTGTCCACCTGGGCCACCAGGGTGGTCGGCACCTGCCAGACGCCGAGCCCACGGGCGAAGGTGGCAGCCACGAAGCCAGCCAGATCGCCGACCACGCCGCCACCGACGGCGACCACCTGCGTGCGGCGATCGGCTGCCAGACCGGCCAGCGACTCCCAGAGGCGGGCCGCGGCTGTCACGCTCTTCGATGATTCGCCGGACGGGACCGTCACCAGCGACGCCTCGACACCGGCGTTGTGCAGGCTGGCCACGACCCGGGCGGCATGCGAGTCTGCGACGGCGGCGTCAGCCACCACGACCGCTCTGGTGCTGCCGGTGCTTCGCACCCTGCCGCCCACGGTGTCCAACAGGCCGGCGCCGCAGACGATGTCATAGGAGCGGTCGCTGCCCGGACCCGAGCCGGCAGGCGGCAGCCGGAGGCGGATCGTGTTCACGGCCGGGCGGCGGCGACGCGATCGAGGTCGGCCGCGGTGACGGTGATGACCCGTGCAAATCCCGTGTGCTGCCGCACGTAATCGAGGTCGGCAGCCTCCCCGGGGCTGGCGTGCAGGAGCGCCTCGGCCCGGACCTTGTCTGTCGTGGACCAGTCGTCGCACTCGGGCGGCCACACGGTGTGCTGCTCCACCACGAGCGCTTCCCGATACGGGTCGAGCGAGTTGGGCATGGGCGATCTCCAGAGCGTGCCGCAGGGACGCCCGCCGGCGTCGGGGCTCCCCAACCGGTCGGCGACTCCCGAATCCGTCAACAGTATACAGTGATGGATGTCGGCGGCCGCTGCACTCTGGCCGACGGGTCGGCCGGGCATCAGGCCCGGAAACCAACGGGATGGAGGAACGGCATGCGGGCCGCAGGTCGTGAAGAAGGTCTGGGAGCAGGTCTGGGAGCAGGT
>JBJTQP010000042.1:0-5710 GCA_046075685.1 Planctomycetaceae bacterium | reverse complement strand
GGGATGACAAACCAATAGGTTCGTCACCACGGACCGACCGCAACTCTTCAACCGAACGCGGTGCTTTCTGGCCTTGTGGAATCTCTGGTTCTTGGCAGAGGTTGGTTTTGGGTGCTGCCGATTGGATTCTCTCGGGACTTTGGGCTGACGAACCAGTAGGTTCGTCGCCACGGGGCGCGGCGTCTAAGATGAGGGATGAGTCATCTTGTCTGGCGGGACGTGGGTCGAGAGGGGCCGGGGTTCGGGAGGGGTGACCGGTTTGGCGTTTTGGGGAGTGCAGGTTTGTCGACCACGGTTGCCGAGGCGTTGTCTCCAGTCGGACGGGGTTGGAACCTCGACAATTCCTACACCCGGCTCCCCCCCGGGCTCTTTCGCCGCTCACGCCCGCTGCAGTTTCCTCAGCCCCGCGTGGTGCTGCTGAACGCCGGGCTGTCGCGCGAACTGGGGCTCGACTTCGACGGACTGCCCGAGACCGACCTGGCCGAGGTGCTCTCGGGCCGGCGGCTGCCCCCCCAGGCCGATCCCATCGCCCAGGCGTATGCCGGTCATCAATTCGGGGGCTTCTCGCTGCTGGGGGATGGCCGGGCGATCTTACTGGGGGAACAGGTCACTCCCGGCGGGGCGCGGTACGACCTGCAGTGGAAAGGCTCGGGACCGACCGCCTACTCGCGCCGCGGCGATGTCCGGGCCGCGTTGGGACCGATGCTGCGCGAATACCTCATCAGCGAGGCGATGCAGGCCCTGCGAGTTCCCACGACACGCAGCCTGGCAGTGCTGACGACCGGCGACGTCGTCTTCCGCGAAGGCCCCTTGCCCGGGGCGGTGCTCATTCGCGTCGCCGCCAGTCACCTGCGGGTGGGAACGTTCCAGTTGTTGCTGGCCCAGCAAGACAACGACACCTTGCGGCACCTGGCCGACTACACCATCGCCAGGCACGATGCGGATCTGGTGGACCACCCACAGAAAGCACTCGAGTTCCTGCGGCGGGTGATTGGCCGGCAGGCCCGGCTGATCGCCCAGTGGCAGCAGTTGGGCTTCGTGCACGGCGTGATGAACACCGACAACATGGCGGTGTCAGGCGAGACGATCGACTACGGCCCCTGCGCCTTTCTCGACGCCCACGATCCGGCCACGGTGTTCAGCTCCATCGACCGGCAGGGCCGCTACGCGTACGGCAATCAGCCGGCGATCGCCCACTGGAACCTGGCCCGGCTCGCCGAGAGCCTGCTGCCCTTGGTGCGGGGCGGCGCGGAGCGGGCTGTGGCGACCGTGCGGGGCGTGCTCGATGCATTTCCCGAACGATTCCAGCGGCATCATCTCGCCGGCGCCCGGGCCAAGCTCGGCCTGACCACCGCCGAGGCGGGTGACGAGCAACTCTTCGCCGCGCTTCGCGACTGGATGCGGGAGACGCGGGCGGACCACACCGAGACGTTTGCAGGGCTCGCCCGGGTGGCGGCCGCCGAATCGGGGGCGACTCGTGACGGTGATGCCCGGCTCCGCGAGTGGCGGGCCTCGTGGCTGGCCCGACTCGATCGGGAGCCCCGCGGCCGGGCTGGTGCCGTGGAGATCCTGCGTCGGACGAACCCCGTGGTGATTCCCCGCAACCACCGCGTGGAGGAGGCGCTCGGGGCCGCCGCTGCCGGCGACCTGGCGCCGTTCGAGCGGCTGCTGGCCGCGCTCCGGGAGCCATTCGTGGAGACGGCGACCAACCAGCCCTACCGCGGCGGGCCGCCGCCGGGCTGCGGACCCTATCGCACGTTCTGCGGCACGTGATCCCCCGCCGTCGCGATTCACACTCGGAAACCATGGCATGAAGCCGATCGCGATCTCACGCTGGCTGGCGCGGGAGGTTGACGGGCTCGTGTTTCGCGGTCCGACCGCCTGCACCTACAACCCGCTGATCTACGCGCGGAGGCCGCACGAGGCGTATCTCGCACGGTATGCGCGGCAGGGAATCGACGCCCTGCTGTTGGGCATGAATCCGGGGCCTTGGGGCATGGCCCAGACCGGGGTGCCGTTCGGCGAGGTCCGGCACGTGCGGGATTTTCTGGGGATCGAGGAACGCGTGGATCAGCCGCCACACGTGCATCCCAAGCGGCCGATCGAGGGCTTCGCCTGCACGCGGAGCGAAGTGAGCGGCCGCCGGTTTTGGGGCTGGGCGAAGGAGCGCTTCGGCTCGGCCGAGGCCTTCGGCAGGCGGTTCCTGGTGGCGAACTACTGCCCACTCGTGTTCATGGAGGATTCGGGCCGAAATCGCACCCCCGACAAGCTCACGGCGGCGGAGCAGGAGCCGCTGTTCGAGTGCTGCGACGAGGCCCTGCGCCGGCTCGTGGCGTGGTGCGACCCCGCGCGGATCATCGGCGTGGGCAGCTTCGCGATGCGTCGGGCCTCAGCCGCCGTGGGAGCCGGCGGGGTGCCGGTCGTGAGCATCCTGCACCCCAGCCCCGCCAGCCCACTGGCCAATCGCGGCTGGGTCGCGCACGTGGAGCGGCAGCTGCTCGCCCACGGGATCGACCTTCCCGGGGCGGGCGGCACCCGCACGTCGCGCCGCAGGGCTGGTCGCCCGCCGGGCAGCCGCTGACAATCTTCCGGCGAGGCCGGCTCGAACCGGTCACGCGACATCCCTGCGGCAGGCACCCGATGGCCCAGCTTTACTTCTACTACTCCGCCATGAACGCCGGGAAGAGCACGACGCTTCTCCAATCGGCGCACAACTACCAGGAGCGGGGCATGCGTGCCCTGCTGTACACGCCGGCGATCGACAGCCGGAGCGGCGCACACCTGATCCATTCCCGGATCGGTCTCACGGCGGAGGCGATCGCCTTCGACGAGGCCTACGATTTCCACGAGGCGGTGCGGCGTGCCCAGCACGACGGGCCGGTGCACTGCGTGTTGATCGACGAGTCGCAGTTTCTCACGCCGCTGCAGGTGCTGCAGCTCACGCAGGTCTGCGACCGGCTCGGGGTTCCGGTGCTCTGTTACGGCATCCGCACCGACTTCCAGGGCGAGCCGTTCGAGGGCAGCAAGTATCTGCTCGCCTGGGCCGACAACATCATCGAGATCAAGACCATCTGCCGCAGCGGCAAGAAGGCGACGATGAACGCCCGCCTCGACGAGCAGGGCAGGCGGGTCACCGAGGGGGCCCAGATCGACATCGGGCACCACTACGAGGCGTTGAGCCGGAAGGAGTTTCGCCTCGAAGACGTCTCTCCCGTGGCCCGCCGCCGGGCCCCGTGACGGCCCGGCGCTCGCGATGGTGAGATTCCAGCGCGTATGTGGCGGCACAGGCTCATGTGTCAGGATCTGCTGGATCGGCCCCAGCTTCGGCCGCACCCGTGATCGACCGGCACGCGGTTGCGACGGGGCGACTGACCGAAATATTCTTTTGCTCGCCACCTGATCCTCGATCCACCGCTGCTGTCTTCGGAGAGACCACGGGAAGATGCCCGGTCACGTGCTCGAAGCCTCCCGGATCGTCGAGACCATCGAGCGGCTGAAAAACCGCATCGATGCCCGGTTTCCCGGATCGGGCTTGGCGCGCATCGGCAACGAACTGCTGCTCACGAGCCGGGCCGCCGCCGAGCGCGCGGCGGGCTTTGGCCGCCCGATCGTGGCGATCCGCGCCCTTTCATGGCTGCTGGTCGCCCTGCTCGTGGCGGCCATCTGCCTGGCCGTGGCCTCCTCCGGCCTGCGGTGCAGGCGCGTGGAGATGATGGAGATCATCCAGACCTCCGAAGCCGGACTCAGCGAGGCGGTGCTCATCGGCGCCGGCCTCCTGTTCGTGATCGGGTGGGAGCGGCGGCTGAAACGGTCTCGGGCCCTGCGGGCACTCCATGAACTCAGGAGCGTGGCGCACGTGATCGACATGCATCAGTTGACGAAGGATCCGGAACGCCTGCTCGATCGCTACTCGAGCACAAAGGCATCGCCGCAGGAGACGATGACGGCCTTCGAATTGAACCGATATCTCGATTACTGCTCGGAATTGCTCTCCCTGACAGGCAAGGTGGCGGCGGTCTACGTGCAGTGGTTCGACGACCCCGTGGTCCTGGAGGCGGTCGCCGAGATTGAAGACCTGACCACCGGCCTGTGCCAGAAAATCTGGCAGAAGGTGAACCTGCTCCAGCATGTGGATGCCGCGCGGGCCACATCGGCGCCGGATGGATGAGGTGCCGGCACGGCGGGTGGGCCGTTTGCCGTCGTATCGTAACTCACCGCGTCCGTGTTTTTTGTTGTCAGCTCCCCGGGATGCTCGTCCCGTCGGCAGGCAATAGAAACACCCCTCGTGCACGCACGCGTGCGGGTGAAACGTCGGCGCCGGTGATGGAGTCTGGGTGTCAGTGCTTCGGCCGCTCGCCACCTTCAACCAGCCCTTGCCCCATCCGGAGTTATCGGACGATACCGACACAAAGTGGCTCCAGCCACTGAAACAGCGTCGGGTTGGTGCTGGTGCCGATTGGCAACCAGACAATGTGAGGGCCGCCGGGTTCCGTCCGGTGACGAAGCGCGAAGTCTTCGTCTTTTGTCACGATGCACCAGCCGCCAGCGATCGCGAACCGCCAAATCTCCCCGTCGTCGGCATCTCGGCGGCCGGAAATCTCCGGGAGTTCATCAAGTGCTTCCGGCGGCTGAGCATTCGGAGCAGCCAGGAACTGGATGTCCTTGTCGAACAGGCTCAGCAGGCGACCAAAGGTGTCGACCCGCAGACGCTCAGGGACTCAAACCGGCTCCGGCAGATGGTCGCCCAGGACTTCGACGGATTGCGGCCCAGGTTGGCGACCTACTCGTGGATCGGCCCCGCAGGAACACTCTCAGGCGCGGACAGCCGGGAGCAGGAGCATGACCAGCGAGATGGAGCTGGTCGTCGCCGCGGATGCGACACAGGTTCACGATGTGCTTGAAGCTCCAACTCACGAGGACGTCGACCCGGGCCGCCGTAGCGTTCTCCAGTTCGAGCAGCGTCACCTCGGAGATCACCATCGCATAGTCACCGTTGGTCATGGCAGCGACCAAGCGGCGGGAATGCCCGATGAACTCGACGTCCTCGCAGCCGCCAAACCTGTTTTAGCGGCCGGTGTCTGTGTTCGTGTCCCTGTGCTTCCCTTTTCCCACTTTCAGGAGATCGAGAACCCATGAGTGACTTCGACCTGCTCGACGCCGTCGCCCAGAAGGCCGACGAGGACTCCCACGAGATTCGGGGCCTTTTCGACCTCCCCGCGCCGCCGTTTTCAACCGCCGTCAACAGCAGCCGCACCCAACCGCAAGGTTTCGCCACGGTCGCTCGAAGACCGTGTGGCGAAGGAACTTACGCGAGGTGAGGCGGCTGCTGGCGAAGTGATGCGAGAAACAAAGGTAGGCCCGGTGTGATTCGAACACACGACCAAGCGGCTGTGTTGGTTTTCAAGGGGGGCATGGTGCAGATCATGCTTCCGAAGAAGGCAGTTCCAGGAGAGAGGGATGTCACGGAGTCAGGGTCGCCAGCCGAGGCCCCCACATCTCATCGCTTCGCAGCATGGCATTGAGGATGACGAGGAGCTTCCGCATGCACGCCGTGAGCACGACCTTCGGCGGCTTGCCCTTGGCCAGGAGGCGAGCAGCGAAGGCACGGATCACGGGGTTGTGCTTCTTGGCACTGAGGGCAGCCATGTAGAGGCCACTGCGTACCGTGGCTCGCCCGCCCCAGATGGTGCGGCGACCTCGGAACTGGCCG
>JBJTQP010000041.1:0-7965 GCA_046075685.1 Planctomycetaceae bacterium | reverse complement strand
GAGCACACCAGACGCCCGTGGTCGCGATCAATCCGGTCACGTCGGAACCGTGGCGGGTTCTCCACGTCGACAACACGGCGGCCGCGTTCGGCAACGGCTCGGCGGAGTCGCCGTTCCGCACGCTCGCCGAGGGACAGGCGGCCGCCACCAACGCGTACGACGTGGTCTTCGTGCACGCCGGGTCGAGCAGCGTATCCAGCCCGTACCACAGCACATGGGAGTTCCAGGCCGACGACCAGATCCTCGTCGGCCAGGGCTCAACGCTCGAACTTGTGACAGCCAACTGCGGCAACGAGCAGTTCTTCGGTGGCGGCGGAGTTCGGCCGGTGCTGACCTCTCCCGGCACGGCAATCACGCTCCGCAACGGGGCCGTGGTGGATCACTTCGCGATCGTCGACACCCCGGTGGGGATCACCGCTGACGGAGCCCTCACCGGTGTCGCACACGTCAACGACGTCACCATCACGGGCGGAAACCAGTCGGGACAGGTCGGCGTCCTCGTGACTGGCGTGCCCGGCGGCACGGCAAACTTCAACAACATGGCGGTCGTCAACGCCGGCCGCGGCCTGTGGGTGGACGGTGGATTAGCCGACGTCAACTTCCAGGGCACGATCGCCCAGGCAGGCTCCACGGCCGAAAGCGTGCTCGTGCAGGGGGCAAGCGGCGGCACGGTCAACGTGAATCAGACGCTCGCGGCACTCGACACCACCACGGTCCGCAACCCGGTGGTCCTGCCGCTTGACTACGGCGTGTTCGATACCGACTCCCTCACTGCCGCGGCAATCGACATCTCCACCAATAGCAATCTGGCCTTCAACCTGGGCTGGACGGAGATCACCACACCGGCGCAACGCGGCGTGGCGGTGCAGGGCAATGCCGGCAGCCAGATCAGTTTCCAGAGCTTGAGTGTGATCGACGCCGCCGGTCAGGCCTTCTTCACCCAGAGCAACGACGCGGCGTCGGTCGTGTCGATCTCTGGAGCGAGTCATCTGGCGTCGGTATCAGCAGTGCTGCCCGCATTCCAGAGCAACGACGACGCCTCTCTCGCCGTCGATCTGGTGTCGTTGGAGTCGGGAATCACGACGGGCGGGGCCACACCCGCGGTGCTCCTCGAGGGGGGATCGGCGGGCGTGTTCACGATCCGCGATCAGTTCGTGGTTCAGGCGACCAATCCAAGCCCGCCGCCCGCCACGCTGCCGGCCGCCGGCACGGCGGCCGACGTCACGAACACCACGACAGGCCCGGTGACGGTGACGCTGCCGCCGTGAATCCCGGGTGCCGGACAAGGGCGACTGAACGCAGGATAGACCCCACAACCGGAAAACCTGACGGCCGAGGGCGCAAAAATTGCGGCCCACGTCGACCCGCGATAGCATCTGATGCGTAGGACGTCCGATGCTTGATCAACGGGGCGGTAGCTGAGAGCCGGATCCGGTTTCAGCCCCCGATCGCATCGCGGAAAGGGGCTTGTATGGCGATTTTCCACGTGGATCGAGGTCGCCGCACCGCGGCTACCGCCGTCTCCCTCGAAATGCTCGAGCGGCGTGATTGTCCGGCTGTCATTGGTCTCGCCGGCACCCGCGAAGTGTCGGAGGCGGCCGGCACCGCGTCGATCACCGTCTCCCTGTCGGCCGCCGACACGAAGCCCGTCTCGATCGACTACCGGCTCGAAGGCACCGCGACCAACGGCTCCGACTTCCGTCTGGCAAACGGAACCTCCAATGCAGGTTTTCCGACCGGCACGATCACATTTGCTCCAGGACAGGTGTCGCAGACGCTGACGGTACGGATTCTCAACGACACGATTCGGGAGCCCGCCGAGACCGTCAAGGTGTCGCTGTTCAAACCCCGCAACGCCACGCTCGGCACCGCCTCGTCGGCCACCGTCACCATCGTGGATGACGATAGCTATACCGCACACATCAGCGGCGCTTCCCGTATCGACGAGGGGGCGACGGACACGTACGAACTCGTTCTCTCCTCGCCCGCCACAAAGACCGAGACATTCTACGTCAACACCGTGCCCGGCCTGGCAACACAGGGAATCGACTACCGGCCCCTGACGCAGATGCCTCTGGTGTTCAACGCGGGAGAGATCCGGAAGTCGTTTCGCGTGCAGTCGCTCGCCGACTCGGCTCCCGAAGCGGACGAGTTCTTTTTTGTTCAGGCAACGCCGGCAGATGCGACCTTTCCCAAGGTTTCCCAGAAGGGCGTAACCATCGCAGGGCTCGGTCCTGCTTCGCTTCCGCAACTCACGATCGGCGACGCGACGGTCATCGAAGGTGACGCGGGCACGACGAGCGTAGCGGTGCCGGTGAGCCTGTCATTCGCCTCGCCGAATCCGGTGAGTTTCGGCTATCGCACTGCCGATGGCTCAGCGTGGCAGGGGCTCGACTACCAGGCAGCCAGCGGTGTGGTGACGATTCCGGTCGGCGAGACGTCCACCGTGATCACCGTCAACGCTTTGGGCGACCTCCTGCAAGAGGACGACGAGACCTTCATGGTTACGGCGTCGGCGGCCCAGAACGCCGCATTGTCGAAGGCAACGGGCACGGTCACGATCGTCGACGATGACACGGCCTTCCGGATCGACATAAAGTTTGTCTCATCGGCTCTGGGTTCCGTCCCGGCTTCCGTACAGGCTCTTGCTCGCCAGGCGGCAAGGCGTTGGACGCGGATTATCACGGGCGATTTGCCGAACGTGCCCGTCGCAGGAGGCGCGGTGATCGATGATTTCGAACTGACGGTCCAGATGGGTCTCCTCGGCGGAAGCCCCAATGGACCCTCGGGAACCATCGCAAACGCTCGACCAACTGCGTTTCGCCCGGGGCTGTACGGGCTTCCCTATCAGGGAGAGACGGGTCTTGACCCGAATGATGTGCTGAATATTTCGTCACCAGCGCAGCAGCAATGGGTCGTGGATGTGATCACTCATGAACTCGGACATGCATTAGGGTTTGCGTCGTCAAACCCCGGCTTTCAGCGATGGATTCAGGGGAGCACCTGGATTGGGGCGAATGCGGTGCGCGAGTATTCAACCATCTCCGGCTCGGGGGTGACGAGTGTTCCACTCGAGACCGGTGGTGGAGCAGGAACAGCAGGAGCGCACTGGGCGGAGGACGTGTTCGGAGCCGAACTTATGACAGGCTTCGCATCAGATGTAGGCACCCCCATGCCCCTCAGCAAGGTTACGGCGGGTGCGTTCCAAGATCTTGGCTACACCGTAAGCTACGCCGCGGCCGACCCCTACACGCTGCCTGCCATTCGATCTAATGGCATGGTATCGCGATCAAGTCAGACCGCGACGTCTGGCCGGCCAATGGCGGCCCTGATGTCTCAAGCTGCATACAATTTGGTCGCCTTTATCGGGCAGGCCGACCTTGAAAGAACCGCTGCAACCTCGCCGAAGCAGAAGGCTTTTGCGGTTTCGAGCAGGGCCTGATACGCCGGCGTGGCATGCGATGCAGTCCGTCACTGTTCGCCGACGTGCTCTTCGCAGTGCAGCACTGCCAGCTTCAGTGGCCGTGTGTTGACCGAGATGCGATAGTGATGACTCCATCCTGACGCATCGACCGTGCTCGGGAGCGTCCGGCCCCGCCAGGCCTCGAATACCTCCCGAAACTGGCCCGTCACCGCCCCCGTGCGGCTGTCCCGCGAGGGCACAACGCACCGCCGGCAGACGTTGGCAGCCTGAAACCGGGCCTCACCGATCGCAAAGGCCAGCGGCTCCGGCGGCGGCAGGTCGGCGTAGGGATCGGCCGGCAGAT
The DNA here is from genome assembly GCA_046075685.1 of Planctomycetaceae bacterium. Taxonomy (GTDB): domain Bacteria; phylum Planctomycetota; class Planctomycetia; order Pirellulales; family UBA1268; genus QWPN01. The sequence goes on along the minus strand of JBJTQP010000041.1, from coordinate 4,198 downwards.
CGGGATCGAGGCGGGAAGGCGGCGGCTGGAGGTGCGGCCGGGCCGGGCTGGCCAGCGCGTCTTCCCAGAAGGCGTCGCAGCCGCCGATTTCGAGATTCACCCGAAACCGCCGGCGGCATTCGACGAGGTCGAGCCCAAACCAGCCGGCCACCTCCGCAAGCGTGGCCGTCGAGACGAGCGTGGGCCCCGCCGCCTCGCGGTCGTCCGGAAACCCGCCGTCGGCCCGCTCGACGAGCAGCACCGGCTGGCCGAACGCCGCCGCAAACCACTCGCACGGCCCCTCGGGCCCCGGCACGAGCGGAAACGATCCGGGCATGAGATCCGCCAGCCGCTCGACCCGCGGAATCGCCCGGGCCGCGATGGCTGCCGGGTCGATTGCGAGATGGATCATGGTCGTGGCGCCCGCCTTGCCGGCGAGGTCGAACTCGGCCCGGATGGCATGGAAGAGCGGCGTCCGCTTCGCATTGAGCACGCGGCCGTCCATGTCGGTGAGCTGCCAGCGGCGGTCGTGCTGCAGGCCGCCGGCTGGGAGCACCCGGGCCTCGGCCACGTCGAGCCCGTCGAGGCTCTTGACGGGATAGATCGTGATCCGGTCGAGCGTGGGCATGGGCGAGCGTTGGGGGGCAGTGATCGTGAGGCTACCGATAGGCGTCCTTGCGATGTCGGATCACGACCACAAGAACGACCTGCGTGTCGTCGTGAACCTCGTAGATGATCCGATAGTCGCCGACTCTCACTCGCCAGGCGTCACGACCGGTGAGCTTGCTGCAGCCCTCGGGACGTGGCGACTCAGCGAGGCCCTCCAGAGCAGCGAAAACCCGCTCCTGCACGTCGGCCGGGATTCGCTCCAACTGTTTCTGGGCATTGCGAACGACCCTGGACGCAGTAGCTCAAGATCCACGCCTCGCGCGAACCTCGCCCATCACCGTGTCGAGCGGACGAGTCTCCTGCTTCTCCGATACGGCCGCGTCGTAGGCGCGGAGATCCTCGAGTTCCTCGAGTTCCTCGACGATACGTTGCCACTCCTCGATAGGCACCACGACGTCTGTCGGCCGTTGTTGATGATCCACGAGATACCGCGGGTGAACGGTTGTCACGACGGGAGGCTCCTCGAAGCTGAGGGTAGGGCTCTACGATCGTCAGTGTAGCCTGCGCGTCGGCTTCAACGGGCTCTGGTGATCTGACTCCGTGACAGGTGACCCCGATCCCCAGGAGGTGCGGGCTTGCAGCCTGCACCACCGGCCGCATTCCGCATGCTACAAGCCCGCGGCTACGGGGAAACACCACCGACCCGCATTCCGCAGGCTGCAAGCCCGCGGCTACGGGAAGCACTGCCGACCCGCATTCCGCAGGCTACAAGCCCGCGGCTACGGGGAAACACCACCGACCCGCATTCCGCAGGCTACAAGCCCGCGGCTACGGGAAACGCCGCCCAGCGCGGCCGTCGACCCCGCCGCGCTACATCCGGAAGTTGAACGTCTGCCAGAGGAGCCGCAGGAGCCACTGGCCCACCGTGCGGCTGCCGACCTGGATCCGGGCCGTTCCCCGCATGCCCGGCGTGAACACCGCCTCGGCGTCGTCGAGCGTCATCAGGGCCTCGTAGCTCGTCGAGATCGGCACCTCGCGGCCCGAGGGATCGGTCTCCGTCGGCACGCTGCCGCCCGCCTTCACCGAGAGCCGCTCCGAGCCCGCCTCGATGTGCGTCTCGGCGAGCTGGTCCACCGTGCCGCGGAAGGTCTGCCAGGGAAAGGCATCGAGCCTGAGGTCCACCGGCTGACCCTGGGCCACGAACTCCACCTCGGTCTGGTCCACCACCATCACCGCCTCGAACCGCTCCGCATCGCCCACCATGCAGAGCACCGTGCCCTCGCGGAGCGTGGAGCCGAGGTTGCGGTCGTCGAGCACGTTGCCGCTCCATGCCGGCAGCCTGCCATCCTTTTCGCCGGCCTGCTTGACGCTCGCCGGCGGCAGCACCACGCCGTCCCGCGGGGCCGTGAGCACGAGCTCCCGCCGGTCCTGCAGCTTGCGGGCGAGCTGCTCGCGGATGCTCACCAGCGACTCCTCCACCGTGCCGATCTCGAGGCCCGCGGCGGAGTCGGAAAACCGCTCCCGCTGCAGGCTCTTCAGCCGACTCTCGTACTGCCGCTCCCGGCCCTCCAGGTCGGCGATCTCGAGGTCGAGGTCGACGTTCACCAGCCGCGCAAGCTCCGCCCCCTTCCGCACCTGCGCCCCGGGCGTGACCCCGAGCCGTTCGAGCGTGCCCGGCACGGTCACGTAGATCGTCTCCTCGCCCCGGGGCCGCAGCTCCGTGGCGCACCACACCCGCTGCGGCAGCGGGATCAGGGCGATGCCGCCCGCCACCGCCGCCGCCGCCACCGCCGTCACCGCCATGTTGAGGGGCTTCACTTCGTCGCGCCTCCCGGGAACCTTGAAGAACCTGATGATCCCCTGCAGCGGCCGGACCACCAAGCCCCACACCGCGCCCAGCGCCAGGATCTGGCCCAGCACCTCCAGGCGGTAGGGTTTGAAGACGTTCCAGACGAACAGGAAGATCGACGCCGTCACGATCCAGCCGTAGACGCTCGAGGCCACCGCGTAGAGGGCGAAGAGGCCGAGATTCCGCTGCGGCAGGAAGGGATCGTCCTGCTGCTTCACCCCCAGGCACCACCTTGACGCCAGCCGGCCGAGGATCGTGTTGGCCTTCTGCCGGAGGTTGGGGATCTCCAGCACGTCGGAGAGGATGTAGTAGCCGTCGTAGCGGAGCAGCGGGTTGGCGTTGAACAGGATCGTCGACACGCTCGACACGAACATCACGTCGAGGCAGAGCTGGTTGAAGACGCCGGGATGCGAGTTCCACCACAGGTAGGTGGCGATCGAGGCGATGATCACCTCCACGTACATCCCGGCCGCACCGATCGCCGCCCGCTTCCACTTGTTGGGAAGCATCCAGCTGTCGGAGACGTCGCAGTAGAGGCAGGGGGTGAACACCAGCAGCATCATCCCCATCTCGTGGCACTCGCCGCCGTAGTGCTTGCAGGAGAGGCCGTGGCCGAACTCGTGGAGGATCTTCGTCACGCCCAGGGCCACCGCGAGGTAGAGCCAGTTGCCGGCGGCGAAGAACTGGTGGAACTCGGGCAGCTTCGCCCGGAAGACGTCGAAGTTCACCAGCACCAGGAGCACCGCGCTGGCCACGAACACCAGGGCGGCCACGATCGCCGGGGGTGAGAACAGCCAGCCGAACCAGGGGTCGAGCCGCTCCAGGATCCGGTCGGGGTCGATGCCGCGGAACCGCAGCGACATGATGTTGGCCAGCCAGGCCATCCACTCCCGCCAGATTCGCTGCCGCCGCCGCTCGAAGAGCTGCGGCCCCTGCCCCGGCCGGTCGCCGATCACGAGACCGGAGCGGTGCAGCGTGGCGATGAAACGCGAGAGTTCGTCGACCGTGATCCGCCGCGGCGGGAAGCGGGCCTCGAACTGCTCCTTGAGCTGCTCGAGGCTGGTGCGGCCGTCGAGCATCTCGAGCAGCGCGTATTCCTCGGGGCGAAACCGGAAGTAGTGGAGCGAGATCGGGTCTTTCACCACCCACCAGGCCTGCCCCTGGTAGAGCTGCCGGTTGACGACGAGATCGCCGCGGCGGCGCAGCGTGACGACGCGGGTGGTGCTGGAGCGAAAAGCGTCGGCGGTGGCCATCGGCCGTCTCGTGCCCGGGAATCCGAGAGCGTACCTCGGATCGACGTCGCGGTGACGTCGCCGCGATTCTACGTCCGCCGAGCCGCCCCAGTGCGGTCCGCCGCGGCTGCATGCGACGTGCAGCGGCAGGCACCGGCCCACGGAGATGCGGGCCTGCAGCCTGCACCAACGACCCGCATTCCGCAGGCTACAAGCCCGCGGCTACGGGAAAACACGCCACCCGCATTCCGCAGGCTACAAGCCCGCGGCTACGGGAAAACCGACAGGGCACGCCGGATGGAACCCCGGCCCCCAGTGGGTGCGGGCTTGCAGCCTGCACCAACGACCCGCATTCCGCAGGCTACAAGCCCGCGGCTACAGGAAAACAGCACCCCGCAGTCCGCAGGCTACAAGCCCGCGGCTACGGGAAAACAGCAACCCGCATTCCGCAGGCTACAAGCTCGCGGCTACGGGAAAACAGCACCCCGCATTCCGCAGGCTACAAGCTCGCGGCTACGGGAAAACAGCA
>JBJTQP010000040.1:0-8142 GCA_046075685.1 Planctomycetaceae bacterium | reverse complement strand
GGCTCCGGCACGGCGGCGAACGCGGCCGCCGTCCCCGCGTCGTAGGGGCCGGCGTCGAAGGAACCCATCGTCAGAAACGAGGCGGCGTCGAGCACGTCGACCACGCCGTCGAAGGTGAAGTCGCCCTCATCCCAGACGGCGGCAGTGCCCTGGTCGAACTTCCCCGCGTTGAGGAAGCCCGCCGCATCGAGCACGTCGATCACGCCGTCGAGATTGGTGTCACCCGGAGCGGCGGCGGCGAACATCGCCGAGCCGCCGCCCAGCCGCATCCAGCCCACGGCCCGGTCGCGGCCGGCGGCGAGGTGGGCCGCCAGCGCCGTCGACATGATCCCGCTGGTGCCCGTCCAGGTGCCCCCCGCCCTGCCCTCGGCGAGCTTGGCGAGCACCGTCGCTGTCGCCAGGCTGCCGGTCACCGTGAGGGAGCCGGTGCCGACATCGACGCGGCCGCCCGCCTGCAGGTCGAGGGCCTTCACGGTGGCGTCGGTGCCCGGCCCGATCGCGAGCGTCGCGCCGGCCAGCACGCTCGTCGTGCTCGTGGCCAGAGCCTGCGGATGCGCCGCCACGAGCCTGCCCGCCGACACCCGCGAGACGCCGGTGTGGCCGTTGCTGCCGCCGAGCGTGACCGTGCCGGTGCCCGTCTTCACCAGCGACCCGCCGCCCGAGAGCCGGCCCGCAAACAGCGTCGACTCGCCGTTGCCACCGACGGTCAGCGCAACGGCGGCGGAGGAGGCGTTGACGAGCGCCAGGGCGTTGGTGCCCGACAGGCCGCCGAAGGTCGCCGACGTGACGGCGCCGAACGCGATCGTGCCGGTCGCGCCCGCCTGCGTGTCGACCGTGCTCCGGGCGAGGGCTGCCGAGTGCGAGACGAGGAGCCGGCCGGCATCCACCCGCGTCGGCCCGGTGAAGGTGTTCGAGAGGGTGAGCGAGAGCGTGCCCGCTCCCGTCTTCGTGAGCCCCGCGGTGCCGGTCAGGTACGACGCCCGCGCCTCCGCCTGGGTCTGCGTACCGCTCGCCACGTCCACCCAGATGGTGCTCGGCGCGAAGGCCGAGATGAACTGCACCTCCACGAAATCACCCGTCGTGCCGCTGCCCACCGGGTCGAACCGCAGGCGGGAGATCTGCCCCGTCCAGGTGGAGGTGCCCGAGAGCGGCATTTCGTAGGTGCGAAACTGCCCGTCGGCGGTCACCGTGAGCGCCTGGCTCTGGGCGGTGCTCATCGCCGCCGCCCCGTTGTCCCGCTCCCAGTAGAGCCGTGCCGCCGTCTGTGCCACCCCGGCGACCGACGCCGCCACGCGGACATAGAGCTTGGGCACGTCCGCCGCGGCAAACGAGCACTCGGGCCCGAGCATCTGCGGATCGCTGGAGGCGACGTTCACCCGGATCCGGTCGGCGATGGGAAAGCCCGTGTCGCTGGCGTTGGCGTAGGTCCAGCCGTCGCGGGTGCCCCGAAACTGGTAGTCGGGCCGGAGTTCGGGCTTGTTCGCCACCGCATAGGCCCTGATCGACGCCAGGCTGCCGAGGATGAGGTGGTAGGTGTGCTCGTAGACGATGTCGTCGTCGATGATCTCGGAGCGGATCGGCGCGATGTAGCCGGTGTTCGGGCTCGTCACCCCGCCCGTGCCGGCGGTTCCCGAGAAGCCCCCGATGAACTTGACGTTGTTCGGGGCGAACACGCCCAGCCCCCAGTCGTTCGCATCGACGTAGGCGGCCCAGCCCTCCGTGGCCCGAAACGTCGTCCACGGCGGCCCGGCGTTGGGCACGACCGACAGTCCGCCCCCCGTGAAGGGCGCGGTGCCACTGTAGGTCTTGAGCTGCGTCAGCTTGGCCCACGTGTAGACGGCCGGCAGCTCCTGGGTGCGGGCGGCATACTGCGTGGTGTCGCTGCGGGCGTTGGTGAGGCGATTGCGGACGGTGACCACGCTGCCCGAGATCGTCAGCCACTCCTCGAGCGTGCACTCCGAGTCGACGTTCTGCAGCGCCCACTGCTTGGGGTGGCTCTTCACGTAGAGCTGCGTGCCGCTGTTCGACGACGAGATCAGCGTCGACCTGGTGCCGTAGGCGTCGCCCGCCTGCACGGGGTTCCACGGCCAGGGGCTCCACGACGGGTGCTGGGTGGCCCCGGCCGGCACGAACGACGAAGGACCGGCGTAGTACGACTGCTGGATGAGCCTGCCGAGATCGAAGGAGTTGACGACGTTCGAGCCGGAGCCGAGCGTGCCCGAGGGCTGAAGAACGGCGATGGCGCCGCCCTTCGAGGTGTCGACACCGACCCTGATCGAGCCGTTGTCGAGGTACTGGATCTGGGCGCTGGCCGGCCACGCGTGGGCCAGCAGCCACGCGGCCACGATGCCGCCGGCGGCCCACCATCCGGTCGCGCTCTGCCGTGCGTCTCTCATCCCGGTGCTCCCGCCGCCGCGACCGCTACACTGCCTGCTCCAGACCCTAGCAAAGTCCTCCGTCCGCGGCACGCGCCATCTTCATGCGATACGCACCCCGGCTGCACGTTGTGCTTCACGAGCCTGAAATCCCGCCAAACGCGGGAAATGTGGGCCGCACCTGCGTGGCCATCGCCGCCAAGATGTGGCTGGTGCGACCGCTCGGATTCCAGCTCGACGACTACTATCTCCGCCGCGCCGGGCTCGACTACTGGGACGAACTCGAATGGGAGGTGGCCGACTCCTGGGCCGACCTTCAAGCCCGGCTGGCGGCGGCGGGCGCGGGCGACGCGTGGCTGTTTTCCGCCCGGGCCACGCGACCCTACACGGACGTGGCCTACCGTCCCGGCGACGTGCTCGTGTTCGGCAAGGAATCGGCCGGGCTGCCGGCCGCGATCACCGCGGCACATCCAGACCGCCTGCTGACGATCCCCTCGCGGCCGCAGGTCCGCAGCCTCAACGTGGCCAACTGTGCCGCCGTCGTCGCCTACGAGGCGGTTCGCCAGTGGGGCGGCATCACGCCGCCCCCGTAGGTGCGGGCTTGGAGCCTGCGCCAGACCACGCCTGAATCCTGCCCCCGTAGGTGCGGGCTTGGAGCCTGCACCAACACCCAGCGCGGATTCCGCAGGCTGCAAGCCCGCGGCGACGGGGAACCGCAGCGTCCATCCCCGCGCCGCCCCTCGGGCCGCGGGTATGCTGCCCGCGTGATGCCAGCACCTGCTCCGGACCTCGCGTGCACCGACGCCGTCGCCGTCTGGGCATGGCTCGTCGCCGACCTCCATGCGGCGGTCGCATCGGCGCGTCATCCTCTGCACGTGCTCACCGTCGCCACGGCGGGCGGCGCGGGCGGCCCCGACGCCCGCGCCGTGGTCCTGCGGCATGTTTCGGCCGACGCCCGCGTGATCCGGTTTCACTGCGACGCCCGGAGCCCGAAGGTGGCCGCCATCACCCGCGATCCCCGTGTGTCGCTCCATTGGTACGATCTCTCACGCCGCATGCAGGTGCGGATTCCGGCCACCGCGACCATTCACCACCACGACGACGTCGCCCGCGGGGCCTGGCAGACCACGCAGGCGATGAGCCGCGCCTGCTACGCCTCGCCGTTTCCACCTGGCGCAGCGCTGGCCGCATTTCCAGCGGCCCCGTCGCAGCCGGCGGCCGATGACGACGCGGGTGGTGCCAACTTCGCCGTCGTCTCGTGCCGATTCGAGAGCGTGGACCTGCTCTCGCTCCACGCTGCGGGCCATCAGCGGGTGCTGCTGCAGGTGGACCGCGACCCGGTCAGCTGGACCGTGCTCGCCCCGTAGCCGCGCAGACGGCGATGTCCGCAGCCTCGAGGGCCGCACGTATCGCCCGGGCCACGTCGACCGCGCCCGGCGCGTCGCCGTGAATGCAGAGCGTCTCGGTCGGCAGGCTGATCTCGATGCCGTCCACGGTCCGCACGATGCCGTCGGCCGCCAGCCGCACGGCCCGCGTTGCCGCTTCGGTGGGATCCTCGACGATGGCTCCGGGCTCGCCTCGCGGCACGAGCGTGCCGTCGCGGCGATACCCGCGATCCGGAAACGCCTCGGCAGCCACCGCCAGGCCCCGGCCCCTGGCCACGGCTGCGAAGGTCGACCCTGCCGCCGCATACACCACGAGTTGCGGCCAGCGGTCGGCGAGCATCGCAGCCACGGCCTCGGCGAGCCCGGCATCGCGGCCCACCTGGTGGTAGAGGCCGCCGTGCAGCTTGACGTGATGCAGGGCCGGGCCGGCCTGCGCTGCCAGCATCGCCACCTGCTCATCGACGAGCGTGGCCGCCGCGGTCGCCGTGAGCGGGAGCTCACGGCGGCCGAAGTGGCTGCGGTCTGCATGGCCGGGATGCGCCCCCACGGCCACGCCACGCGACACGGCACGCCTCACCGTGACGGCGGAGAGATCGTCGCTGCCCGCGTGCCGGCCGCAGCAGACGTTGGCCGACGACACGAGCGACAGGAGATCGGCGTCATGGTCCGCCCCCTCACCGAGGTCGCAGTTCAGATCGATCGCCGGGAGATCGCCGCTCATGCATGGCCTCCAGCCGCCTCATCGGCCACCCGGAGCGCGTAGTGGGCCTCCGACATGGTGGCCGGCCGCCACCGCACCTGGTCACCGGGCCGCAGCTGCGCCACACGCGGCAGGTCGGCGGCGATCACGTGGCCGATCACCGGATAGCCGCCGATGGTCTGCGCGTCGACGAGCAGGATGATGGGCAGGCCGTCGGGTGGCAGCTGCACCGTGCCCGGCAGCACGGCCACCGACTCGAGCGACCCGGCCGCCGCGCCCGTCGGAAGCGGCGGGCCGTCGAGCCGCACGCCCATCCGATCCGAACGGCTCGTGGCCCGGTGCCGGCACGACCAGAACGCATCCCCCGCTAGGCCCCACTGCTCGCCCGGAATCAGGCGGAGTGTGACGTCGGCCGGCGAACCGCCCGGCGACGAGGCCCGCGCGATCGCGGCCCCGCACGGACCAGCAGTCGGCTCGCCGATCGGGAGCACGTCGCCGGCGGCGAGCGGTCGTCCCCGCAGGCCCCCGAGGCCGGCCGGCACGAACGTGCTTCGGCTGCCGAGCACCGGCGCCACGTCGATGCCGCCGGCCACGGCGAGTTCCCCGCGACACCCCTCGGTGGCGTGGCCGAGCGTGAGCGTCTCGCCGGCCCGCACCCGTACCCCGCGGCCACTCGGAAGGCCCGGAAACTCCGCCCCTTCCACCGCCACGACGGTGTCACGATCGAACCGCAGCGTGGGACCGAGGAGCGTGATCTCGAGCCCGGCGGCCCACTCCGGATTGCCCACGAGCCGATTCGCCCGCCGCAGCGCCGCTGCGTCGGCGGCGCCCGAGAGGGGCACGCCGCTCGCCCGGTGTCCAGGTCGGCCCAGATCCTGCACCGAGGTCCAGAGCCCGGGGGCGATCACCGTGATGCCGGTCCCGCGTGGGCGGGGCGGCAGGTGCAGGCCGCCACGTGACCGCAGCCCGGCATACTCCTCGCGGTCGATGGCCGCGAACCGCACGCGATCGCCAACCTCGAAGACCGCCGGCCGCGGCCGCGTCGGGTCGAAGAGTGTCGTCGGCGTCATGCCGATCAGATTCCAGCCACCGGGGCTCGCGCACGGATAAGCGCCGGTCTGCGCGCCGCCGATGCCGACCGACCCGGCCGGCACCACCCGTCGCGGCGTGCTGCGTCGCGGCGTGACGATCTCGGGCGGCATGCCGGCGAGATAGCCGAAGCCGGGGAGGAAGCCCAGCGCCTCGACGACGTACTCGGCCGATGCGTGGATCGCGGTCACCGCGTCAGGAGCCAGCCCGTGGGCCGCCGCCACCTCGTCGAGATCGGGGCCGTGCTCGTCACCGTAGCAGACCGGTATCTCGTGCCTCGTCGTGGCCTCGACGGCCGCCGCGAGAACGCCCGCCGCGACCACCGCCTCCACCCGGCCGCGAACCGCCTCATGATCGGTTTTCAGCGGGTCGTAGACGACCGTCACGCGGCCCGGAGACGGCACCAGGTCGGTCACGCCGGCGATGGCGGCGCGGTCGAGGGCGTCGCGGAGTCCGCGGACGAGCCGCAGCCGATCACCGTGGCCGCTCGTCGCCGAGTCGACAGCCACCGCGACGGCGCGATCTCCGACGTCGATCAGCCGCATCACGTCGGCTCCGGTCGGCAGCAAACCGCCCGTGCACCACGCCGTTGCCGGCCCTCATCCACCCCGTCGCCGGATGCTGCGAAGGGAGTCACGTTGCCCGGGCTCTTATGGGCCATCGCCCAGGGCCAGGGCCGCGAACGATGCCAGCCAGTGCTCCCCGACATAGTCGCCTCCGACCGACCACGGCAGCCCGGCGTCGAGATGCACCGCCGCCGCCTCCCGCAGTTCGAGTCTCCGAGGATGATCGCTGGGCAGGGCCTCCGCAATCCTGGCGAGCATCCACGCCCGCGAGAGCGAGAGGCCGTCGAGGTGGGCGATCTGCGGGTCGCTCCGGTCACCCACGACTGGCGGCCGTGCCAGCGGCCCAAGCCCCCGGGGCAGAAAGCGGTCGAACCACGCTGCAAAGCCCTCGGCGTCAACCGCGAGCCGCATCGCCGCCGCCACAGCCAGCGTCGGCGACAGGAAATCGGTCAGCGAGGGCTCGTACGCCACCGGTGCGTCACGATCGCCATCGTGCCACCGCGCCGCGGCCTGCGTGACCGCCGCCGCGAGCAACGCATCCCCGCACTCCATCGCATAGTCGTGAGCCAGGAGGCAGGCAAACGCGGTGTTGCCGTGCATGCCTGAACGCACCGGATACGCAGCCCCCGCGACGAACGCCGCGAGCCGCGCCGCAAGCTCCCGCGCGAGCGGATCGACGGCCAGCGCCCAGGCGCCGGCCCGATCGTCGGCCCGCCGCAGCCGCTCGAGTTCGGCACGAAGTTCGAGCAGCCATGCCCAACCGTACGGCCGCTCGAAGGTTTTTCCCGCCGGTGACTGCAGGTAGCGAAGCTCCGCCTCCATCACGCCGGGGCTCAATCGCTGCGCGAAGAGCGACGCGATCGCCTCCCCCTCCGGCACCTTCGGCGCCAGCCGCATCACGCGCACGAGCAGCCAGTGCATGTGCACGGCGGAGTGCCAGTCGTAGGCCCCGAAGAACGCCGGATGCAGGGCCACGTGGTCGCCGGCCACCGCCTCGGGGCCGTCGACGAGCAGGTGATCGAACTTGTGGGGAAAGGGCCGCCCGACGTTCCCCAGCCCCACGCGGGCGAAGGCCGAAGCGGTGCCCGCGTCGAGCGTCATGCGGCGCCCGTGGCGGCTGGCCGCCACGCCCGGAGCGGTTCAGCGGTAGCCCGACTCGTTGTAGTCGCGAACCCGCTCAGCCGCCTTCACGGCCTCGTTGCGGAGATCCCGGCCCACGGCTGCGGCCCGCTCCTGGTTGACGTTCACCGACGGCAGGCCGCCGTTGAACGAAATCGTGATCACGCCGCTGGCCACGAGGATCGGCACCAGGATCAGGAGAACCTTCGAGCCCCACTTCGACGACGCCACCTGCTGCACCGGGGCGGGCATGCCCATCGTCGCCATCCCGGCGATCTGCTGCGACATCGACTTCTTCGACTTCTTCTTGCTGGCCATGTGAAGGCTCCTGGAGGACACCCGGAGCATCGACCGGCCGCCTGCCTCGGGTGCAACGATTGCCGCCGCCGACCTAGCGATGCCGCGAGCCGCAGGGTCTGCCCAGCTCCCCAGGCCTCGCGCGGCTACTCGGCTGCGGGCGTGGCGGCCATGCGTCCCTCTGCCGCGGCCTCCCCGTAGATCGGCAGGTGGCGGTAATACACCTCGAGCATGAAGGTGCAGAAGCAGGTGGTGAACAGCCGGCCGCCGATGTGGCCCCAGCGGTCGAGCGGCGGATCCCACGACCCGGCCTCCGCCCCCTTGTCGACCTGCTTGCCTGGGAGCACCTGCTTCATGCGGTCGTTCCACCGCCGCCATGCGTCACCACCGGCATGATGCGCCACCTGCGTGACGTAGTACCACGCATACACGTCCTTGTCGTCGTCCCAGGCAAACGGCCGATCGCCGACGAGCAGTTCGATCCCGGTCACGAGCCGGGGATCGTCCCGCCGCCAGCCGAGGAACTGCCGGCAGAGCAGGCCCTCCGCCGAGATCGCCGCCGTGACGGGTGATGCGGGGCGATCCGTCCGGTCGAGCCGGTAGCCGTACCG
>JBJTQP010000039.1:0-3194 GCA_046075685.1 Planctomycetaceae bacterium | reverse complement strand
AGTTAAGCTTCCAGAGCCGATGGTAGTGCCACAAGCGCGAGAGTAGGTATCGCCGGAATTTTCTTCGCCTGGCCCGCACGGCCAAAAAGCCGTGCGGGCCAGTGTCGTTTTCAGGCCCGCGCGTCGAGCATCGCGAGCAGGTCGCGAACGAGTTCCAGCGGCAGGCCGACGACGTTGGAGGGGCTTCCCGACACGAGCCGGAGCGGAAGCCGCTCGTCCTGAAAGCCGCACGCCCCGGCCTTGCCGATCCACATCCCGCTGTCGAGATACCAGTCGAGAAACTCGGCGGAGAGGTCGCCCATCTCGAGGATGCTCTCGGCCGTTCCGAACAGCGGCTCGCCGGCCGGGGGCAGCAGGCAGACTCCCGACACCACGCGATGCCGGCGGCCGGAGAGCTGGCCGAGCATGCGTCGCGCGTCGCCGCGGTCGGCGGGCTTGCCGAGGGGGAGGCCCTCGACCTCGGCGAGCGTATCGCAGGCGAGGATGACGCCGGCCGCAGCCCGTTCGGGGGCCAGCGAGGCCGCGGCCCGGGCCTTGGCCAGGGCGAGCCGGCTGACGTAGGCCTCGAGCGATTCGTCTGGTCTGCGGGCCGCCGCGGCCGACTCGACCTCCTCCGGCGGCACGACGACCACGACCGTCCATCCCTCGGCGGTCGCGAGCGACAGCCGTCGCGGGGAGCGGCTTGCAAGCACGATCTGTCTTGGCGACGCTTGGCGCATGGAGTTTCTGAAGAGTTCGCTGGGCGAGATCCCGATCCTGTTCGAGGATGACCATCTGCTCGTGGTGGTCAAGCCCGCCGGCCTGCCGACCGCCAACGCGGCCCGAGGGGCGGAGAGCCTCTACGAGATTCTCCGCCACGCGCGGGGCCGCGATGCCTTCATCGGCGTGGTGAGCCGGCTCGACGCCCTGGTGTCGGGAGTGGTGGTGCTGGCGACATCGTCCGCCGCAGCGGCCGGCCTGGCCGCCCAGTTTCGCGACCATTCCGTGGAGAAGGCCTACGCGGCCATCGTGACCGGCCGCTTTCCGGCGCCGCTCGAGACCTGGGTGGACTGGCATGATGCGATCGCAAGGCGTCCCGGTGAACTGGCCTCGCGGCGGCTGCCTCCGGACGCCGCCATGCCGGGCGGAGGTGACGCCGCGCCGCGGGCGGCCCATGTGCGGGCCCGGGTGGTGCGGCGGGCCGGGGAGGTGTCGCTCGTGGACCTCGAGCCCTCGACGGGGCGACGCCATCAGCTGCGGCTGCAGCTGGCCTCGCGTGGCTGCCCGATCCTCGGTGACAGGCTCTACGGCAGCCGCGTGCCCTGCCGGGCCGGAGGCATCGCGTTGCACGCCGTCCGGCTCGGCTTCGATCATCCCCGCACCAGCCAGCGGCTCGAGTTTGTGGCGGCCTGTGAGGCCCGGTGGGGCGGCGACTTCCCCAGCCTGTTCGGTTGAGAGGGCCCGTCGGGAATCGGGCTCGCGCAGCTGATGGGCACCGCTGCGGCGGCGTGGGGCTTCGGTAGTAGACTCGCGTCATGTCCACGCCCGACCGCGACAGCCGCTCCGACCGCCCGCGGTTTCGAGAGACGGCATTGGCCAGCGGCCTGCTGGAGGAGCAGCAGGTCGGTGCTGCGGAGCATGAGGTGGGCACGGTGATGGATCGGCGGGTCGCCGATCCCGAGGCGTGGGACCGCGCTGTCGCCGACTTGCTGGTTTCGCAACGGCTGCTGACTCCCTTCCAGGCCCGCGAGATGCTCGCCGGTCGCAAGCGGTTTCGGCTCGGCCAGTACACGGTGCTCGACGAGATCGGTCGCGGCGGGATGGGGCAGGTCTTCCGGGCGGAGCATGCCATGATGGGCCGCGACGTGGCGGTGAAGGTGCTGCCGCGGGCGAAGTCGACGCCGGAGGCGGAGGCGGCGTTTCGCCGCGAGATGCGGATGCTCGGCCGGCTCGATCACGAGAACCTGGTGCGGGCCTTCGATGCGGGCTACGACGCGATGGTCTCCTATCTCGTCACCGAGCTCGTGCCGGGCATGGATCTGAAGCGCTACGTGCACAAGCACGGCCCCCTCGATGAGGCAGCCGCCGCGTCGGTGATCGCCCAGGCGGCGCGCGGCCTCGCCTATGCGCACGCCCAGGGACTCGTCCACCGCGACGTGAAGCCCGGCAATCTGCTCGTGATGCAGGACGGCCGGGTGAAGGTGCTCGATCTCGGCCTGGCCGGCTCGCAGCTCGAGGAGGAGGCGTCGCGGATCGGCCGGGTGGTGGGCACGATGGACTACATCGCGCCGGAGCAGATTCGTGCGCCCGACGACGTCGGGCCTTCGGCGGACGTCTATGCGCTGGGCTGCACCCTCTACTATGCGGTGACCGGACGGGTGCCGTTTCCCGGCGGGTCTCGCAAGGACAAGATGCACCGGCATCTCGCAGAGCAGCCTGAGCCTGCGCGAAACCTCGCGCCGCACCTCAGCGAGGCGTTCGGCCGGGTGGTTGACGACATGATGGCCAAGGATCCGGCCCGGCGGATCCCGTCGGCCGCCGCCGTGGTGGAGCGGTTGCGGCCCTGGCTGCCGGACGGCCTGACGTGGAACGGCCGTGGGCTGGCGGTCGCCGAGGCTGGTGGAGGGCTCTCCGACCCCATCTCTCCACCCCCGTTGCCGCAGTGGGGCGGCGCGTCCGACCGGTCATGGGGTTCGTCAGCCTTCGGGGTGTCGGAGTCGTCCACGGGCGTCGTCGTCGACGGGGCGGGCCGGCTCGCTGCGGCCATCACCCGCCGCGTGCCGTCGAGGAGGCTCGTCGCGCAGTCGCTCGCGGTGGCGGCGTGCGTCGGACTGGCATTCGGCTGGGTGGTGGGCCTCGTGCGGCGCATCGACCCAGACGAGTTTGCGAACCTGCTGGGCGCGGTGACGCCCGCGATGCTCGGCATGGGGGCGTTCCTCGTGTTCTTCGTGCTGTGCCTGATGTCGGGAACGCGCTCGCGCCGACGATGGTGACCGTGTCGCCGGACGTGCGCCGCCGTGGGCGTTGGCCGCCGGGAAATAGGCCGTCACGTTGACAATCGCCCGCCGTCGATCTACCAAATAGCGTCGGGACAGGTAGCTCAGTTGGTAGAGCAATGGACTGAAAATCCATGTGTCACCGGTTCGATTCCGGTCCTGTCCACTGAAAGACTCGCGCCATCCCCGGGGATTACGCGGGTATCTGGTGCTGGCAGT
>JBJTQP010000038.1:0-5330 GCA_046075685.1 Planctomycetaceae bacterium | reverse complement strand
CCGAGAAGGCCTGCGCGGCGACCGAGTGGAAGGAGGCCCACATCATCAGCACGCTGGCGGCGGGGCACGCCGAGAAGGGCGATTTCGAGACGGCGAAGAAGTACAGCCGGCAGGCCGTGGAGGCCGACGCGGCCGAGGCCGGCGGCGTGGAGGAGCAGCTCCGGGCGGAGTTGGCCGCGTATGAGTTGGGCAAGCCGTGGCGGGAGCGGCAGGAGATGCCCGAGGGGGGCGAGTCTGGCGGCACGACCACGGGCAGGGACGCGGCGCAGGCCACCCCGGCCGAGAAGCCGGCGGGCACCGCGTCTGACAAGCCTGCCGAAGCCGCGAAGCCCGCGGCGACGGCTGCGAGCGACGCTGCGCCGCGGCGACCGTTCGACGACTGACGGCGAGCCCGAGTCCTGCGGGCGTCGGCGGGGTATCCTGCGGCCATGGACCTCCGCACCGCCATCGTGGTCGTCGACTACCAGAACGACTTCGCCGATCCCGGGGGCACGCTCTTCGTCTCGGGCGGCGACCGCATCCTGCCTGCGGTCAACACGCTGGTGATGCAGACGCGGGCCCGCGGCGGCCTCGTGGTGCTGACCCAAGACTGGCATCCCCCCGACCACGTTTCGTTCGCCGCCACGCACGGCGTCGACCCGTTCACCGACCACGCCGGCGGGATCGCCTGGCCGGTGCACTGCGTGGCCGGCACGTGGGGCGCCGAGTTTCCCGCCGGGCTCTCCGTCGAGGCGGGGGATCGCATCGTCCGCAAGGGCTGCCTCCGCGACCACGACAGCTTCAGTGGCTTCGGGGGCCGGGAGGTCGCCGCCGGCGCCACGCTCGACGAGCTGCTGCGGAAGGCGGGGATCGCAACGCTCGACGTGGCCGGCCTCGCCACCGACATCTGCGTTCGGGCCACCGTGCTCGACGCCCTCGGCCTCGGCTTCCGGGTGCGTGTCCACACCTCGGCGTCGCGGCCGGTCGAGGCGGCGGCGGGCGAGCGGGCCCTCGCCGAGATGGCGGCCGCCGGCGCCCTCGTGGTCTGATGGCCGCCATGACGTTCTCCCTCGACGACTACCGCGACCGGCTCCGCCAGTTTCCGGCGATCACGTTCGCGGAGTTTTGCCGCATCCCGGACGACGACGTCCGCCTCGACATCGCGCGGAAGAACAAGGTCGTGTCGACCGACACGTACAACCGCACGATGAGCCACATCAAGGGGCCGCGGGGCCGGCTGCCCGAGGCCTACACGCTCACCTTCCGGCGGTCGGCGAACGGCCGCTGGCTGGTGGCCAACGGCGTCCGCCGGGCCGTGCGGGAGGCGCTCGGCCCGACGGTCACGCCCGGCGAGGTCGACTTCGCCCGCGACTTCTACGCCGCCCAGGCGGCGCGGGGCGGCGTCGGCTTCTTCGATGAGGCGATGTGGCGGGAGGTGGTCGATAGGCACAACGGCCGGCTCCCGGTGGTGGTGCGGGCGGTGGCCGACGGCACGGTGCTGGCTCCGGGGGAGCCGGTGCTCTCGGTCGAGGGACCGGGCGAACTGGCGGCGCACCTCGAGCCGCTCCTGCTGCGGTGCTTCTACGAGACCGCGGTGACGACCGACGCGATGGCGCTCGGGGAGCAGGTGGGGCCCGGCCGGGTGGTGGAGGCGGGCAAGCGGGCCGCGATCAGCGAGGAGGATCACGTCCGCGCGCTGCGGTCGCTGGCTGCGGCCGGCGTGCGCCTCACGAGCAACGACACCGCCGCCCTGGCGGTGCCGGAGCTGCGCTCGGCCGGCACCACGGCCCATCGCTTCTTCGCCTGCTACGACACGGAACTGGAGGCGATGGAGGCCGCGATCGCGGCCTGCGACCGGATCACGCTGCTCGTCGATCTGATCGAGCCGAAGGCGGGCATCGAGAAGGTGATCGCGCTCAAGAAGCGGCACCGGGCCTCGGGCAAGGCCATCTTCATGCGGCTCGATTCCGGCGACCTGGCCGACCAGGCCTGCCATGCCCTGCGCCGGCTGCGAGACGAGGGCATGCTCGATCCCGAGCTCGACCGGATCTCGATCGCCGACGTCTCCCGGCCGGAGGATCTCGAACGGATCGACGCGGCCGTGCGGGGGATCGGCGTCGATCCGCAGCGGTTCGTGACGTACGTCACCGGGCAGCTGCTGGTGATGCAGGACAAGACCCGCAACGCCCTGTCGGGGGCCTACAAGCTCACCGAGGTGGATGGGCGGCTCACGGGCAAGGTGGCCGCGGGCACCGGCAAGGGGGCGATTCCCGGCCGGCTCAACGTGGAGATCCGGGCCGCCGAGCGGGTCACCGTGCTCGACGATGAGCCCGTCGGGGGCCACCGGCTCCTCAGGCCTGTCTACGATAGGGGCACCATGCTGGATGCCGACGACGATCGCGACGCCCTGGCGGCGACCACCGCCACGCTCGCGGCCTCCTGGCCGACGCGGCTGCTGCCCGCACGTCGCAGCCCGGCCGTCGAGGCCGCGATCCGCGAGGTCGAGGAGCGGTTCCTCGCCCAGGTTTCCGGAGCCTCGTTTCCCGTGCCGCTCGGCAGCAGGCCATGACCGAACCCCTCACGCCCCCCGGCGCCGTCGTCGTCTGCCAGATGGAGGTGATCCCCGGCAACCCCGAGGCCAACCTCGCGCGGATCCTGCGCGGCATCGACGAGGCGGCGGCCGCCGCCGCGGAGGTCGTGGTGTTTCCCGAGATGGCGCTGCCGGGCTACCTGATCGGCGACGAGTGGGAAAACGACGCCCTGCTTCGCGACCTCGCCGCCATGAACGACGAGATCGCGGCCCACACCCGCGGCCGCTGCGCCGCGATCTGGGGCAGCGTGGCGGCGGTGTTCGGCGACCACTTCCCCGTGCTCGGCCGCCGCCCGCCCACCGGCGGCCGCGGCGCCGACGGCCGCACCCGCAAGTACAACGCCGCCTTCGTGGCCGCCGACGGCCGAGCGGTGGGCAACGGGGTGTTTCCGGGGTTCACGCCCAAGTCGCTGCTGCCCACCTACCGCGAGTTCGACGACGAGCGGCACTTCTGTTCGCTGCCCAAGCTCGCCCAGGAGATCGGCGTGCCGCCCGACGACCTCCTCGAGCCCTTTGCGCTCGAGATCGCCGGCCGGCCGCGGCGGGTGGGCGTGATCCTCTGCGAAGACATGTGGGACGACGACTACGCCTTCAAGCCGGTGGCGGTGCTGAGGCGGAAGGACGCGGGGCTGATCCTCAACCTCTCGGCCTCGCCCTTCGGCATCCGCAAGCAGGCCAAGCGGCGGCGGCTCCTGGCCGAGCGGAGCCGTGGCTGCGAGTTCATCCTGGCCAACTGCGTGGGCGCCCAGGACAACGGCAAGAACGTGTTCGTGTTCGACGGGGCCAGCCCGGTGTTCGTGGACGGCCGGCAGGTGGCCCAGGGCCCGTCGTTTCGCGAGGCGCTGGTGACGCGGGCCTCGGGAATGCCGGACGACGCGGGCGACACGGCCGAGATCCACGCCGCGGTGCTCGCCGGCCTGCGGGCGCTCTTCGCGCGGGTGGGGGCCACGAAGGTGGTGGTGGGCATCTCCGGGGGCATCGACTCGGCCGTGGTCACGGTGCTCTGCACGCAGGTGCTCGGCCGCGACCACGTCGTGGGCGTCACGATGCCCAGCCGGCACAACTCCGCCACCACGCGGGGCCTCGCCGCCGCCCTCGCGGAGAACCTCGGCATCCGCTTCCTCGTGGTGCCGATCGAGGAGAGCGCGGAGGCCACCCGCGGGCAGGTGGCTGCCGTCACCGGCAGCCCCGTGGCGGGGCTGGTCGACGAAAACATCCAGGCCCGTGACCGCGGCAGCCGCGTGCTGGCGGCGGTGGCGGCGCAGCTCGGCGCGATCGAGCGGTGCGGCGTGGTGTTCACCAACAACGGCAACAAGACGGAGGTGGCGCAGGGCTACTGCACGCTCTACGGCGACGTGAACGGTGCCGTCGCCCCGCTCGCCGACCTCTACAAGACGCAGGTGTACGACCTGGCCCGGCACCTCAACGCCACCTGCGGCGGCCCGATTCCGGAGGGGATGCTGCGGGTGAAGCCCTCGGCCGAACTGTCCGCCGCGCAGAATCCCGAGCAGGGGGGCGGCGACCCATTTCAGTTCGAGTATCACGACCGCCTGCTCTACCAGTTCGTGGAGCTGCGGCGGGATCCGGAAGACATCCTCGCCGCCGCGCTGGCCGGCCGGCTGGAGCAGGCGCTCGGGCTGCCCGAGGGCCGGCGGGTGGTGGGCGGCTTCTTTGCGGATGCGGCCGCCTTCGTGGCCGATCTGGAACTCACCTGGCGGCGGCTGAAGACGAGTTTCTTCAAGCGGGTGCAGGCGCCGCCGATCGTGGCGGTGAGCAAGCGGGCGTTTGGCTTCGATCTGCGGGAGGCCCAGATCGGTCCGCGATTCACCCGCCGCTACAGCCAGCTGAAGGCCGAGTTGCTCGCCGCCCCGTAGGCTCGTGTTCAGCCCGCGGGCAGCGTTTCGATCTCGGCTGCGATCGCGTCCCAGAGGGCGATCCGGGCCTCGAGGCAGCGGCGGGCCACGGCCGAGGCCTCGGCCCACTTCTCGGCATCGTCGCCGCACAGCCGGGCGATGATCCGCCGGCAGATCGGGGCATGCTTCTCGTCGTCGGCCTCGATGTGACGTTCGAGATACCAGTGGAAGCGGGCCCAGGCGGGATCGCGGGCTGCGAGCGACGAGACGAGCCCGCGAAACATCTCGGGGATCACGTCTTCCCGGCCGTAGGTGAACGCCGCCACGATGCCGTGCGTGGAGCCGCTCTCGATCACGTCGAACGACTCGCCGACGAACCGCCGCGCCGCCTCGGGCGCCCCGGCAGCCTGCATGGCCTGGGCGACGGTCTCTCCAATCGTGGCCGCAGGTGTTCCCGTGGCTGCAAGGTTTCCCGTGGCCGCAGGTTTTCCAACCTGCGGAACCTGCCCCGCCTGCAAAACCGCGATCATGCGATCGATGGGGCCGGTATCCGCACCCGCGGCCCGCATCCCGTCCAGATACAACTCGAAATGCGACGCCGCTCCCCCTTCCGGCAGCGCATCCGATTCCTCGTCGAGCACGATCTCGTTGACCAGCCGGCGGGCCTCGGGATCGGCCGTGGGCACCCAGGGGATGATCGTGCAGGTGAGCCGCTGCTGCATGGCCTTGAGCAGGCTCTGGAAGTCCCATACCGCGAACACGTGGCTCTCCATAAACCGCCGCAGCCGGTCCGCGGAGTTCACGAGGCCATAGATGCGGTGGCGAACGAGCCGCTCGCGAGCGTCATCGAGATCGATGGTGCGGCGGCTGACGGGAGGGGGGACGACGGTATTGGGCATAGAACGGTG
>JBJTQP010000037.1:0-5013 GCA_046075685.1 Planctomycetaceae bacterium | reverse complement strand
GCGTCACTCGACGCTGATCTCGCTTCGCCATCCTGGCTTCGCTCGATCAGCGACGCCGGCTCGCGGGGCATGGGCAGCCCCTCGCTGAGTTCATGCCGGGGGGCGGGGCGTGGGCAGCACCTCGCTTAGTTCGTGCGCTGGGAGCGGGGCCATGGGCAGTCCCTCGCTGCGTTCGTGCCCTGGGAGCGGGCCGTGGGCAAGCAACCCGTCGGATCAGGCGAGTTCGGTGCAGAGAAGGACCTTGCAGGTTCCGCTGCGTACAAATAGACTAGTTTAGTGACTAGGAGGTTTCTTGTGGCCGAAACAGTGGGAATGTTCGACGCGAAGACGCGGTTTTCCGAGATCGTCGAGCGGGTTCAGGCAACCGGACAGCCGGTGACCGTGACCAACAGGGGGCGTCCTGCCGTCGAGATCGTGCCCTGCCATGCTCGTTCGTCACGAAAGATGAGTCGTCACGATGCTCTTCGGGAAATCAGCCGTCTTCGAACGGAACTACCTCCGGTGGGCCCGGGTGAGATTCGCGAACTCATCGACGAAGGCCGTCGATGACGGTTGCCTGCTTGATCGACGCGAGCGTTACGCTGGCATGGCTGTTCAACGAAGGGAGTCGCGGCCCTGCACTCGATCGCCAGATCGAATCGCTCGACCTTGTCGCTCCGTGGCTGTGGCGGCTGGAGGTGGTGAACGCGATTCTCATTCGGGAGCGACGCCGACAGATCACGCAGGCCCAAGCCACCAGACTTCTCGAGGCCCTCGAGGCTCTCGAGATCGAGATCGTGGGCGAGCCGATCACTCGCACGCTCGTCGGCTTGGCTCACACGGCGCGACCACACCAACTGACCTCCTACGATGCGGTGTATCTGGACCTTGCGACGAGTCTCGCGCTGCCGCTGCTGACCGACGACATCAACCTCCGGGCCGCAGCTGAACGTGTCGGGGTGCCGGTGGTCGAGCCAGCATCAGCCTAGGTCACTCCTTGCCGGCGGCTGACCTCCGCCGCATGGCTCGGTGCTACCCATGCCCTCACGTGGGTGCAGGTTGTCAACCTGCACAGGCCGATCGCTGGGCTCGGGGCTGCCCATGCCCCGTCGCCGGACGTTCGCTACGGGCATCCTGCCCTTCGCGTCACTCGACGCTGATCTCGCTTCGCCATCCTGGCTTCGCTCGATCAGCGACGCCGGCTCGCGGGGCATGGGCAGCCCCTCGCTGAGTTCATGCCGGGGGGCGGGGCATGGGCAGCACCTCGCTGAGTTCGTGCGCTGGGAGCGGGGCCGGCAGGCTGTCGCTGAGAGGAGGAACGCGGGAGTGTGCGTCAGCGTGCGCGGGCGAGCGTTGTGATCGCGGCGGTGAGGCGGTCGATCTCGCCGTGGGTGTTGTAGAAGGCCAGCGAGGGGCGGACCGTCGCTTCGAGGCCGTAGCGCCGCAGCGACGGCTGGGCGCAGTGGTGGCCCGCCCGGACTGCGATCCCCTCACGGTCGAGCGCCGTGCCGATCTCGATCGGATCCAGGCCGTCGATCACGAACGAGAGCACGCCCACCTTCTCCCGCGACGTGCCGATCAGCCGCAGGCCGTCGATCGACGTGAGCCGGCCGGTGGCGTCGTGGAGGAGTTCGTGCTCGTAGGCGGCGATCCGCTCCCGGCCGAGGGCCGTCACGTAGTCGAGCGCGGCGCCGAGACCGATCGCGTCGGCAATGTTCGGCGTGCCCGCCTCGAACTTCGCCGGTGGCGGGGCGTAGGTCGTGTGGGCGAAGGTGACGTCCTTGATCATGTTGCCGCCGCCCTGCCAGGGCGGGAGCGTCTCTTGCGCTTCCTGCGTCATGTACACGGCGCCGATGCCCGTGGGGCCGAAGATCTTGTGGCCGGAGGAGACGTAGAAGTCGCAGCCGATCCGGCGCACGTCCACCGGGAAGTGCGACACGCTCTGGGCCCCGTCGACGAGCACGCGGGCTCCGCGGGCCTTCGCCATGCCCGTCAACAAAAGGGCCGGTACGGTATACTCGTGCCTCGCGTGGAACGATCCGCCGGTTGTGAGGGGTGTTTGCGTTCATGGCTCTCGGTGATCTTCGCTTTCCAAGCGATGTCGAGGTGACGGCCGACAAGGCTGCTCGGTTTCGCGCGTCCACCCCCGCGGAGCGGATGCGGGCGATCCGGTCGGCGCTGGCCGCGGGTGCGGTTTTGATGGCGCGATCCCCGAGGCGGGCGTTCCTCGAGGCGTACGTCGAGCGGCAGGAGGCGCTGGCACGCGAAGCGATCACTCGATTGGTGATGCGACATGGTCGAGAGCCCTGAATCACTGGCCGGCGATCTCGTCGAAGCCGTCGACGTGCTGAGCGAGGTGTTTGATGCGAGAGGCATCCGCTACGCGCTCCTCGGAGACTTGGCGACCATCCTTCGTGGTCGGCCCCGATTCACGCAGGACATCGACGTCCTGCTCGATGTTCCGCAGATCGAGTTGCCTGGGTCTGCTCGACGAGCTGGTGGAGCGTGGATGTACGATCGACCGCGACGACGTCATTCGGGATTTTATCCAGCACCGTATGGCGGTTTTCCGCTTCGGTGTGGCGCGAATCGACTGGCTGAAGCCGGTGCTGCCACTCTACGTCCACGCCCTGGCGGCCGCCACGACACTCCCCTGGACTGTCGGCCACTCGTTGCGTGCGCTCGCGCCGGAAGGGCTCGTCGTCACGAAGATGGTCGCGTTTCGGCCGCAGGATCAGGAGGACATCCGCACCATTCTCGCGGCGAATGCCACCGACCTCGATGTCGACCTCATTCGCCGCGAGTGGGCTGCCGTGGCACACGGCGAGGAGGAGCGGACCGCATGGCTCGATGCGGCACTGGAAGCCGTTCGACGTACTTGAGCGGAAGCAGTCGGCGAATCGTCCGACGAACAGGGCAGCCTTCCCGGAAGTCCTACTTGTTGACGAGGAAGTGGCAGATGTCGCCGTCGCGCATCACGTAGTCCTTGCCCTCGACCCGGAGTTTCCCGGCGGCGCGGATCTCCTTCTCGCTCTGGTACTGCTCCAGGTCGTCGAGCGAGTAGATCTCCGCCCGGATGAAGCCCTTCTCGAAGTCGGTGTGGATCACGCCGGCCGCCTGCGGCGCCGTGGCGCCGACCGGGATCGTCCAGGCCCGCACCTCCTTCTCGCCCGCCGTGAAGTAGCTCTGCAGGCCGAGCGTCTTGTAGGCGGCCCGCGCGAGCACCGCGAGCGCCGGCTCTGCGAGGCCCGCCCCTTCGAGCATCTCCGCCCGGTCGGCCTCGTCGAGCTCGGCGATCTCGGCCTCCAGCTTCGCGCACACCGGCACTACGTCGGCGCCCGACTTCGCCGCCGCCTCCCGCACCAGCGGCACCAGCGGGCTCTTGCCCTCGACGTCGGCCTCGTCGACGTTGGCCACGTAGAGAATCGGCTTGGCGGTGAGCAGGCCGAGCTCCTTGACCGCCTTCTTCTCGGCGTCGTCGAGCGCGAGCGTCCGCAGCGGCTTCTCCGTGCCGAGGTGGGCGAGGCACTTCTTCATCACCTCCACCTTCAGCTTCGCGTCCTTGTCGGCGCTCTTCGCCGCCCGCTCGGCCTTCGGGATCAGGTTCTCGAGGTGCTGGATGTCGGCGAGCATCAACTCGATCTCGATCGTCTCCATGTCGGAGAGCGGATCGACCTTGCCCGCGACGTGGATCACGTCGGGATCGTCGAAGCAGCGGACCACCTGCAGGATCGCGTCGACCTCACGGATGTGGGAGAGAAACTTGTTGCCGAGGCCCTGGCCCTCGCTCGCGCCCTTCACGATCCCCGCGATGTCGACGAGCTTGAGGGCGGCCGGGATCACCTTCTGGGGCGGGATGAATTTCGTGATCCGCTGGAGGCGGCCGTCGGGCACGCTCACCATCCACTCGTTGGGCTCGATCGTGCAGAAGGGATAGTTCGCACTCTGCGCCGCCTTCGACATCGTCAGGGCGTTGAAGAGGGTGCTCTTGCCGACGTTCGGCAGTCCGACGATGCCTGCTTCCATGATGCGGGGGTGTCTCCGGGGGAGCGATCAGTGTCGACGGCGCAGGGGATTTTTCCAGCGGACGCCGGGAAAGCGTCCAAAATCGAGGTCTGTGGTGTGCACCTCGGCCCGGTATTCCAGAGCGAGGGCCGCGATGTGGGCATCGGTGGTGAGGCTGCCGCCGGTGCCTGCCGCCCTGAGGCAGGCCAGCAGTGATCCGACGTGACCAGGCCCGGGTGAAATCAGCCGCACCCGCCGGGCTTCGAACCATGACTCCACCCGGCGGCCACTGTCTTCCACGGACAGCGGCGTGGCGAGGATCCGCGGCGACGTGGTGAGCCGCAGGAACGCGAGCACGACGACCAGAGGAACGCCCACGTCCGCGTCGCCTCGGATCAGGCCGCGCCACCATTCGAGGGCCGCCTGGTGATCAGGGTCGGCCGAGTTATGGGCGTAGATCAGCAGGTTGACGTCTGGAATGATCATCGCCGACGCGACATCCGGGCGGCCGATTCGTCGGTCTCGATGTCGTCGGCGACCTGTTGAAGCCGCATGCGGTCCACCCCAGGCTGGTAGGCGGAGCGAAACGGAACCACGTCGGCGGCCTCGTCACCCTGGAGACGCGTGCCCAGCCCGCGGCGGATCGCGTCATTGAGGGCCCGCTTGAAGCTCACGTGCGATCTCGACATTTCGCCTCGCACGAGTGCTTCGGTGTCGGGATCGAGCGTGACGGTCGTTCTCATGGTGGCATCATATCATCATGCACTATGCTGTCAAGATGCTTCCGTGCCGGTCGCGGACGAAATCAGGCCATAGTGTTCTCTGAAGCATGCGTTCCACCCCGTCTTCGTCAGCGCCTACGCCCCGGGCTCGCATCCTGGGAACAGACTTCTTTGGCCGCCCCGCAGATCGGGTGGCGCGGGACCTGCTCGGGGCGTGGCTCGTCGTGCAAGGCGAGGACGGCACCGCGACGCGGCACGTGGTGTTCGAGACGGAGGCGTATCTCGGGGCCCACGATCTCGCCTGCCA
>JBJTQP010000036.1:0-15429 GCA_046075685.1 Planctomycetaceae bacterium | reverse complement strand
GAGCCCGGCCGCACCCAGTGGCCGGTGCGGGTGGCCGTGGGTGATGAGGATCGCGGCGGCTTCACGGTCACCGCATGGATGGTCCGTGACGGCCGGTTGCACCGCGAGCAGCGGATCGTGCAGGTGCCCTGGACCACCACGAAGCTCGCGGTCACCTGGGAGCGGTTCACCCGCCGGGTCGAGCCGGCGGCGAAGGAAGTCTGGCGGGCGCGGATCGCGAGCGTCGCCGATCCGCTTGCCGGACCCGAGGCGCCGGCCGTGGCCGAGTTTCTCGCGGTGCTCTACGACCAGTCGCTCGACACGCTGGCTGAGCACCAGTGGCCGGTGGCCGGGCTGCAGGGCTTGTTTCGGGGCGAGTGGGGGGCGTCCGAGCCGGCGTTCACCAATGCCGCAACCGGCCTCCAGGGGATCCTCGGCAGTTGGAGCCTCGCCCTCGACGCCGTCGAGATCAGCTACCGGGAACTCCGCGAGCCGTTCGGTCCGCCGTCGCGCGGCCTCGGGATGGGGATGGGCGCATTCGGTGGTGGTGGCGCAGGCATGGGGCTCTGGTGGATGCGGCGAAACGGGGCGGTGATGATGGCCGACGCGACGGCGGCTTCGGGTGCGCTGCCTGTCGTGGGAGAGGCCATGATGGGAGACGGCATGATGCGGACGAAGGTCGTCGATGCGTCGGTCGACGCACCGGCCCGGGCCGGCGGGCCGCCTGGCGGGTCGAGAGGAGACGCCGGCCGGAGTCCGCAGCCCCCGCCGCGGACGAACCTCGCCGAGACGGCCTTCTTCCTGCCCACGCTCGTGTCTGGCTCCGACGGGATCGTGACGATCGAGTTCACGCTGCCCGACACGCTCACGACGTGGCAGTTCAAGGGCCTGGCACACGACGCGGCCCTGCGGAGCGGAACCATCGGGGATGAATGCGTGGCGGCGAAGGACCTGATGGTCGAGCCGCTCGTGCCGCGGTTTCTCCGCGAGGGTGACGTGGTGCGGATCCCGGTGAAGGTGAGCAACACCTCGAGCGGACGCCTGGCCGGCGCGGTGCGGTTCGCACTGGCCGATGCGCGGACGGGCGACGCGCGGGATGGCCTCGTCGAGGGGCCGCGGGAGCAGGCCTTCGACCTCGCGGCGGGCGAATCGCAGCCCGTCGTGTTCACGGTGCGGGTGGCCGACGGCACCGACGCGCTCCGCTACACGGCGACGGGCGCGACGACCTCGGCCGCGAAGCTGGCGGCCGACGGCGAGGAGGCGCTTCTGCCCGTGCTGCCGCGGCGGGTGCCCGTCACGGAGACGGTGCCGATCACGATCCGCGGCCCGGGCGAGCGGCGGGCTCGCCTGGAGCGGCTGCTCGCGTCGCCCGGCACGGAGATCGTGAGCGAATCGCTCGTGGTGCAGGCGGCGTCGAATCCGGCGTGGTACGGCGTTCTCGCCCTGCCCTCGATCATGGAGGAGAACGACGAGGGCATCGAGACGTTGTTTGCGAGGCTCTACGCCAATGCCTACGCCCGGCATCTGGCCGCAGCTGATCCGCGGATCGCGAGGGTGTTCGAGCAGTGGAAGGGCACC
Source organism: Planctomycetaceae bacterium (assembly GCA_046075685.1). GTDB lineage: Bacteria > Planctomycetota > Planctomycetia > Pirellulales > UBA1268 > QWPN01. The sequence continues at coordinate 13,872 of JBJTQP010000036.1, read as the reverse complement.
GTCGCCCTGGAGAGCCCGCTCGAGAAGAACGCCGACCTCGTGAAGACGCTCCTCGCGGAGACGCCCTGGGTGCGCGACGCGGTGGACGAGCGGGAGGCCCGGGCCCGGATCGGGCTGTTGTTCGATCCCACGCGGGCTGACAACGAAGTGCGGGCCGCCTGCGAGCGGCTCGAGTCGCTTCGCAACGGCGACGGCGGCTGGCCGTGGTTTCCCGGCGGTCGATCGTGCGATCCCGTCACGCTGGCGATCGTTGCCGGATTCGGGCGGCTGCGGGCCAACGGCGTGGCGATCGACGTGCAGCCGGCGGTGGCGGCGCTGGGCTGGCTCGACGGCCGGCTCGTCGAGGAGATGCGCCGCGGGAAGCAGATCGAGGATCCCGTGCTCACCCCGATCGGGGCTTTCGCCCTCTTCGCCCGAAGCTTCTTTGCGGCCGACGCGCCGCCGGAGGGCGCGGCCACCGAGGCGATCCGCTGGGGCCAGGGCGTGGCGCGGAAGACGTGGATGAAGCTCGGGCGGCGGTCACAGGGGCACGTGGCCCTGGCCCTGCATCGAGCCGGCGATCGCGACACTCCGCGGTCGATCCTCGACAGCCTGAAGCAGCGGGCCGTGGACGCCGACGTGAAGCCCGGCACGGAGCAGGATTCGTGGCAGGGGATGTGGTGGCGGGACGAGCATCCCGCGTGGTGGAGCTGGGCCACGGCACCGATCGAGACCCAGGCGGTGATGATCGAGGCCTTCGACGAGATCGCGGGGGATGCGGCCGCCGTCGAGGCGCTGAAGGGTTGGCTTCTGTCGCGAAAGCGGACGAGCCGCTGGCCCGGCAGCATGGCCACGGCCGACGCGGTGGGCTGCCTCCTCGGCCGTGGGAAGGATCTGCTCGGGGCGGGTGAGGCCGTGCGGGCGACCGTGGGGGGCGAGCCGCTGCAGCCGCAGGACGTCGAGGCCGGCACCGGGTTCTTCGAGGCGCGGTTCGTGCGGCGGGAGATCACCCCGGCGATGGGCGAGGTCGTGATGACGAAGCCCGACACCGGCCTCGCCTGGGGCGGGGTTCACTGGCAGTACCTCGACGACATCGCGAAGGTGCCGGCGGCGGGCCGTGAGGAACTGGCGATCGCGAAGCAGGTGTTCGTGAAGACCTTCACCAAGGCCGGGCCCGTGCTCGAGCCGGCGACGCTGGTTGCGCCGGGCGACGAACTCGTCGTGCGGCTGGTGGTGACGAGCGACCGCGACTACGAGTATCTCGAACTCGCCGACCACCGCCCGAGCCTCACCGAGCCGGTCGACGTGCTCTCCGGGTGGCGGTTCGGCGACGGGGCGGCGTGGTACCTGGCGGTGCGGGATGCCAGCACCCAGTTCTTCTTCGAGCGGCTGCCGCGGGGCACGCACGTCTTCGAGTATTCGCTCCGGGCGGCCCACCGGGGCACCGCGTCGAGCGGCTTCGCGCGGATCCGGAGCCGCTACGCACCGGAGTTCTCGGCCCACTCGGCGGCCGTGCCGCTGGAGGTGAAGTGAGCGAAAGGGTGGTATCCTGCGGCCGATGAGCTTCGTGCCCGACAATCCGTCGTCGCTGACCAACGAGCTTGCCCGCGAGCGGAATCGGGAGGCGGCCGATCGGACGCTGCTGGCCTGGATCCGCACGAGCCTGGCGATGATCAGCTTCGGCTTCGGCATCGAGCGGATCGGCCAGGCGGCCGTCGACCTCGACGGGAAGCTGGCCGGGTTCTCGCCGCTCAAGACGCGGATCGCCGGCTCGGTCCTCGTAACGCTCGGCATCATCGCCACGGTCGCCGGGATGTGGGAGCACCGTGAGGTGCTCACGGCGATCGCCCGCGAGGAGTATCGCTACCGGGAACGGCCGGCGATCGCCCGGTGGATGGGCATGGGGCTCGTGGGCGTGGGCATCGCGGCCCTGGTGACGATCCTGATGGGGTTCTGAGGCGACGGCCGGCCGACGGCAAGGAGCGACGATGGACACGGATGGCGGACGTGGCGAGCCGGGCGGCGGACAGGTGCGGCCGCTGGATGCCTTCGAGCGGCGGGTGCTCGGCGTGCTGATCGAGAAGGCGAAGACGACGCCGGAGCAGTACCCGCTTTCGCTCAACGGCGTGGTCGTGGGCTGCAACCAGAAGAGCAACCGCGATCCGGTGATGATGGTGGACGAGGAGCAGGTGGCCCGCGCGCTCGAGGGCCTGCGAAAGTGCGGTGCGGCGGCCGAGGTGTTCGGCAGCGGCAAGATTCCCCGCTACCGCCACCTGGCCTACGAGTGGCTCGGGGTCGGCAAGGAAGAGCTCGCAATCATGGGCGAGCTTCTGCTTCGGGGCGAGCAGACCGAGGGCGACCTGCGGGGCCGGGCGAGCCGCATGGACCCGATTCCCGACCTCGACGTGCTCCGCGGCTTCCTCGACCGGCTCGCGGACCGCGGCCTGGTGGTCTGGCTCTCGCCGCCGGGTCGGGGCCGGATGCTCACCCACGGCCTGCTGCCCGAGGAGAAGCTCGAGAAGGTACGGCGGGAACTGGGGCTGAGTGGAGCGGCGGCGGTCGCCGTCGAAGCGGCGTCGACACCGGCACCGCAGCCGAGCCCGATGGCCGTCGAGGAGGCGGGCGACGACCGCCCCGGTGCGGCTCCAGCGGCGTCAACGCAGGGAACGCCGACCGCGGAACTCGAGCGGCGGATCGCCGCCCTCGAGCGTGATCTGGCGGCCCTGCGGGAAAGACTCGAGGCGCTCGAGACCGCCCTCGGCGGGTGAGGGCCGCGCCGCCCGCGGGCGGACGTCAGTCGTGCTTGCCGAGCCACGATTCCATGATCCGTTCGATCGTCCCCTCCTCCCGCATCCGCAGGAGCGTGGTGTTGAGATCCTCGCGGAGCGGGCTGCCGTTCGGCAGCGCCATCCCGAAGTCGAAGCTGTCGAACGTCGGTCCGACCACCCGCAGACCATCCTTGCCGGCCTGGGTGATCACGTGGGTGAGCGTTTCGATCTCGCCCACGACCGCCTCCACCATCCCGAGGCTGAGCGCCTCCACCGCCTCGCGGAGGGTGGGATACTGCTGGGGAATCCCGCCGCGGCGCTGCACGCTGCCCGCCGTGACCGCCGCCTGCTGGACGCCCACGAGCCGTCCTGCCAGGTCGCGCGGGCCGTGGATCACCCCCGTCACCTGCTCGGCCGTCATGGTTGCGGTGAGCACGCTGGTGAAGGCTGCGATCAGGCCGATTCCGCCGATCATCCACGCGAAGGCCAGGATCCGGCCGTGCGGCCCGTCGACGTGCTTGTCGTCGCAGCCGCCCGTGATGATCGTGGAGGTGATCCACCAGAGCGCCTCGATCACGCCGCGGGGATAGTCGGGAGGAAACGACTTCGGATTGAGTCCGCGCTCGAACCACCAGAGAAGGTGGCCCGATACCAGGGCCAGGGCGAGCACCAGGCCGGCGAGTTCGAGCAGCCGCCACGAGATCATCGACCGAGCCGCGTTGACCAGGCCGACGTCGTTCCGCTGCCGCACCGCGATCCGCATGCCCGAGTGGAACACCGGATGCGTGAGATCGAGCGTCCGCTCCCGTTCTTCCGTGATCGCCAGCGGACCGAGGGCCACGTCGACGGTGCCGTCCTGCGCGGCCTGCAGGAGTTCGGCCACCGTGCCGATCCGCACGAACTCCCACTGCAGGCCGAGCCGGCGGGCGATCTCGTTCCAGACGTCGACCATCGGGCCCTCGGCATGGTCGCCCCGCCACTCGACGATCGCCGCGATCTGCGCCACGCCCACCCGCAGGGGCCGCGACGGGCTGTCTGCAGAGACGCTTCGGTCGATGGCGGTGGCCGTCGCGGGCTCCGCTGTGGCGGCCACCGCGCGGCACGCCGCGATCGCGATCACGGCTGCTCCGAGCCACCTCCGCATCGACGCATCCATGCATCGTCCTCCGAGCTTCCGCGACGGGTCATGGCCAGCAGCAGGCCGCCGACGGCCAGACATCCTACCGCCGCCATCATGCTCCAGGGAGGAAGGCTTCCGCCCGTCTGGTCGAAGGCGGCGAGGTCGTTGGCGGAGGCGGCGGCCACGATGAGGAGCGGCGTGGCATTGTGGGCGGCGTGGGCGACGATCGCCGGCAGCAGGCTGCCGGTGAGCAGCACGAGGCCTCCGAGCACGAGCCCGAGGGCAAACGTCTGCGGCATGCGCTCGGGCAGCAGGTGAAAGGCGGCGAAGGCCGCCGCCTGCGCCACGACGGCGAGCGTTGCCCGGCGGCCCGACGACGGGCCGCCGCGGAACGCGGCGAGCACCCAGCCGCGAAAGAAGAGCTCCTCGCAGACGGCGGGCACGACGGCCAGGACGAGCACCGCGAGGAGGATCGGGCCGCCGCGGACGAACTCGACGATGGCGGCGGCGAACTGCCGGGCCTCGGGCGACACCCTGCCCTGCCAGGCGGCGAGCGCAGCCGCGGCGCCCACCACGAACAAGCCGCTGCCGACCAGTGTAGCGCCGAGGATCGCGGCCGCGGCGGCGGCCCACGAGCCGCCGGGCCGGCAGAGCGAGAACGTCCGCACCGCGTCGACCCTCTGCCACCATGCGATTGCCGTGAGCGGCACGAGCACCGCCATCGCCTGCTGCACGAGCACCGCCGGCACGAATGCCTGCGGTGCGACGCCCTGGGCGTACCACAGGCCGGTGAAGCCGAGCGCCACCGCGGCGCATCCCTGCCAGGCCGACGGCACCGGTCGGGGGTGCGGGCGGCGCGAGCCGGAGGCCGCCTCCTCAGGGCCCCGAAACAGCACCTCCTCGTCGCTGATCAGGCGGGCCGTGACGGCGAGCAGCAGCCACGTGATCGCGGCCGATGAAATGATCGACATGCCGAGCGCGACGGGAAGTCGGGCGGCGGCGGTTGCCATCGCCGCCGGCGTCTCGCCGCCGCCGAAGGCCGCGAGCATGCCGCGGGCCACGGTCACATGGCCCGCAAACGGCACGAGCGGCAGCCAGCGACGCTCCTCCGATCCCGGCAGCAGGGCCGCCCCGGCCAGGGCGGCGATCAGCATCACGACCGGGGTGAGCGTGTTCTGTGCCTCCTTGCCGCTCCGCGCGGCCGCGGTGACGGTCAGGCACAGGGCGGCCGCCACCGCAGCGAGGCCCAGGTAGGCGACGAGCGTGAACAGGCCGCAGGCGGCGACGTCACCGGGCAGCAGGCCGGCGGCGAGTCCTCCCGGCAGGAAGCGGCCGAGCACCAGCGACGTGAGCGCGATCGACACGGCGTTGGCCGCCAACGTGGCGACCGTCACCGCGAACACGGCCAGGAACTTTCCCGCGACCACGTCGAACATCGGGCAGGGGGCGATGAGCAGCGTCTCGATGGTGCCCCGCTCCTTCTCGCCCGCGACCGCGTCGATCGCGGGGTAGAACGCGCCGGTCGCGGTGAGCAGGGCGAGCAGCACGAGCACGGCGGCCGTGATCGAGGGCAGGATCTCGCGGACGGCCGTCGCGGCTCCCTGGGGCACGTCGCCGGTGAAGCCCACCCGCAGCGGCTCGATCAGGCTGGTCGGCAGGCCGGCGCGGCGCAGCCGCGCGAGCCGGGCCTCGTCGGCCACCGCCCGCAGCACCGCCAGCACGCTCTCCTTCACGCGACGATCCGGCGGCCGCACCGTCGAGAGCCGCACGTCGATGGCAAGGGTCGCCTCGCCATCCAGCCTGGCGATGCTGCCCGCGGGGAGGTCGAGCCAGGCGTCGGCCGCGGCTTCGTCGATCAGCAGCTGGGCTGAATCGGGATCGGCGAAGCGCACCGTCACGCTCTCCGGCCAGCCGTCCGGTCGGGGGCGGTCGCCCGCGAGGAACTCCGCCACGCGACCGGCGAACGCCGCCGCATCCGGGCCGCTGAACACGAAATGCAGCCGGTGGGACTCCGCCCGGCGGTCGAGCTCCAGCATGGCCGTGCGGATGCCGAGCGTGCTCGAGAGCGCAAGCAGCGGGTACATCGCCATCGGCATCACGAGCGTGATGAACATGGCCCGCCGGTCGCGGACGAACTCCAGCAGATCCCGGCGGGCGATCGCGAGGCGGGCCTGCCAGCGGCCGGCTGCGGCGGCGGGTGACGTCATCGGCCACCCCCGCCGATGGCGGCGAAGAACGCCTCCTCGAGCCCGCCGGGCCGGCCTGCCACGAGCTCGTCGCGGCCGCCCGCAGCGACGATCCGGCCGGCGTCGATCACCACGAACCGGTCGCAGCGGTGTTCGATTTCGTGGAGCCGGTGGGTGGAGATGAGGATCGTGCGGCCCTGCGTTCGGAGCGTTCCGAGCAGGTCGAGCAGGTCGCGCGAGCCCACCACGTCGAGCGTGCTGGTCGGCTCGTCGAGCACGAGCGCCGGCGGATCGTGGACGAGCGCCCGCGCCAAGGACACCCGCTGCCGCTGGCCCGACGAGAGCCGGCCACAGGGCCGGTCGAGGAAGCCCGCGAGGTCGAGCGTGGCGGCCAGATCGCCGATCCGCGTCTCTCGACGACTGCGGTCGATGCCGTGGAGGAGGCCCGTGGAATCGAGCACCTCGCGGGGCGTGAGCCGGTCGGGAACGCCCGTGGTGGCGGAGATGTATCCGAGGCTGCGGCGGACGCCGATCGGATCGGAGCGGACGTCGCAGCCGGCCACCCGGGCTGATCCCGCGGTGGGGGCGATCAGCGTCGCGAGCATCCGCATGGTGGTGGTCTTGCCGGCGCCGTTGCCGCCGAGCAGCGCCACCATCTCGCCGTCGGACACCGAAAACGTCACCCCGTCGACCGCCCGCATCAGCCGCCCGCCGCCGGCGCGGTAGTCCTTCACGAGATCGCGAACCTCGATCATCGTCGATCCCGGGCGGGCCGTGGGCGGATCACTGCTCCATGACCTCGGCTTCCTTGGTCTTGGCCAGGTCGCCGACGCTGCCCTCGTACTTCTTGGTGAGCTCCTGCACGTCCTCCTTGCAGCGGTCGCAGTCGTCCTCCGTCAGCCCGCCGTCCCCCTTCTCCGTGTCGGCGGCCTTGTTGGCGTCGCGGCGGACGTTGCGGATCGCCACCCGGGCCTCCTCGCCCAACTCGCGGATCCGGGCCGACATCTTCTTGCGGACGTCGGCCGACAGCGGCGGGATCACGATCCGGATGACGCGGCCGTCGCTCTGCGGGTTGAGGCCCAGGTCGCTGGCCTGGATCGCCTTCTCGATGTCCTTGATCGTGCCCGGATCGAACGGGCGGACCACGATCTGGTTGGGCTCGGGTGCGCCGACGCTGGCCAGGGCCTTGATCGGTGTCGGCGACCCGTAGACTTCGACCCGCAGCGAATCGACGAGGCCCGGGTTGGCCCGACCGGTGCGAATGCCGGTGAGGGCATGGCGGAACACGTCGACCGCCTTCTCCATGCGTTCTTCGGCGTCGAGCAGGATGTCATCGAGCGGCATCGGCTGGGCTCCGGGGTTCGCGGACGCCCGGAGTATAGGCGGCGGACGCCGCCGCTGCCCGCGGCCGGTCGGGCCTACCGCCGCAGGCCGACGATCGTGCCGATGCGGTCTCCGGCCACCGCCCGCTCGATCATTCCCTCGCGGCGGTAGTTGAACACCAGGATCGGCATGCCGTGCTCGGCGCACTGCGAGATCGCCGTGCCATCCATGACCCGCAGGTTCTGCTGGATCACCTGCTGGTACGAGAGTTCGCTGTAGAGCACCGCGTGCGGGTTCTTCTCCGGGTCGTCTGAGTAGACGCCGTCCACCCGGGTGGCCTTCATGAGCATGTCGGCGCCGAGTTCGAGGGCTCGCTGGGCGGCCGCGGTGTCGGTGGTCACGTAGGGGCTGCCGGTGCCCGCCGCGAGGATCACGATCCGGCCCTTCTCGAGGTGCCGCCGGGCCCGCCGCCGGATGTAGGGCTCGGCGACGCCGTCCATGCGGATCGCCGTCATCAGCCGCGTCTGGGCACCGAGGCTCTCGAGGGCGTCCTGCAGCGCCAGCCCGTTGATCACCGTGGCCAGCATGCCCATGTAGTGGGCCGTGGCCTCCTGGATCGCCGTGTTGCCGGCGGTGAATGAGCCGCCGCGGAGGATGTTGCCCCCGCCGATCACGATCGCCAGCTGCGTGCCCTGCGATGCCGCCTGCACCACCTGCCGGGCGATGTGGACCACCTCGTCCATCGAGATGCCCCGCTCACCCTGCCGGGCGAAGCTCTCGCCGGAGAGCTTGAGGAGCACGCGCTGATAGGCCACGGAGTCCATCACCGGCATCCTCGGTTCCGACCTGCGGATGGACTGCTTTCGGCTGGCGAACGCTCAGCGGCCGCAGGTCCGCTCGAGCGGGCGGAGTCGGCTCCGCCGCGAATCCGTCAGCCCCCCAGCTTCCAGTTTTCCACCGACTTCACCTCGAGGCCCGCCCCCTTGGCGAGCTGGCCGACCGTCTGCTTGTCGTCCTTCACGAACGGCTGCTCGAGCAGCACGCACTGGCTGAAGAAGTTTCGCAGCCGGCCCTCGATCATCTTGGCGATGATGTTCTCGGGCTTGCCCTCCTTGCGGGCCGCCTCGGAGAGGATCTCCCGCTCCTTGTCGACCACGGCCGGGTCGAGATCCTCCTTGCGGATCGCCTGCGGGGCGAGCGCGACGACATGCATGGCGATGTCCTTCGCCACTTCCGCCGCCTGCGGACCCGACACGTTGCCCGTGATCTCGATCAGCGACGCCTTGGATCCGTCGTGGTGGGCGTAGCCGCCGCAGGCGCCCTCGATCCGCTTGATCCGCGAGAGTTCGAACACCTCCCGCATCCGGTTGAAGAGGTCGTCCTTGAGTTCGCCGAGCGTGCGGTCGGGATGCGCGAGGCTCTTCTGGGCGAGCAGGTCGGCCGGCGTGGCCGCCCCCGGCCCGAGGGCGAGGGTCTTGGCAATGTCATTGGCGAGGTCCTTGAAATCCTGGCTGCCCGAGACCGGCGGGCTCTCGCACTTGAACTCGATGATCGTGCCCACGCCCGTGGCCGGATCGGCATAGACGGCAAGGCGGCCGCAGGAGGTCTCCCGGTCGGCCCGCATCGACTGCGTCTTGATGCCCTGCTTGCGGAGCCATTCGACGGCCTGCTCGGTGTTGCCGCCGCACTCCGCGAGCGCCTTCTTGCACTCCATCATGGGCAGGCCGGTCTTTTCCCTGAGCGCCATCACGGCGGCGGCGGTGATTTCAGCCATCGAAACGTCTCCTGGCGTGGTTCGTGAGGATGTCGTGAAAACAGCGGACCATTGCAACACGCGCCGACCCGTCGGCCGCCCGTCGCCGAGGGCTCGTCCGGCGGCCACCGCGGCCACCACATGCCGCCTTGAGCGGACGGATGCGGAGGCCGGATCGTCGTCGGACGCTCAGGCCTTCGGCTTCTGCGGCACCGATCGCTTGGCGACCATGGGCCGGGCCCGCGGCTTCGGCTTGGCGTCGCCCTCACCCTCGGAGCCCTCGGCGGCGGCCTGCGCGTCGGTCGCCGACCGGGACTTCCCCTCGAGGATCGCGTCGGCGAGCCGCGCCGCGACGAGCTCGATGGAGCGGATGGAGTCGTCGTTGCCCGGGATCGGCAGGTCGACGAGATCGGGATCGCAGTCGGTGTCGATCAGGGCTACCGTCGTGATGCCCATCTTGCGGGCCTCGTTGACGGCGTTCTTCTCCTTCTTGGGATCGAACACGACGAGGCACTCAGGCAGCCGCGACAGCGTGCGGATGCCGCCGAGGTTGCGGAGCATCTTGCGGTGCTCGCGACGCAGCGACGACTGCATCTTCTTGGAGTAGCTGCCGAACGCCTCGGACGGGATCAGGGCCTCGAGTTCCTCGAGCCGGGCGAGACGGTTGCGGATGGTGCGGAAGTTGGTGAGGGTGCCGCCGAGCCAGCGGTCGCTCACGAACGGCATGCCGCAGCGGGCGGCCTCGCGGGCCACGGCCTCGGCGCCCTGCCGCTTCGTGCCCACGAACAGGATCAGGCTGTCGGTCCCGGCCACCTGCTTGAGATACTTCCTGGCCCGCAGCAGGCCGCGGATCGTCTCGCGGACGTCGATGATGTGGATCAGGTTGCGGCGGCCGTGGATGTACGGACGCATCTTCGGGTTCCACCGACTGGCGCGGTGGCCGAAGTGGACTCCGGCTTCGATCAGTTCCTGGGCCAAGACGTTCGACACGCTCGCTCGCTTCGTTGGGATCGGGAAAGGGGCAGGGGCTCGGAATCCACCACGGACCGAGCACCGCAAACTATGGGCTTTTTTCGGCTCCTGTCAACGCGGCTGGGCCGGCCCGCGGTGTGGGGCGGTTCCCGAGAGCCGCGGCGGCCCGGGCGGGGCGGTTCCCGCTTGAATGCGTGGGATTCGGGCAACTAGACTCCGCCCTGCCCGCAGCGGCGGCTCGATCCGGCTGCCCCCGCCTGCCTGTCCCGGCCCGGACCCTCGCCAGTTCGCCCATGCGCCACGTCCTTTCCGCGACCGTCCAGAACGTGCCCGGGGTGCTCGCCCACGTGTCGGGCATGCTGGCCTCGCGGGGCTACAACATCGACAGCCTTGCCGTCGGCGAGACGGAAGACCCCCGCTTCTCACGGATGACGTTCGTGCTCCGCGGCGACGACCGGGTGCTCGACCAGGTCCGCCGGCAGCTCGAGAAGATCGTGACGGTCGTCCGCGTCGACGACATCAGCAGCCGCAACTACGTGGAGCGTGACCTGATGCTGATCAAGGTCGCCGCCCAGGCCGGCGCCGCCCGCACGGAGGTCAAGGAACTCGCCGAGATCTTCCGCGGGCGGATCGTCGATGTCGCTGCCGACAGCGTGATCGTGGAGATTTCCGGCACCGAGAAGAAGCTCGAGGGTTTCGTCGAGCTGATGCGGCCCCGGGGCATCCTCGAGCTCGTCCGCACCGGCAGGATCGCGATGGTGCGGGGCAGCCCGCCCACCCGGGAGCTCACCGAGGCGGCCGACGGCGGTCGCCCCGCCGACTCGGCGCCCGTGGGCGAATCGCTGGCCTGACACCGCGCCGCAGCCGCACCGTTTTCGCACCGTCCCCCCATCCCATCCCGGAGTGTTCCCTTGGCCGCCACCATCTATTACGACGCCGACGCCGACTTCAAGGCCCTCGAGGGCAAGACCATCGCCATCATCGGCTATGGCTCGCAGGGCCACGCCCAGGCCCAGAACCTTCGCGACAGCGGGCTGAAGGTGGTCGTCGCGCAGCGGCCGGGCGGCCCCAACTACGAGTTGGCCAAGAAGCACGGCTTCGAGCCGATGAGCGTGGAGGATGCGGTCAAGCAGGCCGACGTGATCAACATCCTGTTGCCCGACGAACTGCAGGGTGACGTCTACCGGCAGTCGATCAAGCCGCATCTCAAGAAGGGGGCCGTGCTCATGGCGAGCCACGGTTTCAACTTCCACTTCGGCCAGGTCGAGCCGCCGCCGGGCCACGACATTCTGCTCGTGGCCCCGAAGGGCCCCGGCCACCTCGTCCGCAGCGAGTACGTGAAGGGCGGCGGCGTTCCCTGCCTGATCGCCCTCGGTCCGGGCGCGAGCCCCGAGACCAAGAAAATCGGCCTCGCCTACGCCAAGGGCATCGGCGGCACCCGCGGCGGCGTGATCGAGACCACGATCGCGGAGGAGACCGAGACCGACCTGTTCGGCGAGCAGGCCGTGCTCTGCGGCGGGGTCTCGGAGCTCATCAAGGCGGGCTTCGACACGCTGGTCGAGGCGGGCTACCAGCCGGAGATGGCCTACTTCGAGTGCCTCCACGAGATGAAGCTGATCGTCGATCTCTTCTACCAGGGCGGCCTGGAGTACATGCGGTACAGCGTGTCGAACACGGCCGAGTACGGCGACTACACCCGCGGCAAGCGGATCATCACCGAAGAGACCCGCGCCGAGATGCGGAAGATCCTCGAGGAGATCCGTTCCGGGCAGTTCGCCCGCGACTGGATCCTGGAAAACCGAGCCGGCGCGGCGATGTTCAAGTCGACCCGCCGCCGCGAGCGCGAGCACAAGCTCACGGAGACGGGCCGACGCCTCCGCACGATGATGAAGTGGATCGAAGCAAAGGAAGTCTGACGACGTGCCGGCGGGTCGCAGCGGGCGGCCCGCGGCCGGGCAGACGGTCAGCGAGCAGCGAGGGCAGAGCATGACGCCCGAGGAATACGAGGCCCGCAGCCTCTACGAGCAGCTGCAGCCGGGCGACCGCGTGGAGGTGATCCACGGGGTGCAGGTGGGGTCGTCGGCCACGTGGTCGACGAAGACCACCGGCCGGGTGCTCCGCCGCGAGCGGCGGCGGCACGGGCTGCACTTCCGCCGCAACGCCGACGACAAGGTCTACAGCGACGTGCTGATCCTGGCCCGCGATGACGGCGAGTTGACAACCGTCACGATCGACGAGTTCACGAGACTGCGGAAGGTCTGATACGGACTCCACGTGATCCTCGCGTGTCGGTGAGCCCGGCGGCCGGCCGGATTCCGCAGGCTGCAAGCCCGCGGCCACAAAAATCCCAGCGCGGGGCTGCCCATGCCCGAGAGGCACGCTCGACCGAGCGGTTGACACCAGTGGCGGCATAGACTAGTCCGTGCACGGGGTCCGAGGATTGAGAGGCGGCGGCGGAGCCGCGCTCCCGAGGACGACGAGCTGGAGGGAGTCATGGCGCATTTCCTGACGATGGGCGGGGTGGTTCGGGCGGTCGTCGCTGCCTTCACGATGGCCGCGGGCGTCGTGGCCCACGCCCAGTCGCTCTCGGTGTACGAGCGGGTGCGGCTCAACATCGCCAGCACGGCGAACGGCGGCAATCCCCAGTTCATTGGTGCAAACCCGTCGAGCATGGCGTGGACGGGCTCGACTGCCTTCGTGGCCGGCGTCAACGCGTCAGGAACGACGGGCCGCACGGCGATCGCCGGAATCACCAATCCGCTCGCCACGCCCGGCCTCGGTGTGGTCCCGACGTTCACGACCGCCTTCGGCACGCGGCCCGCCACCGCCAACGGCCGGGGCTTCACCGGCCTCGCCGTGAGCGGCACGGTGCTGGCGTCGGCGTGGGACAACGGCACCACGACGCCAGCCACCACCGACGGCCTGCAGGCCCTGAGCACGGTCAACGGCGGCGTGATCTGGACCGGCTCGCTCAGCGGCCGGCAGATGGGGGGCGTGGCCTTCGACCCCGGCTACGTGGTGGGCGGCGTCAGCCAGGGCGGCGCGGGAGTCACGGGGCTCGTCTACAACTCGGGACGCCGGCCGCTGTTCGACGTCGCGACCGGCACGACGATCAACGGGCTCACCGGGTCGGCGGTGCCCGGCTTCGTGCTCAACACCTCGCCGGCCAACACGGAGTGGCGGGACGTCGACTTCGATCCGGCCACCGGCACCATCTACTCCCGCAACGCCAACAACGTCGCCTACGGTACCCGCACGGGCACCAATGCGCTCTCGGGCAACGCCCAGCAGTTTCTCGTCAACAACAGCGCCAATGGCGTCGGCATGGCAGGACAGAATCTCGCGTTTCTCGGTGGCGTGGTCGATCCGGCCGGCTCGTTCTCGGGCAACGCCGTGATCTGGAACAGCAGGCCCGTGGGCACGACGGAGGGCTCCACCGCGTTCACGTCGGCGAACCAGCTCGTGGCCACGACGGGTGCGGCGGTGACGCTCAACTGGAACCTGCTCTTCGGATCGACGCCCGCCAACGGCAACGGCTGGTACGACTTCGGCTACGATCCGGCCACGCGGACCCTGGCGGTGCTCGACTTCCAGAACCGCACCGTCTCGATCTTCGACCTCGGCGTGGACGTGCAGACGGTGGCGGCGGGCACGGCCGCGCCTGCGGCCGCGCTGTCGGGCACCGTGCCCGTGGCCAAGCGGGGGGCGGGCACCCTGGTGGTGGACCAGGCCGGGCCGCTCGCCGCCGGCACCGTGTACGTGGAACAGGGA
>JBJTQP010000035.1:0-3134 GCA_046075685.1 Planctomycetaceae bacterium | reverse complement strand
GCCGCCAACAACCTCGGGGTGGCCGTGGCCTCCACGCCCCTCGTCGCCCTGCTCAATCCCGACGCCTTTGCGGAACCCGACTGGCTCGCCTGCCTTGGATCTCGGGGGCGGACTCCTGCAGGTGGCCTACAGCGCCGCGGGTGACACGAACCTCGACTGGACCGTGGACATGCTTGATGCCGCCAACTTTCTGGCCGGCGGCAAGTTCGACAGCAGCACACCGGCGACGTGGAACCAGGGCGACTTCAACTACGACGGGTTCGTCGACATCCTCGACGTGGCCGAATTCCTCGCCCCGAACCTCTTCGATGCCGGCTCCTACAATGCCCCGTCGAGCGCCGCCGGCATCGCCGCCGTGCCGGAACCCGCCGGGGTCTCGATCATCCTCGGAGGCCTGGCCTGCGGCGGCTGGTGCCACCGAAGGCGGCGGAGGCGAACCTGCTGAAGGGGGCCATGCAGCGGCGTTCCACCACGAGCGAGGCTCCCGTCGCGGGTCGGCCGCAGGCATCGGGCGGGTTTACCCTCGTGGAGCTCTTGGTCGTGGTGGCGATCATCGCCACGCTGATCGGCCTGCTCCTGCCCGCGGTGCAGAGTGCCCGCGAGGCGGGCCGGAGGACGCAGTGCCGCAACCACCTGCGGCAGATCGGCCTGGCGATCCTGAACCTGGAGAACAGCCACAAGACCTTTCCCAGCGGCGGCATCGGCCCTCGGCCGACGCTCGAGAACTACGCCGCGGGCGGACGGCCCTTCGGACTCGACCGGCAGGGGCTCGGCTGGGGATTCCAGATCCTGCCGTACTTTGAGGAGGGGGCCAACGCCCGGATCCGCTCGACGTCCGAGATCAACGGCACGTCGGCCGTGCCAGCCTTCTCCTGCCCGTCGCGGCGCGGCCCCGCCTCCAACACCGTGGGGGGCATCCGCTACTGGCTGATGGACTACGCAGCCTCCCAGCCCGCGTTATCGCGGGGTGAAGCCGCGTCGTACTTCGACTCGATCTTCGCCATCTCGGGCGCCGCCGCCCCCAACACGCTCACCACGAGCATGGGCTGCCAGCGGGGCACGGCCTTCTTCGGCACCGGCACGTATCCCGACAACCCCGCGCGGCCTGAGACCCGCAGCCGGCTGGGCTCCTCCTATCTCGGATTCAAGGGCGTGATCGTCCGGAGCAGCTACTTCGTCGAGTCGCCGCCGACCGCGATCGACCTTGACTACGATCCGCTGGTGAAGGTGTCACACATCACCGACGGCACGAGCAAGACGATGATGATCTTCGAGAAGAGGCTGGTGCCCCCGTATCTTCCCACCAAGAACGACGACGAATACGGCTGGGCCAACGGCTGGGACGCCGACACGGTGCGGGTGACGATCTGCGTGCCGTACCAGGACTCCAGGCAGCAGGTCACGAGCCATAACGCCCAGCATGGCACGCCCGGATCGGCGCACGACGCGGGGATCCACGCCGTGTTCGCCGACGACTCGGTGCGGCTGATCGACTACTCGGTCGATCTCGAACTCTTCAACCGCCTCGCCCATCGCTGCGACGGCGAGGTCACCGCCGCGCCCTGAGGCATCGCCCGGCACCCGCGCGGAGATCGTGGCCCTGTCGGAGGTCGAGCCCAAGACGGTCTGGACCTACCGGGCCGCGATCGCCACGGGCCTCGGCGGCGAGGTCGATTTCGTGACCTCCGCCAGCGGCGGCTATGCCGACGCCGACTCGCTGATGCTCGTGGTCGATGCCCGACGATTCCGCATCGACGAGGTCCGCCGCTACGAGCGCCGCCGCCCCGAGAAGACTCCCCTCCACAAGATCATCTTCGAGAACCTCGCGAGCTGGCTCGAGTGGCGTGACGTGGCGGAGCGTCCCGTGCCGGGCTACGTCGAGGAGGAACTCCGCGGGTATCTCAGGTGCGGCATCCTCTGCTTCTCACTTCGGTCGTGCCCTCTGCACGGGCTGCGGCCTGACGAGTGACGCCAGCGCCCCCGCAGCCGCTCGCCCACGGCTCGGCGCCGTGTCCTTCCTGCACCGCTTCGGCTCGGCGCTCAACCACCACGTGCACCTGCACGTATGCGCAACCGACGGCGTCTTCGTGCCGGCGGCCGACGACGCAGAGCGTGACGCCCCTCCAGCGTTCCTGCCGGCCCGGCCGATAACCTCGGCTGATCTGGCCGCCCTCACCGAGTGGGTCCGCCGCCGCGTGATCCGGTGGTTTCGCATGCAGCGGCTGCTCGACGCCGCGGCCGCCGCCGACATGCTCGCCTGGGAGAACAGCGGGTTTTCGGGAGACGCGAGTGTCCGGATTACGCTCAATAGACCGCAATGTGCCGAGCTATTTTCGGAGTCTGGAGCATCTCCTCCGATACTGTGCCCGGCCGCCCTTTGCGCTCGAGCGACTCTTCGTGAGCCGCGGTGCAGATGGCCAGATCGCTCGCATCCGCTACGTGCTACCGAGACACAAAGCCGCCAACTGGGTCGGGCCGGGCCGCTCGCGCAAGTCCTCGCGGCTGGGAGCCAACGGCGTCGTCGAGCTCGCGCCGTATGAGTTCCTCGACCGGCTCGCCGATCTCGTGCCGCCACCGCGCAAGCACCGGCACAGGCCAGCCGGAGGCTGGCGTTGGCGGTCGAGCCAAACCTCGGCTTTGGCTCCGACCGCCCGAGGCGGCAGGGGCCATGGATGGCCCTGCTGCCGTGAAACAAGCCAGGGGTGTTTGCACCGAATCACAAGCTCAGGCGGGCCGTCACGTCGCTGGTGATCGGGAATGTCGGCAAGCGCCAGGACGCCGGTACCGGCGGGCATGCGGGCGACGGTCACGCCACGGGGGGCTGCTGCGATACTCAGGCGAAGCCCCGGTCGTACGACACGGCTCGGATTGCCTGGGCGAAACTGATGGCCCGGGTGGGGGAGAAGTTTCCACTTGCGTGCCCCACTTGCGGTGGCGACATCCGGCTCAGAGATGACGGCCGGCAGGAGCCGGCTCACTTCGAACCGGAGGTTCGCAAGCGGGCGAAGGCCAGGATGGCTTCGCCCGCGTGAAGTCAGCCCCTGACACACCTCGGCGAACCACTCGAGCCGCCACCCGTCTCGCCGGGCCGGGGCCCACCAACCGACTGGCGAGAGCTCGTGCAGGCCCACGAC
>JBJTQP010000034.1:0-20123 GCA_046075685.1 Planctomycetaceae bacterium | reverse complement strand
GTGCCGCTCTACGGCGGCAAGTTCAACGTGCTGATGTCGCCCGTCGCCTTCCTGCAGAAGCCGCTCCGCTGGCTGCAGGCGATCTCCCGGTACCGGGCCACGATCAGCGGCGGCCCCAACTTCGCCTACGAGCTCTGCGTGCGGAAGACCACGCCCGAGCAGCGGGCCACGCTCGACCTCTCGAGCTGGTCGCTGGCGTTCAACGGCGCCGAGCCGGTGCGGGCCGAGACGATCGACGCCTTCTGCGAGGCCTTCGCCCCGAGCGGCTTCCGCCGCGAGGCCTTCTTCCCGTGCTACGGCCTTGCCGAGAGCACGCTGATGGTGACCGGGGGCATGAAGTTCGAGCAGCCGGTGATCCGCTCCTTCGATGCCACATCGATCGAAAAAGGCGCGGCCCAGCAGCGGCCGGCGAAGGCGGGGGGCGCCCGCCGCCTCGTGGGCAGCGGACGAGAGCTCGACGGGCAGGACGTGCTGATCGTCGATCCACAGACCTGCGAGCCGCTGCCGCCGGGCCGGGTGGGCGAGATCTGGGTGAGCGGCCCCAGCGTGGCCCAGGGCTACTGGAACCGTCCCGACGAGTCGCAGGCCACCTTCGGAGCCACGATCTCGCTTCCCGAGGATCCCGCGGCGGGGGCCGTGGCCACCTGGCAGCCGAATCCCGGCCCGTACCTCCGCACCGGCGACCTGGGCTTCTTCGATGCCGGCGAACTCTTCGTCACCGGTCGCATCAAGGACCTGATCATCATCCGCGGGCGAAACCACTACCCGCAGGACCTGGAGCGCACGGTCGAGGAGGCGAGCGACCTCGTCCGCGCCGGCTCCGTGGCGGCCTTCGCCGTCGACATCGACGACCGCGAGCGGGTGGTGGTGGTGGCGGAGATCGAGCGGGGCAAGCGCGACGCCGGTGAGATGGCGGCGGCCTTCGAGTCGATCCGCAGCAAACTCGCCCGCGACCACGAGGTGGCCGCCGAGGGCATCGTGCTCGTGCGGCCCAACAGCGTTCCCAAGACCTCGAGCGGCAAGATCCAGCGGCACGCCTGCAAGCGGCAGTTTCTCGACGGCACCCTGGAGGTCGTGGAGCGGCTCGTGTCGTGGGAGGCGCCGGCGACGCAGGCCGCCGCCGGGACGACGGCTCCTCCGGCTCCGGCCGGCAGCGGCGCGCCACGCCTGGCCCGCCTGCGGCCCGTGGGCGAGGCCTCCCGCGCCCATCGGCCCGACCGGGAACTTCCCCAGGAGATCGTGCAGACGGTCTTCGACCACGTCCGCCGGATTGCGAAGGAGCGGGCTGGCAACCTCACGCTCGACACCAACATCGTCGAACTGGGGCTGGATTCACTCGAGCGGATGGAGATCGTCGCCAGCCTCGAGGAGGCCTACGGGGCCCGGTTTCCCGAGCAGGTGCTCCCGCAGATCGAGACCTGCCGCGAGGTCACCGAGGCGATCATCGACCACATGCCCGCGGCGGCGAAGAAGCCCTCCGAGCAGTCCGTGCGGCTCGACGTGGAACTTGGCGCCGACGTCTGGGACATCGCGCAGTTCCCCGAGGTGCGGGCCCTGGAGCAGAACTTCGCGATCGTCCGCGACGCGGGCCTTGAAAACCCCTACTTCTCGGTGCACGAGGGACTGGCGAACGACCGCACGCAGATCGGCGGTCGGGAACTGGTCAGCTGGGCCACCTACAACTACCTCGCCATGTCGGGCGAGGCCGAGGTGGCCACGGCCGCGAAGAACGCCGTCGACAGGTTCGGCACGAGCGTGTCGGCCAGCCGGCTCGTGTCGGGAGAGAAGACGATCCACCAGGAGCTCGAGCGGGAGATCGCCCGCTTCATCGGCGCCCAGGATGCGATCACCTTCGTGGGCGGCCATGCCACCAACGAGACCGTGATCGGCCACGTGGTCGGCCCCGGTGACCTCGTCCTCCACGACGCCTTCGCCCACAACAGCCTGCTGCAGGGGGCGATGCTCTCCGGAGCCCGCCGCCGGCCCTTCCCGCACAACGACTACGACGCCGCCGAACGGCTCCTCGCCCAGATGCGCACCCAGTACCGCCGGGTGCTGGTGGTGATCGAGGGCATCTACAGCATGGACGGCGACTTCGCCGAGCTGCCGAAGTTCATCGGCCTGGCGAAGCGGCACAAGGCCCTGCTGATGGTCGACGAGGCGCACTCGATCGGTGTGATGGGCGTCCGCGGCCGCGGCATCGGCGAGCACTTCGGCGTCAATCCCGAGTACGTCGACATCTGGATGGGGACGCTCTCCAAGGCGCTGGGCAGCTGCGGCGGCTACATCGCCGGCACGAAGACGCTCATCCGCTGGCTGAAGTACACCTGCCCGGGCTTCGTCTACTCCGTGGGCCTGCCGCCGGCGGCGGCGGGGGCGGCGCTCGGCGCCCTGCGGCTTCTGCAGCGGGAGCCGCAGCGGGTGGAGCGGCTGCACGCCAACGCGCGGCTCTTCCTCCAGCTCGCCAAGGAGGCCGGCCTCGACACCGGACCCTCGGGCGGATCCGCGATCGTGCCGGTGATCCTGGGCAACTCCATGAACGCGCTGCGGCTGTCCCGCAGCCTGTTCGCCCGGGGCATCAACGTGCAGCCGATCCTCTACCCGGCGGTCGAGGAGAGCGCCGCCCGCCTGCGGTTCTTCATCACGTCGCGGCACACGTCCGACCAGATCCGCCGCACGATCGCCGCGATGCAGGAAGAGCTCGCGAAGATCGACCCGGCGTATGCCAGGCAGTCGGCGTGACCGCAGGGAAGCCGATGCCCCGATAGGTGCGGCCGTGCGCGCTGCACCCGGCATGCCCCGCATGCCGCAGGCTCCACGCCCGCGGCTCCGGGACGCCGATCGCGGTCACACCGCCGCCGCGCGGCGGGGCTTCCGCCATCCTGCGGCGCTACTATAACGGTGCCGTCATGCCCACCGAGACCACCAGCCACCGGCTCGTCCTGCCCGCCGACGCGAACCATCACGGCACGCTCTACGCGGGCAGCCTCCTCCGCTATGCGCTGGAGGCAGCCTATGCCACTGGCAGCCGGGCGGCAGGGCCGGCTGCAAACCTGATGCTCCGCCGCGTGCTGTCGCTCGAGTGCCGCCGCAGCGTGCCCGTGGGCACGCTGGTGGAGATCCGCTGCGGCGTGCTGCAGGTGAGACGGGCGTATCTCGTGGTCGGCGTGGTCGGGATGCCCACGCCCGGGGGCACCCTGCCCTGGATGGACGGCCTGCTGGGCTTCGTGCAGGTCGACGCAGCGGGCCTGCCGGTGCCGCTGCCGCAGGACGTCGAGCCGGTCACTCCGGAACCGCTCTGGCGGCCGCTCCTCGACCGCCTCGCCAAACTGGCCGACATCCGCGGCGCCACCGCCGACTGGATCGCCGCTGGCTGGTAAGGGCTGTCGCCCGGAAGGCCTGCTCGGCGCGGACCGTCTGCCACTCATGCCGCAAACGGCGGGAACGTTGATTCAGCGAGGGGCATGGGCGACACGGCATCGCGACCAGATTCCGCAGGCTGCAAGCCTGCGGCTACAAAAATCCCAGCGAGGGGCTGCCCGTGCCCGAGAGCCGGCGTATGACGCCGAGCGCAGCCAGGATGGCGAAGCGAAGGCGGCATCCGAGCGAGCGGCGGGCAGGATGCCCGACGCGAGCGTCCGGCGACGGGCATGGGCAGCCCCGAGCCCCGCAACCGCTCGACGACGCGCAGCGATGCACCGGCGTCGCGGCCGGATTCCGCAGGCTGCACGCCTGCGGCTACGAGAAGCCGGCGAACCGGCGCCGCGACCGCAGCACCGGTGTCGGGTATGCTCGGACGCCGGTGGAGGTCTCGGGGCTCCTCGTCGAGGATCAAACCCGCATGGCGGGCATCAGGTTCATGTGCCGCGACGCGATCGGCCTCACCATCCGGGCCGCGGCCTGCGGATTCGCGGCGGCCCTCGCCGCCCTTCCGGCAGCCGCCGCGCCGCTCGTCCGCACCATCGCGGGCGAGCAGATGAACATCGACACCGCGGGCGTCGTCGTGACGGCGTCGAGCAGCGCGTGGCGGATCACCGCCCCGATGCGCGACGACAACGGCAATGCCAGCCTGCCCACGAGCTTCCGGCGGTGGTGGCACTTCCAGGTCGACGGGCTCGACCCGGCCGCGGGCTCGACGCTCGCCATGTCGCTGACGAAGTCGGGCTACTCCGACATCATCACGCCGGTGTGGAGCCTCGACGGCGGCCTCACCTACCAGCGGATACCGGGTGTGACGCCGACCTACTCGTCCAGGACCCTGACGCAGTCGTTCACCGTCAAGACGCCGCCCGGCGTGAGCTCCGTCCGGCTTGCCAAGTATTTTCCCTACACGACCGGCATGTTCGATCGCTTCCGGACGTCGCTTGCCGGCAATCCCTTCGTGCGGGAGGAGACGATCGGGCAGTCGGCCCAGGGCCGCGGCATCATCATGCACACCCTGACCGACACGACGGTGCCCGACGCGGGCAAGCAGCGGGTGTGGGTGCACGCCGCGGTGCACCCCTCGGAGACCCCGGCCTCGTTCACGGCCGAGGGGCTCGTCCGCTGGCTCACCGGCGGCAGCGACGAGGCACGAACGCTCCTCGGGCACACGATCTTCAACGTCGTCACGATGTCCAACCCCGACGGCGTCGCCCTGGGAAACTACCGCACGACCTCCACGAGCGTGAACCTCGAGAACGAGTGGGCCTCGCCCTACACCTCAACGGTGCCGGAGATCGTGGCCCTCCGCGGCACGATCGAGCGGTTCATGGGCACCGCGGCGGCCCCGGGGGCGAACCCGATCTCGGTGCTGCTCAACCTGCACGCCTCGCACAACGAGACCTATCCCTTTCACTTCGTCCACCAGGCGAGCTACCCGACGTCGGGCGTGACCGCGGAGGTGCGGGCCCTGGAGGATCGCTGGGTGGCCGCCGTCAAGGCCCGCAGCAGCTTCGCCGCTCTCCGCACGACCGACCCGACCTCCACGCTCTCCGGCCGCTCTTACGTCGAATCGATGATGCATGACCGCTACTCGCTCTCGCCCACGTGGGACTCCGTGATGGCGATCACCTGGGAGGGTGGCTACCAGAACGGGCCCACGGCCGGCGTGGCCAACACGCCCGACGACTACCGGCAGCTGGGCTCCGACATGGCCTGGGCCGTCGCCGACTACGAGGGCGTGAGCCTCGCCCCGCTCACGCTGTTCGCGGGCAGCGGCACGACCTTGGGCCAGGCGGCCGCCGGACGGCCACTCCTCGCCGGCACGCTGCCGGCCCGCAAAACCGGCGCGGGCACCGTGGTGCTCGACGCCGCCAACACCATCAGCGGATCGACGGTGATCCTCCAGGGCACGCTGCGGCTCGCCCATGCCACCGCGCTGGTGTCGAGCACGGTGTCGCCGCTCGCCGGGGGCACGTTGGCGATCGCCGCCGGACTGCAGACGACCGTCGGCAGCCTGAAGCCGAGGGCGGGCGGGATCGTGGACGTCGGCAGCGGGATGATCAGCGTGCCGCGGGGGCTGTCGCAGGCCGACCTCGTCGCCGCGCTGACCACAGGCCGCGGCGACGGCTCATGGAACGGCTCGAGCGGCATCGTGTCCTCCGTGGCTGCCGCGGCCCCGGGTGCGGCCCGCACGGTGGGCTGGCGGGCCGACGACGGTGGCGGAATCTCGTGTGCCTTCGCCGCCCCGGGCGACACCAATCTCGACTGGACGGTCGACGTGCTCGACGCGGCCAACCTGCTGGGCAGCGGCAAGCTCAACACGGCGGCCGCCGCGATCTGGTCGGAGGGCGACTTCAACTACGACGGCGTCGTCGACATCCTCGACGTCGCCGACCTGGTCTCGGCAGGTTTGTTCGGCGCGGGCTCCTACAACGGTCCGCCCGCCGCGAGCATCGCTGTGGTGCCGGAACCGGCGGCCCTCGGCATGGCCGCGACGGCGGTCGCGGTCATCGCGACCCTGCGGCGGCGCGGCTGCTGACGGCCCGCCGGCCGAGGGCCGGGCGATGCAGCCCGATGCAGCCCCTGCCGACGAAGACCCGCACACACGAGCAGCACCAGGGCCACACCGGTGACCGCCGGTTCGGGCACGGCGACGAGGCCGATGGGGGCGTCGTTGTACCCGCCGGCGTTGAGCAGGCCGCTCGACATGAAGTCGGCCATGTCGAGGATGTCCAGCAGGCCGTCGTAGTTGAAGTCGCCCTCCGACCACGTGGTGGGCAGCCCGGAGTTGAGCTTGCCGCTGCCCAGCACGTTGGCGACGTCGAGCACGTCCACGAGCCCGTCGAGATCCGTGTCGCCGGGGGCGGCGTACCTCACCAGCAGCGACCCGTCACCCTGCTCGCTCCAGCCGAGGGACCGCGCCATTCCGGCGGCGACCTGCGTCGCCACGAGGCCCGAGGTGATGCCGCCGGGCCCGTCCCAGCCGCCACCGTTTCGGCCGGCCACCAGGGCCGTGACGAGGTCGTCCGTCGCGATGCCGCCGGAGGAGATCGCCAGCTGGCCAACGCCGATGTCGATCCTGCCGCCGCCCGTCACCTGCAGGCCTCGAACGGCGACGGCAGCCTGGACAGCCTGTGGCAGCACCACGGTGCCTCCGGACAGCACCGAAAGCCGCGGCAGGCCGGCGACCACGCCCGTGGCCACGGTGAGCGAGGTGAGCCCGGTCGAGCCGTCGACCACCAACGACGAGAGGGCGAGCGTGCCGCCCGCCAGCGTGAGGGCCCCGCGGAGTCCGCCCGAGCCGCTGAGCACCGTGCCCGACCCGATCACGTAGCCCCCGGCGAGCTGGCGGGCGTCGAGCGTCGCGGCCGCGGCGATGCTCACGTCGCGGGATCCGCCCAGCGACCGTGTTCCCGTCAGGGTCAGCGTGCCCTGCGAAACGCTCGTCCGCCCCGTGTAGGAGTTGGCATCGCTGAGCACGGCGGTGCCGCTGCCGGTCTTCGTGACCGCCGCGGTGCCGCTGATGCCGGCGAAGCCGAGGGCGAGTTGCGTCTGCGACCCGCTGGTGACGCTCAGGACGGCGGTGGCCGGCGACACGACCGTGCCCCGCAGCGACATCGTCATCGTCCGCGTGGTGGCCCCGGGCAGATCCTGGTCGGAGAGGCTCAGCGTGTAGCTGCCGGAGAACGAGCCCGTCGTCGTCGAGAGCATCGACACGCCGAACGCCCGCGACGATCCGGAGGCCAGCCCCAGGAAGGGCGCCAGCGTCGTCGAGAAGATGCCGCCCGGCACGGCCGGCGTGACGACGTCGAGGTCGAGCCTCGCCGTCCAGCCATCGCCCAGCCCGCCGGCCCGGTTGAAGACGCCGCCCGACCGGCTGGCCGTTCCCGTGCCCTGGGTGAGCGTGCCGAAGTCGATGTCGAGCGTCGTCGCCGTGCTCCCCGAGACGAACGACCCCGTCGCATGCTCGAGCACCGACAGCGTTACCGCCTGTGCAAAACTGGCGTTGGCGGCCTGCGGGCTCGTGGCCTGCACCGTCACCGTGCCGGTCACCGCCCCGATCGCCGCCGTGCTCAGCGAAAGCTCGTGGACGTTGCCGCCGCCGAGGGCCTGGTCGCTGCCCGTCCCGCTGCCGGCGCAGATGCCGGTACCGGCGTACGTATAGTCGAGCCGATCGGCGCCCCGCACCACGCCGACCGGGGCCGAGTTCGAGACCGACAGGGACACCGTGGCGGAGCCTCCCCGAATCACCGTCGTCGGGGCTCCCGCCAGCCCTGCCGAGAGCCGGGCGGGGAGCTGGTAGTCGGCGACCACCGGCAGGTGGTCGGTGACCTGGCTGAGGCTCGTGAGCACGCTCGCGGCCTGCGCCGTCGTGTAGCCGGGCAGCAGGGCCGCCAAGGACGCCGCGCTGCCGGTGGTGACGGCGCCCTTCATGGTGTGCGTGTTGGTGTTGCCGAACGCCCAGTACGAGTTCGTCAGGCAGTCCATGCCCCGGCCGTCAAGCAGCGCACCGGTGGTGAGTTGGAAGTCGAAACGGTCGTCGAGGCCGCCGGTCACCTGCCCGCCGAAGAAGGCCGTCGTCGCCGGCGACTGCGTGTGCACGGCGGTGAAGGCCGCGTTGCCGCTCCACGAGCCGACGCTGCCCACCGGATCGACGAACTGGGCGGGGCCGGTGCCGGTGAGCGTGACGAAGGCCGGATCGGTCGCCTTGTAAAAGTTCAGGTCGCCGAGATGGATCACTGCCGTGCCGGCGCCCAGGGCGTCGGCGTCGGCCCGGATCGCCACGGCCTCGACGTTGCGGCGGGCCTCGTCGGAACTGGTGTTCGACGCCTTGTAGTGGCTGGCATAGAGCGTGAAGGCGGCGGCTGCGTCGTAGCCGACCGGCTCGAACTGGTAGCGCAGCGTCTGCCGCGGCTGCCCGGTGGAACTCACCACGCCGATCGTCCGCTCGCCGGTCAGCCGAACGGTGGCGGTGTTGTAGATGCAGATCGGACGCCCCGAGCCCGACGTGTCGCCGTTGAGCTGCGAACGGGCGTAGCTCGTCCCGCCGGTGAGCGTGTTGAGCAGGCCCGCGAACTGCGTGCCGGTGGTGCTGACCGTGTTCGCCTCCTCCAGCACCAGGATGTCGATCGGCCGGGCAAAGCCCCCCTTCGCCGACGCGTTGATGGCGGCGAGGATGGCATCCATGCCCGCGCGGGGGCTCGTGAGCGATGTGTCACTCGCGTTGACGTTGTAGTTGACGATCCGGAGCTGGCCGCATGCCGGCGTCACGGCGCCAGCCCACGCGGCCACGACCAGAAGCCCTGCAATGCCACGGTTTCGCCACCGGCGACCCAGACCCTGCCATCGGCGCATAATTCACCCGTCCGCTCACATGCCACGAGCGTGCCCGCGCGGCCGACCGGCCGAGCTCCCCTGCACGTTCAGGGGTTGTACCGCCGGGGCCAGAGCGTCCGACAGGCCACTTCCGCGGGGGAATCGACGCCGGGCGCGGGGCCGGGCGAGCGGATGCCGGGCAATGCTGGCAGAAATTCCGCGCGGGAAAACGGGTTTACGCGGGGCGGGACGGCTGCTTCCGCCTGCCGGCGAGCAGCACGGCGAGGCTTCCCGGCCCCGCCACCAGAAGGCCCCAGGCCGAGGGCTCCGGCACGAGAGCGAGGCTCGGGAGCGGGTCGTTGTACGGGGCGGTGTTCAACCAGCCCGACAGCATCACGTCGGCCATGTCGAGGATGTCCGCGACGCCGTCGTAGTTGAAGTCGCCCTCGGCCCACGTCGCGGCCAGCCCCGTGTCGAGTTTGCCGCTACCGAGAAAGTTCGCGACGTCGACGATGTCGACGGTCCAATCGAGGTTCGTGTCGCCGGCCACCGCATAGCCGAACGTGAACGCCCCGTTCCCTTCGTCGAGCCAGCCGACGGTGAAGCCGCCGCGGGACGAGGCCGCATTGCTCGAGGTGATGCCGGTCGTGCCGGCGTTGACGATTCCGCCCACGATCTGGTCGATGAGGCCTGCGGCGGTCTGCCCGGACGTGACCGTGAGCCTGCCGAGACCGACGTCCACCTGGCCGCTGTTTACGAGGCTGGGAATGGCGGCCGCCACCTGCGGGCCGATCGCCAGCGTGCCTCCCGCGGCCACCGTCACGGCGCTTGCCGAAAGCGCACCGGGGTGGCTGATCTGCAGCACGCCCTGCGCCACCGACGTCGATCCGGAAAACGTGGTGGCCCCCGCGAGCACCTGCGTGCCGGCACCGGTCTTGACGAGCGCGATCGTGCCGAGCGCGTTGGTGATCAATCCGGAAAAGGTTCCAGACCCGCCGGCCACCCCGATCGTGAGCACGGTGCTGCCGGTGGAGGTCTTGGTGATCGACCCGCTGCCCAGCAGGGCGTCGACGACCACGCGCGGCTGCATGTAGGCGTTGAGGCGGCCCGCCGGCCCGATGGCGAGGTCGGCCCGGTTGTTCGTCCAGTCGATCATCCCTCGGCCGGCCGACCAGCCGGCGCCCATCACGCCGTTCACCTCCAGGATGCCGCCCGCGCCCAGCTGCAGCACGAGGTCGCCCTGGCCGCTCACGTTGGGATTCGTGAGCGTGGTGCCCTGCCCCACCCTCACCAGCCCGTCCCCGGAAAGGGTCGTCGTGCCGGTGGTGCTGAGGGTGATCGGAGCCGTCCCGGACAGGGAGAGCACCGCCCCGGCGGCGACGGCATAGCCGCGGCCGGGCCTGGCAAACGACGCATTCGTGACGTCGAGCCCGCCGCCGGCCACGGTGATCGTGCCCGCTGCGGTGTTCGACGACGTCAGGAAGAGCGTGCCGGCCCCGCTCTTGAGGAACGCTCCGGAGAGCGGAGCCGCGATCGTGAGCGAACTGGAGACCGAGACGGTCGCATCGGTGCCGGCCATGGCGAGCGACCCCCCTGCCCCCGCGGCGACCGTTCCCGTGCCCACCGACAGGAGCGTGTTGAGCGTGATGGGGGCGTCGAGCGTGATGGTGGCGGGCCCGGTGAAGGCGGAGCCGATCATCGCCGCCGTGGATGCGGAGTTCGGCACCCCGGCGGACCAGCTCGTTCCGGTCGTCCACGACCCGCCGCTCGCGGGCTTCCAGGTTGACGACAGCGCGGGCTCGACGATCCCCCGCACCGTGAGCATCAGGCTCTGGCTCGTCGCGCCCGGGAGGTTTTCATCGGACACGTTCAGGGCGTACGTTCCCGAAAACACGCCGCTCGTCGCGGTCAGCAGTGACACGCTGAAGGCCTTCGAAGAGCCCGACGCCAGGTTGGCGAACGGCGCGAGTGTCGTCGAAAACACGCCCGGGCTGTTCGTCGTGGTGCCGTCCAGGTCGAGCTTCGCGGTCCAGGCGGCCCCGAGCGACCCGACCCGGTTGAAGATCGAGAAGCTCCGATTGGCCGAGCCGCTCCCCTGCACCAGCGTCCCAAAGTCGATGTCGAGGGTCGCGAGCGTGCTGCCCGACGCAAACGAGCCGATGGCGTGATCCAGCACGCTCAGCGACGCCGACTGGCTGAAGGTCGGCGTGGCGGTCAGGGGGCTCGTCGCCGTGGCCGACACGACGCCGGTGAACAGGCCGACCGATCCCGTCTTCACGGGGATGAGCTGCGTGCTGGCCGAGCCCAGGGCCATGTCGGACCCGGTGCCGGAGCCCGCGAACAGGCCCGACGACGTGTATGTGTAGTCGAGCCGCGCCGCTCCCGTGGAAGACGTGACCGGAGTCGAGTTCGAGACCGAGAGCGTGCCTGAGATCACGGCGCCCTTGATGACCGTGGGCGGCAGGGCCCCGAGGGAGGCCGTGAGCCTGGGCGGGGCGATCGCATTGGCGGTGACCTTCGCCCCGGTCACGAACAGCATCGCGTCCCGCGCAGGAACGCTGTCGCCGACGTACATGCCCCAGCGAAACACGCTGGATCCCGTCGGTCGACTGAACGAGCCATACCCTGCGTACTGGTCGTCCATGTACACCATGTAGTCGGTGCCGTTGTCGAAGACCGTGATGTCGAAGGGCTGGCCGGCCATGTTGGTCGCCAGCACCTGGTCGGTGCCCCGGCGATGATTGAGGGTGACGTCGCCGTTGCCGTTGGTGGTGATCTGCACGGACCAGTCGTCGACGGAGTTCTTGGCCTGGAAGATGGCGGCCCCGAGCGGCTTGATGATGGTGTAGGTGCCCTGCCACTTGAACCAACCGTCGCCGGCGGCCCAGTTCACATCCGGGTAGAACGACTCGATGCGGGCGGCATTGGGGCGGTCGTTGCTGACGTTGACCTCGTCCTTGAAGAGCCGGAACACCTGCGTCGTGCCATCCTCCTGATACCAGCGCGACCACTTGGAGAATGATCCGCGCAGCACGCTGGAGTTGCCCAGCGTGTGAATCCGGAGGCCGTTGATGATCGGGTTGGCCTTGTTGGGCCCCACTTCCACCAGCGCGTTGTTGACGTTGATGGTCGAGCCCTGCACGCCGGCGGTGGAGGTGGTGCCGATTGGAATGGCATTGGCGTCGAGGAGCTGCTGCCACGTGGCATCCGTACCGCTCTGGGTGAACAGCGTGTTCACATCGACCGCGGCCGCAGGCTGGGCGAGGACGAGGACGAGCACGCCCGCCGCCAGGCACAGGCCGGCCGGTTCAGCGTTGCGGACGGTCCTTGGCACAGGCATCGACGGCAGGCCTTGTTGTGCGGGCGGGGCAAGCCCGGCGGTCATCCCGCCGGACTTCCCTGCACGCTAGGGCGGACACCAGCGGTCTCGCTATGACTCAACCGGGTGAGAAGAGCAACAAAAGCCGTGCCCTTCTCAGCTCCTCCGCCGCAACCGTAGCCCGGCGAGGAACCCGACAGCCGCACCCGCCAGACTGGCAGGCTCGGGAACGGCGGCCACCGCGTCCGCCCGACCCGCCGCCGTGTTGTACGCCCCGGAATCAAACAGTCCCGTGGAGAGAAAACTCGCCGCATCGAGGATATCCACCAGGCCGTCGTAGGTGAAGTCGCCCTCGTTCCACGAAGCCAGGGTTCCCGAATCGAGCTTGCCGCCGGCCAGGAAGTTGCTGGCGTCGAGGATGTCCACCTGCCAGTCGAGGTTGGTGTCGCCGGCGGCCGCGAATGCGAAGGTCACCGTGCCGTCCCCGTTGTCGAGCCAGCCCACGGTGCGGTTCCCGCCGCTTGCCGCGGCCTCGCTCGACGTGATTCCGCTCGTGCCGTTCCAACTGCCGTCCCCCAGGCCCGTGCCGAGTGCGATCAGCATGTCGGCGGCTGACAGCCCGGCCGACACGGTGATCATGCCGGTACCCACGTCGACAAGCCCGCCGGCGTTCGGCGCCAGGCCTCCCACGGTCGTCTGCAAGGCCGGCGACAGCGTCACCGTGCCGCCGGCGAGCGGCACGATCCTGCTCGCCCCGAGCGCCGACCCGTTGGCCACCTGCAGCCTGCCGCCCTGCACCGTCGTCGAGCCTGTCAGCGTGTTGGCCTGATCGAGCACGAGCGTGCCGCCGCCCGTCTTCACCAGCGGGTTCCCCCCGGCAAGGATCGCGTACCCGGCCTGGGTCTGCGTCTGCGTGCCGCTTGCGACGTTGATCGTGATCGCCCCCGGCCCGGCCGCGGTGAACACGAGGTTGAGGTCGTTGCCGCTCTGGGCCAGCGAGAACGTGCCGCCGGCGAGGCCGTTGGCGAAGCCGCCGGCGCCGTTCGTGGCGGAGGTGCTGATCACGAACTTGTCGCTGGAAAAGCCGCTGATGCCTCCGGCCGCCGTGGCGATCCTCCAGGAGTAGTTCTGGGCCGGATTGAAGTTCGCGGCGGAGCCGCTGACATCCGGCGCGGTGCTGGAAAGCGTCCAGAGGTTGAGCCGGAAGGGAGTGGTTGATGTCGCGTCGATCGACAGCCCTCCGGTGACGCTGGCCAGATCCCAGGCCGTCGCCTCGCCCGCGACGCCGGTGCCCGAGAGCATCTGCCAGGTGTAGTTGCCACCGGCGGCAAACGTGAGCCCCTGCGTGAACGAGAGCGTGCCGGGGCCCGTCCCGGGGGAGAGCATGGCACCCGACTGGATGGTCGTGGCACCGCCCACGGTGCCGGTGCCCGCGAGCGTCGCGCCCGCCGCCACCGTCACCGGGCCCGACGCTGCCAGCTGATCGCCGTTCACCCGCAGCGTGCCGTTCGACACGGCCGTGGGACCGGTGTAGGCGTTGGGAGCGGTGAGCGTGGTCGCGCCGGTGCCTGCCTGAGTGAAGCCGCCGGAGCCGCTGATGGTCTTGAAGTGCGTGCCCTGAGTCACGCTGTCGGAGCGGTTGACCGCAAATGCCGCACTCGTGGAAACGAGGATGGACGACGAGTTCGCGAGGCTGCCCGTGGTGCCGCTGTTGCCCATCTGCACGCTGCCGGCGGTCACGAACGTGGTGCCGGAATAGGTGTTGGCGGCCGTGAAGATCGTCGTGCCGCTCCCGTCGTTGGAGACGCTGCCCGCCCCGCTGATGGTTTTGAAACTGCTGGTCTGCACGACGTTGTCGGAGCGATTCACCGCGAACCTGGCGTTGCTGGAAACCGCGATGGACGATGAACCGGCGAGGCTGCCGGTGGTGCCGCCGTTGCCCATCTGCAACGTGCCCGAGGTCACCGCCGTGGGGCCGGTGTAGGTGTTGGCGAACGTGAAGATCGTCACCCCGGAGCCCGCCGTGCTGACGTCGCAGGAGCCCGAGATCAACGGATAGTGAATGCCCTGCGTCGACGACTGCGAGCGGTTGATGATCAAGCTCCCGCCGCCCGATATGCCGCTCGACGACGCGATGTTCCCGTTGTTGCTCAGCTGCAGGTTTCCGGTGATCGAGGTGACACCCGTGTAGCTGCTCGAGCCGGAGAGGGCGACCGTCCCCGAGAGTCCCGCCACGGTGATCCCGGATGATCCCGAAATGGCGGCGCTGACGGTGCCGATCTTTCCGCTGCCCGATTGAAGCGTGAGGCTGGTCGTCGTGCCGGTCGTCAGCGAGTAGGCGCTGCTGGACGACGCCAGGGTCGTGGCGACGTTGAAGGTGATCGACCGCACGGTGATCGTGGTGCCGATGGTGCTGGAAACGGTGGCGCCGCCGAACAACGCCGTGTCGGCGGCGTTGGTGGTGTTGCTCCACGCGACCGGAAACGACGACGTCGTGGTTCCAAAACGGGTGAGCGTGGTGTTCCACACGCCGGATCCCCCCTGAGTCGACCCGTTCCCCGACCAGTAGAGCGTGGCGGCCGACGCCGGCGCCGATGCGGTGCAGAACGCGCCGACGGCAAGCACGGCCACGGCGGCAGGCGAGCGCAACGAGGATGCAAGGAACCGGCGATGCATGATCCACCCGGGGAGGAGAGGGAATCGACGGCAGCGGCACACGACTGGCGGTGCCGTGCCAGAGCGACACGATCAAACACCGGAGACCGTGCCGCTCGCAATGCCCCGAACGGGTCACGGCGTGTGGAAGAGGCAGGCCAGCGGCGCGTTTCCGGACGTGGACGCGCCGGCCGTCCTCAATGCATTTCGACGGCGCAGCAGCCGAGCCCACCGCGAAAGTAGTTGAACTGCACGTTCGGGTGATCGGCCAGCAGCGACATCGGAACACTGGAATCGATCACCCGCTTCGAGATCATCAGCGCGGTGAGCCGCTGGCCCAGCGGATTGTCGTGCACGCCCGCCTGCCAGATCGAGACCTTGTCCGCCTGCCAGGTCTCCACGGGGCCCACGGTGATCGCCTGCTTGGGAACCATGGTGAGATTGCCGCCGCCGCTGGTGCGGGCGTTCTGCGCGAGGGTGACCGGGTGCAGGTCGACCACCCGCGTGGACAGTGCCCGATACTCAGCCGGCGACGGAGGCGCGTCCTGATGCTGCCCCTCCCGGCGGAGCGGGTCGTTGAACGCCCAGTGCTTGACGTCGCCTTGGCCACCCTGCATGACGGCACAGCGGGCCGCCTTCCAACTGGCGACGTAGGGCCCGACATCGGCCTTGGGGAAGTGGAGGTTTTCCTCAGGCATGCCCCTCGGCACGAAGCCGCCTCGGAACCGAGAACGCCATCGCCACCCCCGAGATGAACAAAAACAGCGGGAAAATGAGGTCCTCGAAGTGAAGACCGGCCCACTCCACGTGGGTCACCTGCGTCTTGATCGTCGCCGTCAGCCAGCTGCGCGGCAGAAACCGACCCGATACCGCCTCGATCGCTGCGGTCAAACCGAGGATGCAGCACATGTCGAAGCCCCGCAGGGCATCGAGGGAAACGAGCCGCCGCCTCGTGGGATCAGACATGGGTATCAACCGCGGTCATGCCCACGGCACCTTCTTCAACCAGGTGAGGCCCTCGCCGACCGATCGCTTCTGCTGCACCGCCGCAGGCCGCGTGGAGCGCGCACGACATCTCGCCACCGTCGATGCAACCACGTGGACGATTGAACTCCTGTATGTCGCCGCGATGCACGAAGTGTACAACCCGCGTGCTCCACTGGCTGGAGGACTGCCTTGGATACGACGAGGGGGAGGCATGCGGGGAATGCGTCGGGGGACGAAGGCTCGGCAAGACACGGATTGATGATCTGTCGGCCGGAAACGGTCGAAACATGAGGCATGACCGCATCATCTCGATGCTGCCGGCAATCCTCTCGACACCGCACCGGCATCATCGCGGTGTCGATCGCGGCCGCGACCTGGATCACCGTCGCCCCGGCCGCCCTGGCGGATGACCACCCCAAAAAACTGTTGTCGTACAACGGGTCCGAACATGACGCGGACGGCGGCGAGGAGGGCCTGTACGGCGACCGGATCGTGACCGACCGGCCACATCTCGCCGAAGCCGCATCAACCGTCGGTCTGGGGCGTATCCAGGTCGAGACCGGCTACACCTACTACCTCGACCATTCTGGAGGCACGACCTCGCGACTGCACTCGTTTCCTGAGACCCTCGTGCGAGCCGGCCTGTTTCAGGAGTGGTTCGAGTTTCGCGTCCAGTACAACTCCTTCGCTGAGTCGGCCTCGGCCACGACAGGGCGATTCAGCGCGGCGGGCAGCGACGACCTCTACCTCGGCGCGAAGGTGGCACTCGCCGGTCAGTCCGGCATCCTGCCTGAGTTGACGATCTTCCCGCAGATGAAGGTGCCGACGGGCAGCCCGGCCTATACGGCAGATGAGGTCTTACCGGGCATGAACTTCGTCTATGCATGGCGGGTGGGCGAGCGAACCGAGATCGAGTGCAACACAAACGTCAACCGGCGCCGCAATCCCGACGCGTCCGGCTTCTACACCGAATACCTGCAGACGTTCAATTTCGAGTACGACCTCGGACCACGTGTGATGCTGTTCAACGAGTTCGTGATCTTCGCGCAGGCAGGCGGCATCGGCGTGCCGCAGCAGGCCTACTCGCATGGCGGACTCCACTGGTTCCTGCTGCCAAACCTGCAGTACGACATCCATGCGGCCGTAGGCCTCAACGAAGCGGCAGCTGATTTCTTCGGTGGCTCGGGCCTGTCGTGGCGTTGGTGAGCGAAAAACGACGGCCGAGGTGTTGACGGCGGTCGAAAACGGCGGCGCGTTCCCTGTTGCCTCGGGGTTCACCACGATCCGGCCTGCCTGTCTCGATGCCGCGAAGACCAGCCCGGCCTCCTCCCCGAATCTCTCATGAGCACTGGGACAAAAACTGGCAGGGGTCAATCCGGGGAGTCCATCTCTTCGAACTCCTCGTCGTCTTCCCACGGCCAGAAGAACATCTGCACCTGCCGGAGAATCACGACGTCCTCTTCCTCGTTGACGTCGATCTGGAACAAGAGGCCCTCGAACTCGCTCAGGTCTTTCGGATCGACCAACGAGATGATGACCGTCTTGTCATCACCGGCACTCTTCTCGGCTGTGACGAACGAGTAGCGGGCAATCTCGCCATGAATATCGATCTCGTCGGCGTTGTCGAAGATTTCCGCCTCGCCCTCGATCTGGAACTGCGGCATCGGTCCGGCTTCCTGTCGTTGAAATGAAAGCAAAGAACAGCGCATCGGCAGCCGGATCATACCCAACCCTCCGCCCAGAAGCTTCTGGACGCGTTCAGGCAGCTGCTCGGCCCAGGTGGCGAGCGGGTCGCAGGCGTCGGCGACACCCGTCGCCCACTCGACCCACTCGGCCGCTTCCTGCCGGGCACGACTTTCCACCCCCCCGGAGAAACTGCTGGCTCGGTGCGAGCGACTTCGGCCTGCATCGCCGCATTCCCTTGCACGAAGGGAACGGGGCGGAACGCTCGCACGACGGTGGAACTTGTATCTGCCCGTAGCCGTCATGGAGGGCGAACCCGATGAGCGTTAGCCGCGAATACCCGGCCCGCTGTTCCGCTGCTACGGGTTACGACGCGAGCTCGCTGGAAAAAGTCATTCGTCTCGGCGAATCGGCCGGCGACATCGCAAAGCACGGACTTCTCGGCGAGTCCCTGGCGCTCAAGGTCGGATATCGCTCGGCGCTCGGCACGCCGAACCGCATCGAAGTCGATCTCAACTATCTGTTCCGCACGCCTCCCGAGCCCGTTGCTGCCCATCCTGTATGGCAGCCCGGCGACTTGGATCGGCCGCAAGTCTGCACCGTCGGCCTGACCGAGTTGCTCGTCGGCAAGATGGTCGCCCTGCTGGCACGAAGCGCACCGCGTGATCTCTGGGATGTCGTGAACCTTTCGCAGGCTGCCCGTGATCGACTCCGCACGCCGAGGTTTCGATCGTGGTTCGTGGGTATCGCCTCCGTTCTCAATCACCTGCTGTCGACCTACGAAGCCGACTCGATCGGCCGTCGCCTCACGCAGTCGGACATCGATGAACAACTCGGCCCCATGCTGACCAGCGGCAGGCGTCATTTCTGAAAAAAGCGAAACGGCCGCGCCACTCGCTTTCGCGGGTGACACGGCCGATGCTGGCTGCACCAAAATACCCGCACGGGGAGTCGAACAAACATGGTTTCAATCGAGAAAACGGCGGGGGCAGCCTCAGGGCGACGTCAAATCCGACGTCGGTGTTGAAAACCGGACCAAATCGCCGGCCGCCGTGGACACCGACGCTCTCTCGGACCTTGCCTCCCGCCTCGCCTCTCTACCCCCGGAGGTAGTTGCCGCCCTGCACGCCCTGTTCAGCGGCGCACCCCGGCAGCCATGATCGGCTCGCATGCCTACTCCTCGCCCTCCATCTCGCCCCCGCTGGCTCGTCTACCTCCTCCGCTGCTCTGACGGCTCGCTCTACACGGGCATCACAAACGACCTCCCTAAGCGGCTGAAGGCCCACGCAGCCGGCAAGGCTTCGAAGTACACCCGCAGCCGCCTTCCCGTGAAACTGGCCTACAGCGAGTCCCAGAGGTCGAAGTCGGCGGCCCTGAAGCGGGAACTGGCCATCAAGAAGCTACGCCGGGCCGAGAAGGAGAAGTTGGGGCGAAACGGTGACCGACGGATTCAGCCGGCCAAATACGACGTCGCCGCTCAAGAAATGCGATCCAAGGGTCGGCTGCGCACCCGGTCGGCCTCTACGACACAGAACTTACCGCTGAAGCCAATTTCCTTCTCGGCCTCCATCAGGTCCTTGAATCGCTGAAGAAATACCTCAGGGGAAGATGCCGTGAACCGAAACAAGACAACGCCGCACGATGCCGGCAGGCCCCAGTGAAACGCGAGTTCGCCAAAATCCTTGTCGCATGTCAGGACGACTCGGGAGTCTTCCTGTGCCGCGGCAAGGAGCGCCGAATCAGCTTCGCCGGGCATGGTCGTTCGTGCCCAGAGAACGTCGTGCCCGACCCCCTTCAACCAGTGCACTGCGATTCCGGGAAAGTCCTCGTCGGCGAGAAAAAAGCATGCGGACGTGCTGTCAGTGAGGTGCCGCCAACGTGACAACGCGCTCAGACTTCAGTACTTCGCTCGCGTAGAAGAGGCACGCAGCGATGTCGTCCCGCGAAATACCCGGATGGTTCTCGATAATTTGCTGCTCTGACCAGCCGGCCGCCATGAGTTCGACCACCTTCTCGACGGCCAACCTCGTACCCTTGATCACTGGTTTTCCGCCAAGCACCCCGGGATCAAAACCAATGCGGTCCTGCCAGTGCATCGTTGCTGTTCCTTGGTCGTACGGTGGCTTCAAGAGCTTCTCGTGCATTGTATCGCAGCTGACACGTCAGGAGGGCTGTGCCCCTCCCTCCGACACACCACGCGGACTGTTCCCCAACGCTCTCATGAGCACTGGTACAAAAACTGGGGAGGGGTCATGCGCACGGATGCGGATCTCTGCGACCCGAAGAAAACGGTGGTAGTGGGCGGCGAGGGACTCGAACCCCCAACCCCCTCGGTGTAAACGAGGTGCTCTGACCAATTGATCTAGCCGCCTTCCGTGCTCGCCCGTCAACCATGCCATCCCTCGCCTGCTGGCACCGAGTCTAGCCGATGGCGAAGCGCCGGCGGCGTCCGAGTGAGCGTCGGGCAGGATTCCCACCGCTCGCGTCCGGCGACGGGGCATGAGCAGCCCCGATCCCGCCACAGGCCCTCGCCGTCAGGCCGGCTTCGGCGGCGGCACGACGACGCGGACCCCGAGTTCGACGAGCTGCTTGGTCTCCACCGGCGACGGGGCCCCCGTCATCAGGTCGCTGGCCTTCTGCGTCTTCGGGAACGCAATCACGTCGCGGATGCTGTCGAGCTTCGCGAACAGCATCACCCAGCGGTCGATGCCCAGGGCGATGCCGCCGTGCGGCGGTGCCC
>JBJTQP010000033.1:0-6011 GCA_046075685.1 Planctomycetaceae bacterium | reverse complement strand
CGCGCTCTGGTGCAGGCTGCAAGCCTGCACCTACGCGGGGCGGAATGCGCGCTCTGGTGCAGGCTGCAAGCCTGCACCTACGGGGGGCGGCGTGCGCGCTCTGGTGCAGGCTGCAAGCCTGCACCTACGGGGGGCGGCGTGCGCGCTCTGGTGCAGGCTGCAAGCCCGCACCTACGGGGCGGCTGGCGCGGTCAGCACCGGCCCCCAGGTTTCTGCGCGGATCGGCGGCACCTCGCCCGATGCGGGAAACGTCCCGGCGACCGCGGCGTGCAGCCGCTGTGACAGCGTCGCCACGTCGTCCGCATGGCGGGGATCGGCGGCGAGGTTCGTGAGCTCGTGCGGATCGGCGTCGTGGTCGTAGAGTTCGCGGCCGCGGCGGCCCTCGTCCCACTCGGTGTATCGCCAGCGGGGCGTCCGCAGCGAGTAGCCGGAAAACGGCCCCCCCGCCTCTTTCCTCGCTGCCGGCCTCGTCACCTGCGTGAGCGCCCAGTTGCGGCCCGGCTGGCCGGGGTCGGCGAGCAGGCCGCGGAGATCCTGTCCGGGCAGGTCGTCGGCCGCGTCGAGCCCGCAGGCGGCGGCGATCGTGGGGAACAGATCGACGTGGCTCACCGGCGCCCGTGCCACCGCGTTGGCCCGGCTGACGCCCGGCCAGGCCACCAGCAGCGGCACGCGGCAGCTCTCCTCGAAGAGGCTTCGCTTCTGCCACAGGCCGTGCTCGCCCATGTGGTAGCCGTGATCGCTGGTAAACACCACGATCGTCCGCTCGGCGAGTCCGAGGCGGTCGAGGGCGGCGATCACGCGGCCCACCTGCGCATCGAGGAAGCTGATGCTCGCCAGGTAGGCCTGGCGGGCCTGCCGCCGCAGGTCGTCGGTCATCTCGTCCTGCTCGCGGTGGCCGCTCTCCAGGGCCGCAGGCGGGATGTCGTCCCGATCCTCGGCGATGCCGGTCACCACCGGCATCGTCTCCTCGGGGTGCAGGTCGAAGTAGCCGCGGGGCGACACGTAGGGGGTGTGCGGCCGGTAGAAGCCGACGGCGAGGAAGAACGGCCGCGAGCGGTCGGCGGCGCACTCGGCAAGCACCTGCTCCGCGCGGGCGGCCACGAGCCCGTCGGTGTGGGCCGCATCCGGCGCGGGCGATGCATACCAGCTCAGCGTGCCGCCGAACGCCCCCTTCTTGAGCGAGAAGATCCGCGGCTCCTCCGCGAGGGGGTCGACACCCGCCGGATTGAACGCCGCCTCCCACGAGGCGGGATCGTCGTGACCCGCGGTGCCGATGCTGGCCGGCACGTTGTAGTGATAGAGCTTGCCCACGCGGGCCGCGTAGTCGCCGCGGCGGCGGAAGAGCTCCGGCAGGCTGGCGCGGTCGGGAATCGTCTGCCGAAACACCTGGGCGTTGCCGAGGATGCCCGTGGCGTTCGGGTGGAGCCCCGTGAGGAACGAGTTGCGGCTCGGGCCGCAGAGCGGGAAGGTGCAGTAGGCGCGGTCGAACCGCACGCCGCGGGTCGCCAGCCGGTCGAGGTGCGGCGTCTTCGCCAGCGGGTCGCCGTAGCAGCCGAGCATCGTGTTGAGGTCGTCGGCCACGATGAACAGCACGTTCATGGGCGGCGCTGGCTCGGCGCTGGCCGTGGAGGCCGCGGCCAGCCAGACGACGACGAGCAGCCCCGCACCGCCGCCACGCATCAGGTGTCCTCCCGCAGGCACGCGAGCGCGGCCGCATGCACGGGCCCGTTCGTGGCCACGCCGTCGCCCGACTCGATGCTGTCGCGACCGCGCCAGTCGCTGAACCGCCCGCCGGCCTCGCTGACGACCACGTCGACCGCCGCCGCGTCCCAGGCGTTGAGCAGCGGAT
Source organism: Planctomycetaceae bacterium (assembly GCA_046075685.1). Lineage (GTDB taxonomy): Bacteria > Planctomycetota > Planctomycetia > Pirellulales > UBA1268 > QWPN01. The sequence goes on along the minus strand of JBJTQP010000033.1, from coordinate 4,162 downwards.
CGACCATGATCTCCGCGCGGCCGGTCGCCACGAGCAGGTAGCCGTATCCATCGCCCCACGTCCGCGCGATTCCGCCCGCGGCTTCGAGCCGCTCCCGCGCCGCCCGGCCCGCGGGCTCGCCGCCGGACCAGCGGGCGAACGAGGTGAAGTCGCTCGAGCAGACGAGGGCCTCCGCGAGCGACCGTTTCGTCGACACGCGGGCCGGCACAGGGGCCGCCGCACCGCGGGTGTGCCAGGCGCCCGCGCCGCGGGCGGCGTAGGCCATCTCGTCGAGGGCCGGGATTGCGATCACGCCGACGACCCCCCGGCCGCCGTGCCTGCAGCCCACGAGCGTCGCGTAGAGCGGCACCCCGCGGATGAACGACTTGGTGCCGTCGATGGGATCGACGACCCACTCCCACCCCGACGTTCCCGGCGTGGGGCCGGTCTCCTCGCCCAGGAAGGCGTCGTCGGGGAACGCGCCGAGCAGGTCGTGGCGGAGGATCGCCTCGGCGGCCCGGTCGGCCTCCGTCACGGGCGAGGCGTCGGCCTTGAGATCGACGGCGAGCGCGGCGTCGCCGAACCGCCGCAGGGTCTCCGCGCCGGCCCGCCGGGCGGCGGAGATCGCCGCGGCCAGCCGGGCGGCCGTCGTCATGGCGTCGCCCGTCGCGGCGGAGGCTCCTCGTCGAGGGGCCGGGTGTCGAAGAACGACGAGATCAGCAGCATCGCGGCCCCGATCACCAGCCAGGAGTCGGCGAAGTTGAAGATCGGCCAGTCGAGGAGCCGCGGGATCGTGAAGTGGATCCAGTCACGGACGGCGAGCACGGCCTGGCCTTCGCGGCCGGTCGCCGCGGGCCAGGTGAGGCCCGCGAGTCCGAGCCGGTCGAAGAGGTTGCCGATGATGCCGCCCACGATCATGCCCAGGGCCACGAGCACCCAGCGGTCTTCACGGGTGGACGGCCTCGAGACCAGGGCCACGATGCCGGCGATCGCGGCCACCGACACGGTGGCGAAGATCACACCCATCCCCTGGCCCATGCCGAACAGCGCCCCCTCGTTGAGGCTCGTCTCCAGCACCAGCACTCCGGGCACGAGCTGGATCGGCGGGCTCGTGCCGGGCATGCCGAGGGTGGAGAAGATCCAGCGCTTGGAGATCAGGTCGACCGCCGCGGCCGCGGCCGCAATGGCCAGAAACAGCGGCCATCCCCTGGTCGAGTTCGTGGTGGCCATATGGCTGGTTCGCGGCTGATCCTTCACGAACGACCGCCCGCCGTCAGCGGGGCTGTCGCGGACGATCCGTGCCGCCGTTCTCCATCTTTTCCGCGCAGCGAATGCACATCGACGCAAACGGGATGGCCTCGAGCCGCTTCTTGGCGATCACCCCGCCGCACTCCTCGCAGGTGCCGAACTTCTTGCGGCGGATCCGCTCCAGCGCCTGCTCGACGAGTTCGAGGGTCTCCTCCTCGTTGGCCATCAGGCTGAGCGTGAACTCCTGCTCGTAGGCGTCGGTGCCGATGTCGGCCATGTGGATCGGCATCCGCGAGAGGTCGCCGCTGGCGTCGGCCCCGCTGTGACGCAGGGCCGCGTCGGCCATGGTGGACACGTCGCCGCGAAGCCGCGACCGCAGCGATTCGAGAGTGGTCCTGAAAACCTTGAGTTCCGCCGCCTTGAGCATGATGTCGACTCACAGGAGTATCGGAGCCGCCGCGGGCCATCCCGCACCCCAAGCATCCGAGCCCAGCAAGGATACCCGTTGCATGGGGGCTGTCAAACTGGCAGCCCGGGGGCCAGCCCGGGGGCTTGGCTGTGGCCCGGCGCTGCCGTGGCAGCCGGCTGGGCGTTCCTTGCTGCTCGGGAACGGATGACCTACCTTTGACGGCTCCAGCGGCCGATACCCGCTGAATCCAGCGGGCTGGTCGCCATGTGGTGGCGGCCCGCGCATGATGGAGTCTTGCCCCGTGGCCGTCGCCGCCCGCACCGATCTCGCCTTCCAGCAGTGCATCGACCCTGCCTGCAAGGCCACGTTCTCGGTGGACGAGGTGCTCACCGCCTGCCCGTCGTGCGGCAACCTGCTCGACGTGGAGTACGACTGGGATCGTCTCCGGCCGCCGACCTCGTTCGAGTTCTTCGAGCGGAAGTGGATGCGGCGGAGCGATCCGCTGGCCTTCAGTGGCGTGTGGCGGTTTCACGAGCTGCTGCCCTTCGCGCCGCGGGAGAGCGTGGTCACGATCGGCGAGGGGCAGACGATGTGCCCGCCGTCCGACGGCGTGGCCGCCTACGTCGGCGTCCAGCCCGGCCGGCTGTTCCTCCAGTACGAGGGCCTCAACCCGTCGGGCTCCTTCAAGGACAACGGGATGTCGGCCGCCTTCACGCATGCCCGGATGATCGGGGCGCGGCGGGCGGCGTGCGCGTCCACGGGCAACACGAGCGCCTCGCTGGCCGTCTACTGCGCGGTCACCCGGCTGATGAAGGCGATCATCTTCATCGGCTCCGGCAAGATCTCCTACGGCAAGCTCTCCCAGGCGCTCGACTACGGCGCCATCACGATCCAGATCGCCGGCGACTTCGACGACGCGATGGCCCGCGTCAAGGAAGTGTCGGGGAAGATGGGCATCTACCTCGTCAACAGTGTGAACCCGTTCCGGCTCGAGGGCCAGAAGACGATCATGCTCCGGGTGCTGGAATCGCTCGGCTGGGAGGTGCCCGACTGGATCGTGGTGCCCGGCGGCAACCTCGGCAACTCCAGCGCCTTCGGCAAGGCCTTCGCGGAACTGCGGAAGCTGGGCCTCATCGACCGCATTCCGCGGCTGGCGATCATCAACGCCGCCGGCGCCAACACGCTCTACGAGCTCTACCACCGGCGGGGCCTCCGCTGGGACGGCGGCCGGGCCGACCTCGCCCCCGCCTGCCACTACTACGACGAGCTCGACCGCGACCACAAGCGGGCCCATACGATCGCCAGCGCCATCGAGATCAACCGCCCCGTGAACCTCAACAAGTGCCTGCGGGCGCTCGAGGTGTGCGACGGCGTGGTTCGCGAGGTGAGCGAGCAGGAGATCCTCGACGCCAAGGCCCAGGTGGGCGCGGGCGGGCTGGGCTGCGAGCCGGCGAGCGCCGCCAGCGTGGCGGGGGCCCGCCAGCTCGTCGCCGAAGGGGTGATCGGCCGCGACGAGCGGGTGGTCTGCATCCTCACCGGCCACCAGCTCAAGGACCCGACGGCCACCGTCGCCTACCACACCACCGATCAGAAGCTGTTCGACGAAGTGCTCGGCAGCCGGGGCGTGAGCCGGGCCAACTTCGCCAACCGTGCCGTGAGCGTGGGCAACCGGCTCGACGAGATCGTGCAGGCGATCGACCTCTATTCATGACCGCCCCGCTCCGGCTCGTCGTGCACGGGGCCGCCGGCCGGATGGGCCAGCGGATCGTGGCCTGCGCGGCGGCCGACACGCAGCCGTGGACCCTCGCGGCCGCGGTCGAGCGGCCGGGGCATCCCCGCGAGGGGGCCGACGCCGGCGTGCTGGCGGGGCTGCCGGCGGCCGGCGTGGCCGTCGGCCCGACGTGGGACTGCCCGGCCGACGTGGTGATCGACTTCTCGCTGCCCGAAGCCGTGGGCGGCATCGTGGCGGCGTGCATGGCCAAGCGGGTGCCGCTCGTGGTGGCGACCACCGGCCTCGAGGATCCCGAGCGGCACGCGATCGCCGCGGCTGCGAAGACGATTCCGATCCTCCAGTCGCCGAGCATGAGCCTGGCCGTCAACATCGCCATGGACCTGGTGGGCCGGGCCGGCACGCTGCTCTCGCGGGTCGGGGGCCGCACCGACGTGGAGATCATCGAGTGCCATCACCGGCACAAGGAGGATTCGCCCAGCGGCACGGCGCTGAAGTTCGGCGCCATCGTGCAGGAGGGCATGGGGCAGACGCGGGCCGCCCACGGCCGCGAGGGTCGGCCCGGAGCCCGGCCCGCCGACGAGATCGGCTACCACGCCGTTCGCGCCGGTGACAACCCGGGCGAGCACACGATCCTGTTCGGCATGGACGGCGAATCATTCTCGGTGAACGTGCGGGCGACGAGCCGCGACTGCTACGCCCGCGGGGCGCTGGCGGCGGCGCGGTTCCTGGTCGGTCGCCCGGCGGGCCTGTATTCGATGCGCGACGTGCTCGGCATCCCGTAGCCGCAGTCGTGC
>JBJTQP010000032.1:0-13449 GCA_046075685.1 Planctomycetaceae bacterium | reverse complement strand
GCTGTCGGCTCCGGAACGAGCGTCGGCACGTAGACGACACCACGGAAGGCCGTGCTGCCCGACGCGACGAGGAGCGACGTGAACGCCGAGAGCGTGCCGCTGAGCACGCTCGTGGCTGCCAAGGAGTCGGTATATGTCCAGAGCGTGTTGGCGCTGCCGGTCATGAAGAGCTGCACGTTGCTGCCGCTGACCGTGCCCGCCAGGCCACGCAAGTTACCGGTGAGGGCCGTGATCGACCCGGCGGCGCTCCACGTGCCGGAGAGGCCGAGCGTGTACTTCCACAGTCCGCCGGACGTGTTCGAGTCGTCCACGGTGTACATCGTGTCGAGCCCGGGCACCGAAGGATTCGTGTCGAGAAACGTGAAGCCGTAGCGGCTGGTGACGGGCGAACCACCCTGCGCGGGGATGTTCGGAATCAGGTTATTCGATGTCGGGACTCCGCCGGCCAGGGGATTGCCTCCGAGCAGACCCACTGTCGGCAGCGAGCCACTAGCAGCTGAGAGATACAAATTGCTGGTCGTGCCCGAGCCCGAGGGCCCATACCCGCCGAGCACCCGCAAATTCGTGCCGGCTGCGGTGCCGTTCACGAGCACGCTCGTGCCGCCAGCGATGGTGCCGTAGAGGATCCCGGTGTTGCTTCCAGCGGTCCAAAACTTGTTGCCGTCACTCGAATAGGCAGTGCGAACAGCGCCGGCGTTGTACCACGTGCCCGTGGTCGTGAGCGTGAAGTTGCCCGTCGTCGTGTCGAGGATGCCGACGGATCTCGGGATCGACGCACTCGACGAGTTGGGCAGGCTCACGGCGCCGCCGACCGTGGTGTTGTAGCCCCCAAACGTGATCCACCGACCATCGGGCGAAATCGAAAGGGCGCCTTCGGCGGCGGCGGCGCCAGCTGTAATCAGTTTCGTGCCGGTGCCCGTCGCCGTGATCGGGATCGACTGCACGAGCGAGCCGGTCGTGGTCCGCTCGTCGAGAATGACGTCATTGCCCGTGGTGCTCGAGAGGGCGTTGGTGCCGGAACCCGCGCGGAAGACGACGATGTTGCCCGGCGTGATCGGCGCCGCCTGAACGCCCCGCACGGCACAGCCGCACAACGCCGCCACGGCGACCGCCATGCGGGCCGATGAAACAGAACCAGATGTGAAGGTTTTCATGAGCGATCCCCAGACGAGAGGGTGGTCGGATTAAATCGAGCAACCAGCTCATGTCATACGGATTCCCTCACGCTGCACCATCCCCCCAACCGTAAAATGTGACGAATCGGGCACGGGCAGGGACGAATCGGGCGCGCTGGGACGAATCGGGCACCGGCAGGGACGAAACGGCGCCCGCTTCTTGCCACGAAAGCAGCGTCGTGAATAATCCATCGGGACGTACGGTGCGATGCCCGCAGCACGGTTCCCCCTCCCGCGAACGGTCGATGCCCCCAGACAGCCATCCCGTCGTGCTGCGGGTTCGACGAGGGTTTACCCTCGTCGAACTGCTCGTCGTGATCGCGATCATCGCCACGCTCATCGGCCTGCTCCTGCCGGCCCTGCAGGGCGTCCGCGAGCTGGCCCGCTCCACCTCGTGCAACAACAATCTCCGGCAGATCGGCCTGGCCACGCACACCTTCCGGGACGCAAAGCGCGGATATCCGGACAAGGAACTTCTCGGCGGCACCCGCAAGGGTGCGCACCCCTATCGCCTGCGGCCGGGCCTCAAGACCGCGAACGACCCCAGCGCCCTGCCCGAGAAGTTCGGCCTGCAGGCGGTGCTGTCGTATGACTACCGCTACCGGTTCGACGCCACGGCCGACCTCGATTACTCCGACTACGGCGCTCCCGGCTTCATGGATCGGGGCGCCGGGTGGATCTGCCCGGGCCAGACCGACACCTCCCGGGCGTTTGAAAACACGTACGCGTTCAGCGTTTCGCTGCAACCTTCTTCCTGGACGCCCAACGAGCGGCATCTCATCCCGCCGTCACTCATCGAATCCCCGAAGACCGAGCAGTGGGCGTGGGACAACTTCTCGCTCCTTCCGCACCTCAGCGGCTTTCGCAGCAGCACCACCAACGGCTACGTGATCAGCGAGGCCAACCGCCGGTATCCGCATGCGGGCGTGATCCGCTCGCGGGGATACAATCGGCTGTTCGTCGACGGCCACACCGACTTCTTCGACATCGATGCGCCGACGCCCTGACGCCGGCTTCCCGACTCCTTCGTGGAGATGGTCCATGACCTCGCCCCTCGTCGCCCGCTCGCGGGCCCTGGTCACCGGTCGTTTCCGCGGCCCATCGTTCCCGATCCTGGCGGCTGCCGCGCTCGTGATGGCGCTGCTTGCCAGGCCAGGTGTGGGCCAGGTCGACAACCTCGCGGCGGTGCTCGACGCGCGGCCCATGATCGGCACGAAGACGCTCGGCGCGTACGGATATGACCCCGCCGGCGATCGGATGTTCCTGATCGCGTATGGCGGCGATCCCTCCGCGCCCGGAAACCCCGGGGTCGTGCGGGTTTCGGACGTGAGTTCGTCCCCCACGGCCGAGACGCTCCTCAGCCAGACGCAGCTGCAGCTGTACTACACCGACGGCAATCCGAATCTTGCGTCGCCGCCGACGCCGGGCGGGCTGCTGCTCAACCCCAAGCCGATCGGCACGACGCCGGCGTACGGCATGGCGATAATCACCGACGGCGAGGTGACACGGCTCAGCAGCGGTTCCGCCGTGCCCAGCCTGTCGCGCCGGGTGTACGCGTACGACCTGCAGTCGCCGCCGCCCGGCGGCGACGGCCGCGCCGTGTTCACCACGCGGGTCACGCTTGCCGACATGCAGGCGGCGGCGGGCGCGACGAGTTCGTCGAGTTTCGTGCAGCGGCAGTTCGCCTGGAGCGGCGACGGCCAGAGCATCTACTTCGTCGACTCCAGCGGCGGCTACGGCGGCCTGTGGAAGGCCGGCGCCCTCGCCGGAGCGGCCCAGCGGATCGTCAACGCCGACCTGGACGTCGCCGAGCCCGCGGTGCGCTCCGCGGGCGGGATCGACAGCATCTTCGTCGGCGGGGGCGGGGCCAACGCCGGAGGCGTCGACGTCGTGACGCACGACGGCACGACCACCTCGCCGCGGCAGGTGGCCGTGCCCACCGCGAAGCTGCTCGACTTTTTCGAGGTCTCCACGCTCATGCCGTTGCAGCGGATCCAGTCGCTGACCACCGTGGGCGACGATCTCTACTTCATCTTCTACACCAACGCCTCCGGCACGAACCCGCTTTCCCGCTATCCCGGCCTCTACCGCTCCGACGCCGGCGGTCGGATCTCCAAGGTGGTGAACCGCACGCAGCGATCGGCAGCCCTGGGGTCGGTGAACCTCGTGCTCGATCACCTCCAGTCGCGGACGATCGCCGCCACCGGCGGTTCCGGCACCTTCGCGGCGACGCAACTCCTCTACCGCGAAGGCGGCCTCAGCACCGTCGCCGGGGCCACCGCCTTCAAGCCGGTCGACTTCAACCGCGACAACCAGATCACCGCCGCCGACCTGGCCCTGTTCACGCCGCAGGTGACCGTTCGCGGCCAGGTGAAGGCCACCACCACGTCGGGAACCATCGCCGACCTGAAGTTCGACATGAACGGCAACGACACCGTCGACTGGAAGGACGTGCAGATCGTCGAGGGCTTCCTCGACTACGTTCCTGACCCCGCGCTCGCCGGCCGGCTCGTGCCCGCCCTGCCGATCCAGGCCGACGCCGACCTGAACGGCGTCGTCGACTTCAACGATTTCCTGACCATGCAGGCCGCCTACGGCACCACCTCGCAGCCCTTCACGCAGGGCGACTACAACGGCGACAACGAGGTTTCGTTCCCCGACCTGCAACCCTGGATCAACAGCTACGGCTTCCGGTCAGCCGTCGTGGGAGGCGGCGTGCCGATGGCGGCCTTCGATCAGACGGTCTGGAACCAGTTTCTCGCGGGGCTCACGCCGCCGGCCGTGACGCTCGACGTGGCGACCGGGCAGCAGACGCAGTTTCAGGCGGGCTACCGCACGATCGTGATCGCAGCCTCCGTCACCAAGACCGGCAGCGGCACCCTCGTGTATGACGCCGCCAACACCTACACCTGCACGACGAACGTCGCGGCCGGCACGCTCCGCCTCGCCGATCCAGCCGCCGTCGCCTCCAGCACCGTGGTGCCGCAGGCGGGGGGCAGGCTGACGGTGGCGGCCGGGCTGCAGGCGACGGTCGGCGGCCTTCAGCCGCTGGCCGGCGGGCTCGTCGACGTGGGCAGCGGAATGGTCACGGTGGCGGCCCGGCTCTCCGCCACCGATCTCGTGATGGCGCTGCTGGCCGGCAAGAACGGCCCGGACGGCGGCTGGGATGGCGGCAGCGGCATCACCTCCAGCGTGGCGGCCACGACGCCCGCCCGCACCGTCGGCTGGCTCGACAACGGCGGCGGCTCGGTGACGTTTGCCTTCGCGGCGGCCGGCGACACGAATCTCGACTGGCAGGTCGACATCCTCGACTCGGCCAACTTCCTCTCCAGCGGCAAGCTCGATACCGGGCTGCCCGCCAGCTGGATCGAGGGCGACTTCACCTACGACGGCGTGGTGGACGTGCTCGACGCCGCAGCCTTCCTCTCGACCGGCCTGCTCGACGCAGGGCCTTACAACCCGCCGGCGACGCAGGCGGCCGGCGTGAGCGTGGGGGCCGGTGGCGTGGCCGCGGTGCCGGAGCCTCACGGCGTGGCCCTGGCGGGCATCGCCACCGGACTCGCCGCTCTCGCTCGCCGGCGGTCAGCGGTGCGGGCACGATGAGCCACACGGCTCACACCGTGACGCGTGCGGGATAGCGACCGTCAGGCGGCGACCGTCGTCTGTCGATCGTGCAGCGGCGTGGAGCGGAGCAGCACGCAGCCCTGCAGCGCCTCCGCCCGGCCGGGGCTGCCCACGGCCGCGGTGGGGCAGGCGATCAGGCCGGTGAGCCGCGACCACGTCTGGCTCAGGGCATGCGGCACGGAGCAGGCGCTGACGTTCCCGGTTCGCCGCGTCAGGCCGTTGACCAGTTCGCCGGCGACACCGAGCTCCTCCAGCTTCATGCCCGTGAAGCGGACGATGCCCGTGCCGGCCTGATGCGGAACGACGAAGTTCACGTCGCCCGCCGCGAGGCCCGTCGCCGCGAGGGCGTCGGCCACCGCCGCCGACATGGCCCGCGGGGCGATCTCGGCGATCGCCATGCCGTCGAGCGAGTAGACGATCCTGCCGTCGTCGCGGGCCGTGCCGCCGTCGGGCGCGGGCACGGGCACCTGGTCGCGCACGTGAAAATCGAAGGCCGGCTTGGCGACCGGCTGCTTCTCCGCCGCGGCGTGCAGGATCTCGAAGTGGATCGGGTGCCGCCGGCTCGACGGCGAGGCGAGGAGGGTGGCCGACGCCATGTCGCCGAACAGGCCGGCGGTCTGCACGTTGGAGTAGTCGGTGATCCGGCTGATCCGAGTGGCGACCACCACGAGCACGAACTCGTCGCGACGCAGCCCGAGCCGCGGCGCCCAGCGGCGGGTGGCCAGGGCCAGCGCCCGGCTGTAGCCGCAGCAGAACCAGTTGATGCCGAGCGTGCGGCAGCGGGCCAGGCCCAGGTGCCGCACAAGTTCCTCCGCGGCCCGGGCGGGCCGCTCCCGCTCGGCGCCGGCGGCGTCGAGGTGGCGGCGGGCCACCGCGGCCGGGATCAGCGACGGCGACACGAACACGATCCCGCGGCAGTCGGCGAGCGTGCAGCCCGTTTCGCGCTGCAGCTTCCGCACCGCCGCGAGCCCCATCGCCACCTCGTCGTCGAGCGAGATGGCACGGGCTTCGATGCCAGTGTGGTGCGAGAACTTGCGGGGCATCTCCGGACCGAACCAGGAGTTGTCGAGCTCCCACGTCGGCTGGTGGACGGCGATCGCGGCGATGCCCAGGGGCGTGGTGTTCATGCGCGGCTGCGGCGGTGGTGCGAGACGGGCCGCACGCCCGTCCTGAAGGGCGGGGATTCTGGCGAGCGCCCGGGCGAGGAGCCAGTGCGAAAACAACGGTGAAAACCCCGGTTCCACCCCCGTCGCGGCCACGCGGCGAAGGCTCCCGCCAACGCTACCCTCGCCCGGCCGGGCGTGCCGGCTGCCACCTTTACGCGGTAAAACAAGGGTTTCCCGAGGGTCCCGCCGATGCCGTCCTGCTCCCGCCGCCGGTTCCTGTCAGCCGCCGCCGCCGCTGCAGCCGCTGGACCGATGGCAGGGCCTGCTGCCGCCGCAGAGCCGACGGCGGGGGCCGCGGAGCCGCCTCGCTTCCTCGTCGGCGTCTGCGACTGGATGATCCTCAAGCGGCAGAAGCTCGGCGCCTTTGCACTCGCCGGCGAGATCGGCGCCGACGGGGTCGAGGTCGACATGGGAGGCCTCGGCGACCGTCCGACCTTCGACAACAAGCTCGCGGACCCGGTGGTCCGCGAGCAGTTTCGCGCGGAGGCCGCGGCCCGCGGCGTGGCGATCTGCTCGATCGCGATGTCGGGCTTCTACGCCCAGTCGTTCGCCGAGCGGGACGGCATCGAACGCGTGGTGCAGGATGCGATCGACACCGCCGCCTCCCTGAACGTGGCCACGATCTTCCTGCCGCTCGGCGTGCGGAGCGACCTCGTGGCCCGACCCGGCCTGCGGCCGGCGGTGGTCGCCCGGCTGCGGGACGCCGGACGCCGTGCCGCCGACGCCGGCGTGACGATCGGCATCGAGACGGCGCTCGACGCCGACGGTGAGGCCGGCCTGCTCGACGAGATCGGCTCCGCGGCGATCCGTTCCTGCTTCAACTTCGCCGACGCCCTGCAGAACGGCCGCGACCTGCACGCAGAACTCCGCCGGCTCGGCCGCGACCGCATCCGGCAGCTTCATGCCAGCAACCGCGACGGCGTGCGGCTGGCCGACGACCCGCAGATCGACCTGCCGGCCGTGAAGCGGACCCTCGACGACATGGGCTGGCGCGGCTGGCTGGTGATCGAGCGCTCGCGCGACGCCGCGAACCCCCGGGACGTGAAGGGCAACTTCGGGGAAAACGCCCGCACGCTCAAGCGGGTGTTCCAGGGCGGCTGACCCGGCGCGGACGTTCGGTTCGGGCCCCCGGGTCGCCGGCCCGCGTCGCGTTTCATCGCGGAACCCGCTACGCTGACTCTGATGCTTCGGCCCCCGCTCAGCCCGCCTTCGGAGCCCCGCGCATGACGCCACGCCACCGCCGCCCGACTCTCGCCCGTCGTTCGTTCCTGATGGGATCCCTCGCCGGGGCGGCCACCGCCGGGATCGCGCCCCGCCGGATGCACGCCGCGACGACCTCCACCGACACGGTGCGGCTCGGGCTGATCGGCGTGGGCTGGCGGGGTGGCCAGCATCTCGACGCGCTGCTCAAGCGCAACGACTGCGAGGTGGTCGCGGTCTGCGACCCCGAGGCCGCGTTTCTCGACAAGGCGCGGAAGAAGGCGCCGCAGGCGCGGGCCTGCGCCGACCTCCGCCATCTGCTCGACGACGCGAACGTCGACGCCGTGGTGATCTCGACGTGCAACCACTGGCACTGCCTCGCGGCGGTCTGGGCCTGCGCTGCCGGCAAGGACGTGTATGTCGAAAAGCCGCTCTCCTACACGCTCTGGGAGGGCCGGCAGCTGATCAACGCGGCCCGGCGGCACGGGCGGGTGGTGCAGGTGGGCACGCAGCAGCGGAGCGATCCGCTGCAGCGGCAGGTGCGGGCCTTCCTCCACGACGAGCGTGCGCTGGGGGCGATCGAATCGGTGACGGTGGCCCGGTTCGGCGTCCGCGAGGGGATCGGCAGGCGGGAGACGCCGCTGGAACTCCCCAAGACGCTCGACAAGGACCTCTGGCTCGGGCCGGCCGCCGATGTGCCGATCTATCGCTCCAAGGTGGACTACGACTGGCACTGGGACTGGAACACCGGCAACGGCGAGTCTGCCAACTGGGGCGTGCACGTGCTCGACGACGTCCGCAACGTCGTCTTCCGCGACGCCGTCACGCTGCCCTCCGCGGTGACGTGCGGCGGCGGCCGCGTGGTCTGGAACGACGCCGGCCAGACGCCCAACCTGATGTTCGCCGCGCTCCAGGCGGGCGACGTGCCGGTGGTGTTCGCGATGAGCAACCTGCCCGCGCGGCCCGGCGCGAAGGAGCCGTTGCAGTTCGAGGACACGCAGAGCGGCTACATCGTGCACTGCGAGGGAGGCTCCTACCACGGCCGGCGGGGCGGGGGCGTGGCCCTCGATCGCTCCGGCGCGGTGATTCGGCAGTTCTCGGGCACATCGGGCGGTGCCGAGCACTATCGCAACTTCTTCGACGCCGTTCGGGCGCGTGACGCCGCCGTCCTCAACGCCGACGTGGCGGTCGGCCACGACTCGACGAACTGGAGCCACGTGATCAACGCGGCATGGCGGTCGGCCGCCGCGGACGGGCTCGTGCCGTCCGGCGAGCTGCCGGGCGGGGCGGCGACGGCCGCCGTGGAAAGACTCCTTCACGAGCATGTCGCCGCCTACGCCGCGGCGATTCCGGCCAACGCCCTGCGACTGAGCCGCCGCCTTTCGATCGACGCTGCCGGGGAAGCGTTCGTGGGCGCGGCGGCCGACGCGGCGAACGCGTATCTGGGCCCGCGGGATTTTCGCCGGCCCTATGTGCTCGAGGCGATTCCCGCCCCCGCGGCGAAGGTCTCGGTCGGGGGCTGACGCCCGGCGACCCGCCTCCACCACGCCGCGAGCCCCCCGAGCGCCACCGCGAAGCCCGGCGGCATCGTCGGCTCGGGCACGGCCTGAACCACCGCCACCCGGAAGCCCACCTGGCCGGTCGCGGTGGTCGAGCTGCGAAACACCGGCGGCGCCGTGGAACTCCACAGGGCCGCGTCCTCGAGGGCCGTGGCCCAGCTTCCGCCGAACACCTGCACTTTGCCCGCGTCCGCGAGGGTGCCCGCCATGTCGGTGTATTCCGTGACGTTGCCGAACGTGTCGTAGAGCCCGGATGCCGAGGAACTGTCGAGATAGCTGCCCACGTTGATCGGCCCCACGGTGGGCGTGGCACTCGCGCCGAAGTTGGCCGCGCAGTGGGCGGAGAGATCCGTGACCGTGTTCACGAGGGGGCTGTTCGAGTCGCACGGATACGACGTGTAGCCACGGCCATTGAAGAAGGCGGCCTTGTACCACTCATCGCGGCTCGGAATCACCACCCGCTGGCCGGCGCCCGGGCTGCGCTCGACGATCGCGCCGCTCGTGCGGTTGGCAAGCAGGTAGGAACCGCTCTCCATCGAGACGGCGCTGGCCTGCTGGCCGTTCTGCAGCCAGTTGGCGAACCGTGCCGCCGAGAACCAGGTGACGAACTCAACCGGCATGGTCGCGTAGCCCGTGCCGGGCGGGGAGCCGGGCGGCGCCCCGGACTTGAGGACGTATTTCGAGCCCGCTGGAAAGGCGGTGCTGAAGGCGATGCCGCCGAGGGAATCGGAGCCCATCAGCGGGCTGTAGACGCCGTTGGGGTTCGTGCCGGCCGGATCGACGCGGTTGAGAAACTCGGCGTACTGGGCGTTGGTCGTCTCGTATTTCGAGATCGCAAAGACCTCCGACACCGCGCCCCAGCCGTTGCTGGCGGCCGCGTTGCCGGGATTGCCCACGGTGGCGTAGTCGATCGTGACCCCGTCCGCCGTCGCCACGACCATCGCGGCCACGCAGGACAGGGCCGACACCACCGCCCGCGAGCATCGCCTCATCGCATCCTCCTCGTCGAGAGAGCCAGCCCGACGCGGGCAGGCACCGGACAAGCGGACGATGCAAGGCCCGTGCCGATCACGGCAGTTCGGCCTGCGGAACCTGTGCGCGAGCAGTTGACCGCATGAAATCAGCCGTCCGCACCACGGCCGGGACGGCGGCTGAGATCGTCCGCCCGGGGCGGGCGGCTCATCACGATGGGGGTCGTCTCACCAGGATGCGGCCGGAGCGCGTCTGCAGGATGCGCGGCAAGCGCGTCTGCGCACCGCGACCGCTCCGATCCATGCGGCGAGCCCGGCGGCGGCGAGTCCGGTGGGCTCGGGCACCGCGGCGATGCTACCCGGAGCCGCGAGATACCCGCCCGCATCGAACAGGCCGGTCGAGGCAAACTCCGCCGTGTCCAGCACGTCCACGAAGCCGTCGTAGTTGAAGTCGCCCTCCGCCCACGTGGCCGGCAGGCCCGATTCGTACGTGCCCGCCGACATGAACGCGGCCAGGTCCATGATGTCGACCGCGCGGTCGAGATTCACGTCGCCCGGCGCCGCATAGCCGAACGTCAGCGAACCGGCGCCGTCGTCGTACCAGCCCACCGACCGCGCCAGCCCGCGGCCCACGTCGGCCGCAACGCTGCTCGACCAGATGCCGGCGACGCCGTTCCACGCACCGCCGTTGCGGCCCGCCAGCAGGGCGGTCGTCAGATCGGCCGCCGTCATGCCGCCGGCCGCCACGGTCACAAGACTGGTGCCGGCGTCGAGCCTGCCGCCGCCCGCGGTGGAGCTCACCTGCAGGCTCCGCACGGCCACACTGGCCGGCGTCGTCGCAGGCAGGGCCAGCGTGCCGCCGGCGGTGAGTGTCACGGCGGGCGTCGAAGCGATCGCGCCGCCGGTCATCGTGACCCGCTTCAGGCTCGACGCGGTGCCGATGGCGAGCGTCGACATCCCCAGCGTGCCGCCGGAGAGATTGATGCTGCCGAGGAGCGTGCCCGAGCCGCTGATCGTCTGGCCGGCGGCGATCGTGTAGCCGCCGGCTTTCTGGCTGATGTCGAGCACCGCCCCCGGGTCGACCCGCACGAGGGGAGACGAGGTGAACGTGCCGTTGGTGCCGAGCACGAGGGTGCCGGCCCGCACGGTGGTCGACCCGGAGTAGGTGCTGGCCCCGCCCATCAGCATCGTGCCCGCCCCGGCCTTGATCAGCCCGCCGTTGGTGAGCGGCACGGACACCTGCAGGTCGATCGCCGCGGTGCCATTGGTCACCGTGATCGTGCGGGTGCCGTTGCCGAGGTCGACCACGCCGGCAGCGGCGGTGCCCGACTCCGCGGCGATCTTGGCCGTGCCGCCCGCCGTGCCGGAGATCGTCACGTCGCCGTTGATCGCGACCTTCGCCGGGGTGGCACCACGGCCGAGTGACAGGGTGTCGAAGGTCAGGCTCGCAGTCCCGGCGGTGAACGTCCGGGCCGCATCGACCTGGATCGTGTGGGCGGCCAGGCTCGCCCCTCCGGAGACGGTCACCGCCGCCGACGCCTGCAGCGACGCGGGCGTCGACTCCGCCACGGGCACGTAGTTCAGCGACAACGAGCCGCCGGTCATGGTGAACGTCTCGCGGGCGTAGAGCTTGCGAATCCCATGGGTGCCGGAACTCAGCGTGACGGTGATGTCGGCGGTCGGCCGGTCGAGGATCACCGTATCGTTCCAGCCCGAGGTCGGGGCGGTGCCGGAGGCGCCGGGGAGCCGGGGGGCGGGCACCGTCTGCGTGCCGATCGGCGTGACCTGGCCGGTGCCGGTCACCGGCACGGACACCGCCTGGCCGCTGTTCCAGTTGGCCAGCGTGCTCCAGTCGCCGCTGGTGTCGCTCCACCAGACCGCCGGCACGAGCTGGTCCTTGAGGAACTCGATGCCCCCCTGGACCACGTTGAAGTCGAGGTTGCTGTTGCCGCTGTTGAAGCTCGCCAGCCGACCGGTGCTGGCGTACTGCCAAAAGGTCCAGGGCTGCGCGGTGCCGTAGTCGTCGAAGGGGCCGAACACCGTCGAGAGCCCGTCGCCGGGGCTGCCCGTCTGCACGTTGATGGAATCGGGGCTGGTCTGGTTCGGATAGCGGGCGGTCCAGAGCTGCGAGTAGGCCGGCCCGGCGAGGCTCGGCATCACGGTCGCCGGCTTGGCCAGTTGGTCGCGGCGGGCGGCCGTGGCCCCCGCTAGCACGTTCGCCGCGTAGTTCCCGTTGATGTAGATCATCGGGCGGATCCGCATCACGTCGTAGATGCGGTTGGAGAAGTCGATGGCGTACTGCGTCAACTCGTTGTCGGTGCGGACGGTGTCGCCGGCCTCGAGATCGAAGGTCGGGGGCAGGTAGCCCGGCCGCATGAACACGCCGGCCATCCGCATGAAATGATCCGCCTCGTCGGTGGCGCTGGCGGCGATGCCGCCGGAGTTGGTGGTGGTGGCGATGATGTCGGGGCGGGCGAAGTGATACGAGCCGACGAACATCCCCGCCGCCGTCGCCCGGTTCACGTTCTGGACGAAGTAAGGATCGTCGTACCGCTGCGAGAGCGTGTAGGTGGTGTCGTCGTTGGCCGGGAAGCCGCCCTGCCGCTTGTCGATGCCGGTCGTGCCCCCGCGGGAAGCCCGCACGAAGGCGAACTGACGGTTTTCGACACCGCGGATGTTGTTCCAGGTGGTCTGCGAGATGCTGCCCTGCCAGGCGGAGACGTCGATCCCCAGCAGGCGATTTCCGGCACTCTGGCCATGCGCGGCAGCCGTCGCCGCCAGCACGGCGCACGGGACGAGGAGCCAGTGGCGAGGAGAGCGAGACCCCATGCCGGAATAATACCTGCCGGGGACCGCCGCCGCCGCTTTTGGGCGTGCAACCGCCTCAGATTCGCATTCCAGTGAGGCTGCTGGGACTCGAACCCAGGACCAACGGATTAAAAGAACGAAGAGCGATGAGCCTAACACACTGCTGATTTCAGGCCTCATTTTGGGTTTCGCCCGAGCGTCACGCAAGTCTCGGGCAAAGTCTCGCAAAGTCGGGCGGTGTCCGATAAGCGTCCAATAGGTGTCCGATAACGGCATGCGTGGGCCTAGGCCCACGCGAACCGCACCCATCCCACCCCATGCCATCAGAGCCCCTCGGATGGTCTCCTTCGATCTTTCACCCCTCCATTCCCCCGATGGTCTCCGCAAAGATCGGATAGTTGTTGGAGCCGTAGCCCGCGTGGAAGATCGCGAACGCGATGACCGTGAACTCTGACCCGCGTTTCCGCATCTCGTCGCGGTAGATCGCGGCCACGCGGTCGGCTGGGTTCTTGAAGGCACCGCACCCGAATGCCCCGAACACCACATGCCTCACCTGGTGAGCCTCGAGGGTGTCGAACTGGGCGATGATTCGGCGGCGTGCGTCCGCTTCGCTGAACGCCCTCCCGCCCCGTAGGTCTTGAGCAGACGCCCGCAGTTCGTAGAAGGGAAACACCTTCTCCTCGGCCAGCCACGCATATCCCAGGTCTGGGCGTGAACGATCCTCGGGGCCGCGAATGCAGACCCGTGGCCTCCGTGCGTCCAGATACACCCGACCATGCTGGGCGAGCAGGAGGCGGGTCGTGTCGCCACGATAGCGGTCGATGGTCGGGTCGTATTCGTCGTGGTCGACACGGAAGTGGCAGTCGGTACGACGGAACATGTTCTCTTCCTGGGCGACGGCCCCCTCCACATACGCCCCGCCAGGGACATGGGCGTTGGCCATGTT
>JBJTQP010000031.1:0-4408 GCA_046075685.1 Planctomycetaceae bacterium | reverse complement strand
GTAGATCTGATCGACCTCGAGCCACAGCGGGTGGACGATGTCGTGCCGCACCAGTTCGAAGTTGGGCCGGCCGAGCAGGTGGGCGACGTTCGACTTCTGGCTGGTGAAGAAGTTGTCGACGCAGACCACGTCGTGGCCGGCCTCCACGAGCCGCTCGCAGAGATGGCTGCCGAGGAAGCCGGCGCCGCCGGTGACGAGGATGCGTTTGAGCGAGGGCATGGCGGTCTCCGGAAGGCCGGCGGCAGGTGTACCACGCGCGCGGCCGGGTTGTCAGCCGCCCTCCGCCGGCCGCAGCGGCGCGTTCCCCGGCCGGCGGAGGCGTGGTAGGCTCCGCCGCGGCGAACCCGTCCACGTTTCCCCCTCGAATCCGGGAGAGTTTCCATGCCGCTCAAGGGCCGCATCCATCATTCGGTCGTCTTCTGGTGCTTCAACGTCGGCGGGGAACAGTGGGATCTGGAGAAGACCTGCCGCATCGCGAAGGACCTGGGCTGCAAGTCGATCGAGATCGTCGGCCCCGAGACCTTCCCCACGCTCAAGCAGCATGGCCTCGTCTGCGCCCTGGCCGCCAACGGCATGCCCGGTGCGCCCTTCATGAAGGGCTTCAACAACCTCCGTTACCATGACGAGGTGATCGCACGGACGAAGGAGACGATCGACGCCTGTGCCGCCCACGGCATGCCCGCCGTGATCGCCTTCACCGGCTACAAGTGGAACGACGCCGACGATCCCACCAGCGGCGAGATCCCGCTCGAGCAGGGGGCCGACAACTGCGTGGCGGGCCTGAAGAAGATCGCCCCCTACGCCGAGCAGAAGGGGGTCACGATCTGCCTCGAGCACCTCAACACCCGCGACGGCTCCCATCCCATGAAGGGGCATCCGGGCTACCAGGGCGACGACATCGATTACGTGGCGAACATCGTCCGCCGCGTCGGCTCGCCGCGGGTGAAGCTGCTGTTCGACATCTACCACGTGCAGGTGATGAACGGCGACGTGATCCGCAGGCTCGAGGAGTGCAAGGACGTCATCGGCCACATCCACACCGCCGGCAATCCCGGGCGGGCCGAGCTCGACGACACGCAGGAGATCAACTTCCCGCCGATCATGCGGAAGCTCGTCGAGATCGGCTACACCGGCTACGTGGGGCACGAGTTCATCCCCACCCGCGATCCGCTGGCCGGGCTCACCGAAGCCGTGACGCTCTGCGACGTCTGACCGCCATCGCCTGCCGCGACCGCGCCTCCGCGGCCTCGTGCATTCCACATGTTCCTGGTGTAACCTCCTCCCCGGGGCCGTTCCATCCGGGGAGGCAGATGCCATGATGCTCACTGGGATCTCGGCGGTCGTGATGCTCGTCGTCGCCCTGTTCGGGGGCGGATTCTTCGGACTGCCGGTGAGCGTGCCGCCGCTGCCGGCCGACCCGGTCATCGAACGATCGGCTCCCGAATCCTGCCTGCTCCACGCCGCGCTTCGCGGTGTCGCCGATCCCGACGGCTCGTCGGCCAATCAGACCGAGCAGCTCCTCGCCAACGAGGAGGTGCAGGAGTTCCTCCGCAGCCTCCTCGGGGAACTCGTGACGATGGCCGGCACCGCGGCGGAGCGGGCCGGGCAGCCGCTCCCGGTCGAGCAGTTCACCGACCTCCTCGGCGTGATCGCCACCCGTCCGGTGTCGCTCACGGTGGAGCGGCTGGCGATGCAGCCCGGCAGCCCGCCGGAGATCGACGCCCTGCTCATCGTCCATCCCGGCGAGAAGCGGAAGTCGTTCGACAAGGCGCTTGCCGGCATCCTCCAGGGTTTCCTCGGCGGCGTACCGCCCGCGGCCGGCGACGGGCTCGTGCGGATGCCCACCGGCGATGGTCCGACGCTCGGCTGGGGCTACCGCGACGACTACTTCGTCTTCGCCGTCGGTGACGCGGCGATCGAGCGGAGCGGCGAGATCGTTGCCGACGGCGCGGCGCGGACGCCCGCCTGGAAGGCCACGCTCGTCGAGCGGATGCCGGTCGAGCGGCAGTCGACGCTCGCCTACCTCGACGCGGCCGCGATCCGCGAACTGATCCTCCAGCAGGTCCCGGATCCCATGGTCCATCAGATGGTCGCGGCACTCGGCCTCGACGGGCTCGACGCGGTCGGCAGCGTGAGCGGGATGACCGACGAGGGCGTCTCCTCGGCCACCTGGCTGGGATTCTCGGACACGCCGCGGGGGATCTTCGCCACCGGCGCGGGGGAGCCGCTGGCCGCCGCCGACTTCGCCATGATTCCGCCCGACGCGATCATGGCCCAGGTGGTGAAGTTCGACATGGCCGCCACGCTCGAGCAGGTGCTCGACGGGATCGGCGGCATGAATCCCGAGGCGGCGGCCGAAGCCCGCTCCGGGCTCGAGCAGTTCCGGGCGGTGGTGGGCCTCGACCTCGACAAACATCTGCTGCGGCCGCTGGGCGACACCTGGCGGTTCTTCATGCCCCCGGGCGGCGGTCCGCTCTTCCCGGCGGCGGCGCTGGTGATCGACGTCCGCGATGCGAAGACCTTCGGCAAGTCGCACAAGGCGCTCCTGCGGATCGCCCGCGACGCGGCGGCGGCGGCCGGTCAGCCGATCGACTTCGAGGAGTCACGGTATCGGGACGAGACGATCTTCACGCTGCGGACCGGCGGCGAGATCCCGATCCCGATCACGCCGGCCTGGTGCCTCACCGACGACGAGCTGATCATCACGGTTTCCCCGCAACTCGTGCGGACGCTCCTGGCGCGGTCGCCGTCCGACGAGACCCTCGCCGACGTGCCGGAGGTGCAGGAGGCGCTCGGCAAGGGACCGACCACGCTCGTCAGCTACATGGACGCCTCGACGCTCGTCTCGTCGCTCTGCGGCGTCTACGAGATGGTGACGCCGATGGCCCGGTCGGCGATGGCCCAGCAGGGGATCGAGGTGGACATGCCCCCGCTGCCCCCGTCGTCGGTGATCCGGCCGCACGCCAGGCCAGCCGTCTCGACCTTCCGCCACCTCGGCGGCGACGGGCTGGTGACGGAGAGCACCGCCACGATCCCCCTCGGACCGCTCTCCAGCGGCGGGCTGGTGGGCAGCGGTCCCGCGACGACCGGCGTGCTCGTCGGGCTGCTCCTGCCTGCGGTGCAGGCGGCCCGGGAGGCGGCGCGGCGGTCACAGGCGATGAACAACTTCAAGCAGATCCTGCTGGCGATGCACATCCACGCCGACGCCATGAAGAACTTCCCCGCGCAGGCGATCACCGACGAGGAGGGCAAGCCGCTGCTCAGCTGGCGGGTGCAGATCCTGCCCTACATTGAGCAGAACGATCTGTACCGGCAGTTCCACCTCGACGAGCCGTGGGACAGCGAGCACAACCTCGCCCTGCTCGACAAGATGCCGGACGTCTATGCCAACCCCTCGGGGCTGCCGGCGAGCGAGGGGCTCACGACGTTCCTCGTGCCGACGGGCGAGGGCACGCTGTTTCCCGAGCCGGGCCACTCGCCCCGGTTCCAGGAGGTCACCGACGGCACGAGCAACACGATCGCGCTGGTGGAGGTGTCGCTCGATCGGGCGGTGCCCTGGACGAAGCCCGACGACGTCGTCATCGACTTCGACGACCCGCTGGCGGCGTTCCGCGGCGTGCGGCCGGGCGGATTCCTCGCGGGAACGATGGATGGTGCCGTGCGGTTCATCAGCAACATCATCGACGCGGAGACCCTCGAGGCGATGTTCACGCCGAACGGCGGCGAAGCGGTGATGATGCCCTGACGAGGGTCAGTCGGCGACCGCGACGCTCCGGCCGGTGGCCGCCGCCTCGTAGCCGGCGAAGACCGTCCGGACGGCGCGGAGCGAATCCCGCGTCGTGAGAGGCGGCGCGGCCGCCCCGACTGCCGCGCGGGCGGCCGCCTCGACGAGCGCCGCGTAGACGTCGCCGCCGCGGGGGGGCGTGACGACCGACGGCGGCTCGCCATGCCGCTGCACGACGACGATCGGCTCGGCGGCCGTGTCGAGCGACAGCCAGCCGGCCGAGCCCCAGATCCGCAGGTGCGACTGGTAGCCCGCGTCGAGGTAGTAGCCCGAGGTGAGCGTCCCGAGCGGTCCGCCCGCGAACCGCAGCGCCACCGCCGCCGCATCCTCGATCGCCACCGGGGTGCCGCCCACGTGCGCCGTGAACGCGGCCACGGCCTCGATCCGGGCGTCGACCAGGTGCATCGCCAGATCGAGCAAAAGGAAAGTCCGGTCAATGGCACTTCCGCAACCATGTCCATAGGCATTTCCGAGCTGATGGGCGGCTGGTGCGGCTGGTGCCGCGTTTTCCGACGCCTCATCAGCTGCTCCCGGAACGGCTTTTCTGCCCCCTTGGGTGGCGAGTTTCTCGCCTCGGCGCAGACGGTCTCCCGGGTCGCCCGGCCTGGGCTTTGGTTTGACCTC
>JBJTQP010000030.1:0-5357 GCA_046075685.1 Planctomycetaceae bacterium | reverse complement strand
GGTGAGCGGCGTTCGGTGCGCGGTACACCGCACCGACGGTGGCTGCGCCGACCAATCCGCCGATGGCGGATCGGTGCCCAGGCATACGCCGGCTCTCGGGCACGGGCAGCACCGAGCTGAGATTCTCGTAGCCGCGGGCTTGTCGGCTGCGGAATCGACGCGTTGTGGTGCAGGCTGCAAGCCCGAACCACGAGGCAGGCGACGCGGCACCTGGCGGCGGCCTGCCGCGCAGCGTCGCTCAGTATCCCAGCCAGGTGCGGCGGGCGAGCCGGAGCAGGTCGCCGATGCTGCGGCGGGTCTCTGCGAAGTCGGCCTTGCTGGAGCCCAGCGTCCGGTCGGTGAAGGTGATCGGCACCTCCACGATCCGCGCTCCGGCGCGATGCAGCCGCCAGAGCAGATCCTCCTGGAACGCGTAGCCCTTCGACTCGGGCGGCTCGATCCGGTTGAGCATGGAGAGCCGGATCGCCCGAAATCCTCCGGAGGCGTCGTGAACAGGCACCCACAGCACCCAGCGGGTGAACCAGCAGACGAGCCGGCTGGCAATTTCGCGGGACAGGGGCCAGCCGACCGTCCGCCCGCCGCGCACCCGCCGGGAGCCGATCGCCAGGTCGGCCGGCCGGCCGCCGGGCGGATCCATCGCCGCCAGGAGCCGGGGGATGTCGTCGGGATCGTGGCTCAGGTCGGCGTCCATGTAGACGGCGATCTCGAAGCCGTGGTCGCGGGCCACCCGCAGGCCCTCCAGGATCGCGCTACCGAGCCCGCGGCGGCCGCGACGAACGAGCACATGAAGCCGCGGCTCCACGGCGGCCCGCTCCAGGGCGATCGAGCCCGTGCCGTCGGGCGAGTCGTCATCCACCACGAGCATGTGGAGATCCTCGCGAGCGGCCAGCACCCGGTCGATCAGGCCGCCGATGTTCTCGCGTTCCTTGTAGGTGGAGGCGTTGACGATCACGCGGCCCCGGGCCCACGGTTCGGCGGAGACGAGGTCTTCGGTGGCGGGTGCGACTGCGTGCATGAGACGATTGTGGCCTCGAACGGTCCCCGAGTCACGCCCCGCCGTCGCCGCGGGGCGGATGGTCACGGAGGAGATTGCTGCGGGCCTCGATCTCGTCGATCGGCCGCAGGTCGCGGTCGCCGTCCGGCGGGAGAATCGAATGGTGCCGGGCCGCCGTCAACGCATCGACCACCTCGTGGCAGAATCCCGGATGGGTGACCCAGAGGCCCGGATCGACGCGCCGGAGGTCGAACGACACCGAGTAGGTGCGGAGGGTCTTGCGGCGGCGCCTGACGTACTGCGGAAAGAACGAGAGCGCGAGTTCCCGAAGCGAGCGGTAGATCGGGTCGCGGTAGCGGAGGAACGGGCTGTTGCTCTTCGAGATCGCCCCCCAGCAGCCCCGCCGTCGAAACAGGGCGACCACGTGGTCGACGTCGCCGCGGGCGGCTCCCATGTCCATCAGCAGGGGCGGCTCGCCAGCCAGCCAGAGTCCGCAGGCGGCCACGAACGCCGCCTCCACGCAATGAGCCTCGCCGTGCTGCAGAGCCTCGGCAACTGACCGGGCGGTGGGGCCCGCAGTCTCCGAGTTCCAGCGGAGCCTGTTCACGAAGTCCTGGATCCGGGCCGGGGTCTGCAGGCGGGCGAGCTGCGTCGCCTGGTGGCGGGGCAGTCCCAGGCGGATGCCGAGCCGGGTGCCGCTGGTCGGAGGGCGGTGCTGGCGGTGGTGTGCTGTCACGGCTCGAGGCTACCACCGGTGCCGCCGCGCAGAAATCCGCGGCCGGCGACTCGCCCGATTCCGGCGTGGTTCCGTAGAATCAGGTCAACCAACGGAGGGTTTGTCAGCCATGCATCGTACTCGCCGGGTGATCGGGATCATCGCTGCGGTCGTGTCGTTCATCGCGGTCATCACCGCGCAGGCCGATGCCCAGGTGTGTTTCCCAAACTTTGGATATGGCAACGTCGGCTACTCCGCCGGCTACAGCTTTTCCCAGGCGGGCTGGTGCGGCCCCCGCTTCGGCTGGTGCGGGCCGCGGTGGGGCGGCTGGTGCGGGCCGCGATGGGGCGGCTGGTGCGGACCACGCTGGGGCGGCTGGTGCGGTCCCGGCTGGGGATTTCGGCCCTGGGGCTGGAGGCGGTGGTGTGCGCCCGCAGTCGCGCCGTACGGCTATGGGTGGCCCGCGTGGTACGGATCCACCTGGTATCCGTCCTGCGGCTCCGTATGGATGGGCACGCCGGGTGGAGGATCGTTGTTCTCAGGTTCGGTCGTACCTGTTCCCACGATCGGCTGGCCGCTGATCGCCCCCGGCTTCGTGTCGACCAACACTGCCGCGCCCGCCACCGCGGCTCTGGCGTCGGCTCGTCCGGCCTCCGCGGTGCCGCCGGTGGCACAGACGATGCTGGCCACCATTCGAGACATGCGGGCCCGGCGCGAGGCGACGATGGCGGCAGGCGTGCCGCGGGCGAGCAACGCCGTGGGGCGACTCCGTGCAGCACGGCTGGTGGCCGTCGGCGACCGACACATGCGGGATGCGGGCGGGGACGCCGCGAAGTTCAGGCTGGCCGCCGACGCCTACCGTCGAGCCGCCGCCATCGCGGCCGACCAGCCCGACACCTTCGTGCGGCAGGCCCTGGCTCTGGTCGCGAGCGGCGACCGGGTGGCTGCCGACGCGGCTCTGGCGAGGGCGGCGGCGATCGACGGCCGTCTGGCGGCCGCCGTGTCAGGGCCTGCAGCGACCGTCGGCGACCCAGTCTTCGGCGATCGCCCGGCTGGAAGCGTTCCTCCGGTCGTGGCCCGGGGCCGTTTCATTCTCCGGCAGATCGCCGGCCCGGCCGCTGGTCAGGCCGGGGCTGGCGGCGAGGATTTCTCGGCAGTAGCGACCGCCGCGGCCCGGTGGGCCGAGCGCTGGGGCGAGCGGATCGGCGGCGCCGAGTCGCTGGTCGCCCGACGGTGACTATCCTGTGGGGGTCATGACGGATCGTCCGCCCCTCTGTGAACGCATCGACCTCGCGGCTGCCGACGGCCGCGGGCGGCTCGATGCCCTGCGGGCGACGCTCGCCTCGCAGGGAGATGTGATCAGTCCGGCCGGCCGCCAGAAGACGATCGACGTGTTCGGAGAGCCGCTCTCGCCCCGCCAGGTGGTCGAGCGGATCTGCGGCGACGTTCGTCGCAACGGACTCGCAGCCCTGCTCGACTATTCACGGCGGATCGACTCCGCTGCGGTCACCGCCGAGTCGCTCGTGGTGCCGCCTGCGGCCCTCGCCGCGGCCCACCGCGACGTCGGCTCCACCTTCCTCGGGGCGATCCGCCGGATTCGGGATCGCGTGGAGCGGTTTCAGCGGGCGGTGCTCGCCCGTGACGTCGAGGTGAAGCTGGCGGGCGGCGGCAGTCTCCGGCAGCGGTACGTGCCCCTCGACCGCGTGGGCGTCTGCGTGCCCGGTGGCGCGGCGGCGTATCCATCCACGCTGTTGATGACCGTGGTGCCGGCCAAGGTGGCCGGCGTGCGGGAGATCGTGGTCGTCGCGCCGCCCACGAGGTTCGGCGCGGAGAACCCACATGTCCTCGCCACCTGCCATGAACTGGGCGTGACGACCGTCGTCCGTGCCGGGGGCGCGCAGGCCGTGGCCGCCCTCGCCTACGGCGTCGCCGGGCTCCCGCGGGTCGACAAGATCGTCGGCCCCGGCAACCTGTTCGTGGCCCTCGCCAAGGAGCACGTCTTCGGCGACGTCTCGATCGACGCCATCGCCGGCCCGAGCGAGATCGTGATCGTGGCCGACGATGCGGGCACGCCGGAGTTCATCGCGGCCGACATGCTCGCCCAGGCCGAGCATTCGCCCGGCTCGGCGATTCTCCTGACGGCCAGCCACCCGCTGGCCGAGGCCGTTGCCGCAGCCCTCGAACGCCGGCTTGCCGTGCTCGAACGGGCCGACCTGACCCGTGACAGCCTCCGTCGATTCTGTGGCATCGTGGTCACACGGAGCGACGAGGAATCATCCGACCTCGCCCACCACCTTGCCCCGGAGCACCTCTCGATCGACACCCGTGACCCGGAGGCGACGCTCTCCCGGATCCGGCACGTCGGCGCCGCATTTCTGGGCCCGTGGAGCCCGGTGGCGGCGGGTGACTACGCAGCCGGCCCGTCGCATGTGCTGCCGACCGGTGGCACGGCGCGGTTCGCGGCCGGGCTGTCGGCGAACGAGTTCGTGCGGGGCGGCAGCGTGATCGCCCTCGGGCAGGCCGATCTCGCCGAGATGGCCGACGACATCCGCCTGCTCGCCGACACCGAGGGCCTCACGGCCCACCGCCGCAGCGTGGAGGCGCGGCTCGGATGAGGTCGCCGCGAATGGGCTGCCTGGGCCGCATGCTCTGGTGGCGACCGTGGCCTGCAGTGGTCGCGGTCGGGTGCGCGATGACCGCCGTGTCGGCGGAGGATCTGGCCTTCACGACGATTCCCCCGGAGGAGTATGCCTCGTTCCTCGCCAACTGGGACGAGGAACAGTCGGCGATCTTCCATGGCGTGCTCCGCACGCCGCAGGAGTATGCCGCCGCGTTTCGTCCCGCGGTGGTGATGCCCAACCACAAGCCCTGCGGACCTCCGCCCGAGTTTTTCACCGCCGGCATGCTGCTCGTGGTGGCCCGGGTGATCGACGCCCCGGCAGCCGGAGAGCAGCCCCTGGCGGTCGAGTCGCTCACGGCCGAGGGCGACGAGATCATCCTTCGCTACAGGTTCATGCGGCCGGCTTCACCCGCCACCTCTACCGTCAAGCAGCCGCTCGTGGTGCGGATCGCCAGCCGCCCGGTCGACCGCGTGCGGTTCATCGAAAACGGCCGGCCGGTGGGGGATCTGCACGTGGCCCAGGGCCAGTGGGCGGTCCCGCAACCGCCTCTCGACTGAGGTCCGGCGCTGTCGGTCGTGCGGGTTGCGCCGACGGCGGCGGGTGCCGGCTGCCCGTGAGGTAGACTTTCGCGGTTTCGGCCGTGAGCCCCGCCATGCCCGCCCCCCGCCTTCCATCCTGTTCGCTCGTCCGGCCCGAGATCGCCGCTCTCGAGGGCTACGTGCCCGGGGAACAGCCGCAGTCGGGCAAGTGGATCAAGCTCAACACCAACGAAAATCCCTACGCGCCATCGCCTGCGGTGGCCCGGGCGCTCGCCGCGACGGCTGCCGGCCGGACGCTCGCCAAGTATCCCGATCCAATGGCCACGGCCTTTCGCCGCCGGGCGGCCGAGGTGCTCGGGGTAGACCCCGACTGGATCATCTGCGGCAACGGCAGCGACGATCTGCTCACGATCCTGGTGCGGACCTTCGTGGGCGAAGGTGAATGCCTGCGGATGCCCTATCCGAGCTACATCCTCTACCGCACGCTC
>JBJTQP010000029.1:0-13167 GCA_046075685.1 Planctomycetaceae bacterium | reverse complement strand
GCCCCGGGAAAATGCCGGCGCGAGAGTCTCGGGCGCCAGCATCACGGCGAGAATCCGGTAGAGCGTGTCGTCGAGGCCGAGCATGCGGAGATTGGCTTCGCTGCAGCCGGCGAGGTCGATCAGGGGCAGAGCCTGCTTGAGCAGGGCCATGGCCGGCGATCGTGACGCGGTGAGCGGGATCACGCGGGGCTTGTGCAGGCCGAGGTCGAGCCGGCCGCGGTGGCGTGGCCCGAGCATCGCCTGGGCCGTGGCCTGGAGCCGCTGGGGGTTGAAGGTGATGCCAATCTTGGAGCGGAGGCCGCCCTCGCCCGTGCGTGCCGTTCCGGGCACGAGCATTGCGGAGCCCCCCGCCTGCCAGCGGTGCTCGCGGCCGTCGATGACCGTCGTACTCCAGCCGTGAAACGGAATCAGGAGGGTCGTCTCCCGGGAGTCGCCGGCGACCATCGACACGGGAGTCGACGCGCTGGCGACGAGCCGGATGTCGCCGATGCGGACCGTCGCCAGGAGATGCCGAAACGCCTTGCGGCCCGTCAGGGGCTCGTAGCTGACGACGGCCGGCATCACCGACTGCTGCGCGGCGGTGAAGGCGTCGAGGTCGCTGCTCGCGTGCGCGGTTGCGTTGCCGAAGGCCAGCCGGGGCAGGGGCGGAGATGCTGAAGCCATGAGTGGTGATGTAGGGATTCGCTCCCGGCCAGGGCCGCCACCCCGGCGGGAGACTAACGAAGTGTATCCTCGCTGTGGTCGTCGTGCAGTGAGGGACGCGCCCCCCCGGCGACGGAGAGCCACACCGACCAGCCGACGAACAGGATCGCCAGCAGGCCGTAGGCGAACGCCAGGTGCAGCGGCCCTCGGCCGGCCGCCTCGGGCGGCAGTGCGCCGATCGCCCACGGCACGAACAGGCGGCCGTCCTTGAAGGGCGAATGGATCACGCCGCAGAGCGTGAAGGCGGCCGCCGCCAGGCACCAGCCTGCCGCCTGTCGCATGCGGCGGTCGAGCAGGGCGGTGAGCATGCCCGACCAGAGCACGCTCGTGACGATGAATCCGGCGGAGATGATCTGGAGCGAGAACAGCTCACGCGCCAGGCCGGCATCGGGCGTCGCCCCCGCCGCGACCACCTTGTCGGTTTCGATCTTGGCCAGCGCCGCCAGCGCCGGCACGCAGGCCATGGCTACCGCCGGATAGTGCTTCTGCGGCGTCGCATGGAAGCTCTGCGACGTGATCTCCAGACCCACGAACACGAGGATCGGCACGAGGGCCGGGCCCGGCAGCATCTCGTAAAGGTAGGCGAACGTGCCTGTCAGGCCCGCGAGTCCGATGAAGATGGCGGTCATGAGCGTGTAGGCCGCCCGGCCGCCCATCACCTTGTAGGCCGGCTGGCCGATGTAGGGCGTGGTCTGGATCACGCCCCCGCAGGCGCCGGCGATCACGGTGGCGATCGCCTCCACGCCGATCACCTGCCCGGTGTCGTATTCGTCGCCCGCCGCCGCGGCGCTCTCGGTGCAGTCGATGCCCCCCACGACCGTGCCGAGGGCGAAGGGAATCACGATCGGCAGATACTTGATCGTGTGCGGCCACGCCTCGAGCCACTCGCCGCGGAAGGCGGAGAGCCACTCGGTGGGCCAGAGGGCGGCGGCGGGATCGATCGCCATGTGGGCGGCCTCGGGGATCCAGCCCAACCGCAGGCCGATGAACTGGATCAGGCCGCCGACGAGGAGCCCCGCCAGCGCGCCCGGAATCCGCAGCGGGAACGGGATGTGGGCGGTGAGGGTGGTGAGCACGATGCCGAGGGCCACAAGCCCGGCGACAGGCGACGTGAAGATTTCGAGCAGGGGCAGAAACGTGATCAGCGCGAGGGCGATCGCCGTCAGGCTGCCGAGCAGCGCCGCGCGTGGGACGAGCCGGCGGACTGGTCCGGCCACGAAGGCGCAGGCCACCTTGAAGATGCCGCTGGTCACGATCGAGCACATGCCGACGTGCCACGCCCGGCGGGCCGCGGCCTCCTGGTCGAGTCCGGCCGCCACGGCTTCCGCGAAGGCCGGTCCGATCACGAAGAACACCATCCCGAACGTGCTCGGTGTGTCGAGACCCAGCGGCATCGCCGTGATGTCGCCCCGTCCGGTCCGCTTCGCGAGCCTGAAGGCCATCCAGGTGAAGAGCAGGTCGCCGACCACCACGCCCACGGCGGTGCCGGGCACGAGGTGGGAGAGGGCGAACTGGGCCGGATAGCCGAAGACGGTCGCCAGGATCGAGACCGTGAGCACCAGGACCGCGAGGTTGTCGATGGAGAGCCCGAAGAAGGCGTTGAGGTCGCCCGGGGTGGCCCAGCGGTAGGAGGCGCGGCGTTCCATACGATGCCGCGGAATGTCGGGGCTTTTTCGCCAAAAGTCAAACCGGCATCGGGCGGTCGATCAGGCCCGCGTGGGCGGAGGGGCTGGTTTCCGGGCTATACTCGCCGCTCGGGGATCGATCGCCGCCGTCCCTCGTGCAGGCCCGGCCCAGGGCCTGGGGTGGGCGGGGCGAAGCCGCCCGCCCACACCCGACCATTTGCCTCCGAACCCTTCCCCTGCCGGCAGCGTACCAGAGATGGATTTGCACGATTCACGTTCTGGCGGCCGTGACGGGCCGGTTCCGGGGTCCGGAGCCGGTGCGACCGCGGGCGGGCTCTCCGACGAGGAGTTGCTGCGCCGCTGCTGCCGGAGCGACGACAGGGCGGCCTTCGAGTCGCTCGTGCAGCGGTATGAGCAGGAGTTGTTCAGTTATCTCCGTCGCTACCTCGGCAACGCCGAGATGGCGGAGGACGTGTTTCAGGCGACGTTTCTGCAGGTTCACCTCAAAAGGGAGCAGTTCGAGGAAGGCCGCCGGTTTCGGCCCTGGCTCTACACGATCGCCACCAATCAGGCCATCGACGCCCAGCGGCGCAACCGCCGGCATCGCATGGTCAGCCTCGACCACCGCACCGGGGGCGAGGACGACGTGGGATCGCTCGTGGAGATGCTGGCGGGAGCCGGGCGGACGGCCGACGAAGAGATGGAGGTCGAGGAGGCCCGAGACTGGGTCCGCTCGGCCGTGGACGACCTACCGGACACGCTCAAGAGTGCACTCATGCTGGTCTACCACCAGGGCTTGAAATACCGCGAGGCCGCCGACGCGCTGGGCATCCCCGTCGGCACGGTCAAGAGCCGGCTCCACTCGGCGCTGCTGAAACTCAACGAGTCATGGCGCCGCAGCGGCCGCGCCGTCCCCGAAGCCATGGAGGATGACGCATGATCCCCACATCGTCCACCGGCGGCGCCGACGCGAGGTCGAGCCATGCGTGAACAGGATCTGGTCGGCTACTGTCTGGGCGCGCTCGACGACGGCGAGACGCGGCACCTCGAGGTGGCGCTCGCCGATCCCGTGCAGGGGCCGGAGCTCCGCCGGCATCTGGAGGTGATTCGGCACGCGCTGGAGCCCCTGGGTCGCGACCGGGCGCCGCTGCCACCGCCTGCCGGGCTCGCCCGCCGGACCGTGGACTTCGTGGCCGCGCAGACTGCGCCGGCGACCGTTCCCCTGCGGCCTGCCGCCCGGCTTGGGGCCGCCCGCGAAGAGGAGTCGGAGTGGCAGGGATCGAGCCGCGTCTGGCTCGATCGCCTGATCATCGCCGCCTCCGCGCTCGCCGCGTGCGTGCTGGTGGCGCCACTGCTGCTCGACTCGATCGCCGACGCCCGCGGCCGGCGGGCCCAGCGAAACCTGCAGTCGCTGGCGGGCTCGCTGCACGGGTACGCCGGGGCCCATCGCGAGTATCCTTCGCCGCCCGGCGAGGGGCCGCTGTCCCGGGGTGGTCTCTACGCCCCTACGCTCGTGTCCGAGCACCGTCTCGTGGCGGATGACGGCACGCTTCTGGTGCCCGACTCCGAGCTCTCCCGACGCGGCGATTTCCGGGTCCCGACGCTCGACGACCTGCGGGCGGCCGTGGGTACGCCGCGATTCGACGAGCTCGTGCGGTCGATGGGGGGCGACTACGGCTACACCCTCGGTCATCGCGATGCTGCGGGCAGCCTGCAGCCGATCCTCGACCAGCGTCGGCGTCACCATCCGCTGATGGCCGACGCGCCGAACGCCAGCGGGGAGCGGAGCGACAATCACCCCGGCGGCGCCCACTACATCCTGTTCGAGGACGGCCACGTGGAGCGGCTGACCGGCGATGCGCTGCACCGCGACGACCACCTGTACCGCAACCACGACGGTGAGTTTCGGGCCGGCAAGGATTCCGAAGACGCCGTGATCGGCGACTCGCACCACCAGCCCTGAGCCCGTCGGCGCCTCCCGGAAAAGCAGCAGCGGAGGGAGGGGATCAGGTCGCGGCGAGCGATCGCCGCGCCGCGGCGGCCACGCCCTCGGGGGTGATCCCGAAGTGCGCGTAGAGGGCTGCGAACGGCGCCGATGCCCCGAAACTCCGCATCCCGACGAACTCGCCGCCGGCGCCGATCCACCGCTCCCAGCCGAAGCCGCAGGCCGCCTCGCAGGCGACGCGGGCCGTGACCGCCTTGGGCAGCACGCTCTCGCGGTAGGCGGAATCCTGCTCCGCGAACAGATCCCAGCTCGGCATGCTCACCACGCGGGCCTTCACGCCCTCGGCGGCGAGCGACTCCGCGGCCGCGAGGCAGATCTGCACCTCGCTGCCCGTGCCGATCAGGATGCAGTCGGGCGTGCCGCCGGCTGCTTCCTTGAGCACGTAGGCCCCCCGGGCGGTGCCCGCCGCCGAGCCCAGGCCGGTGGAGCGGTCGAGCGTGGGCAGGTTCTGCCGCGAGAGCACGATCACCGCCGGCCGGTCCGGCCGCTGCATCACCGCGCGGTAGGTCTCGGCCACCTCGTTGGCGTCGGCCGGCCGGAAGACCGACAGCCCGGGCACCGCGCGGGCCGTGGCGAGCTGCTCGATCGGCTGGTGCGTGGGGCCGTCCTCGCCGAGACCGATGGAGTCGTGGGTGAGCACGTAGATCACGCCGAGATGCCCGAGTGCCGAGAGTCTGAGCGCCGGCTTCAGGTAGTCGAGAAACACGAAGAAGGTGGCGCAGTAGGGCCGCAGGCCCGAGAGCGCCATGCCGTTGCAGGCGGCCGCCATGCCGTGCTCCCGGATGCCGAAGTGGAAGTTGCGGCCGCCGTAGCTGTCGTGGCCAAAATCGCCAGCGCCGGGGACGAGCGTCATGGTCGAGGGAGCCAAGTCGGCGGAGCCGCCGAGGAACCAGGGCACCGCGCCGCTGAGGGCCTGGATCACCTTGCCGCTCGACACGCGGCTGGCCACGCCCTTGGCGTCGGCCGGAAAACACGGGATCGCCTTGTCCCAGCCGGCGGGCGGCCGGCCGGCGAGGAAGTCGGCGAGTTCCGCGGCGCAGGCGGCGTCGGCCGAGCCGAGGCCGGCGACCGTCCTCTTCCAGGCGGCGTTGGCGGCGGCGCCCCGCACGCCGAGCGTGCTTGCGAAGCGTGCGGGCACCTCCGCCGGCACCCGGAACGACTCGTCCACGGGCCAGCCGTAGGCCGCCTTTGCGCCCTTGATCTCCTCGGCGCCCAGGGGCGCGCCGTGCGCCTCGTGCGAGCCAGCCTTCTTCGGCGCGCCGTAGCCGATCACGCTCTTCACGATCACGAGCGTGGGCTTCTGCCGCTCCGCCTTGAAGGCCTCGAGGGCCCGGCGGATCGCCGCGGTGTCGTTGGCGTCGGCCACCCGCTCGACCCGCCAGCCGAGCCCCTCGAACTTCCGGCCCACGTCCTCGGTGAAGGCCAGGTGGGTCTCCCCTTCGATCGTGATCTGGTTGTCGTCGTAGAGCCAGCAGAGATTCGCGAGCCCGAGGTGACCGGCGATCGAGGCGGCCTCGCAGGCCACGCCTTCCATCAGGTCGCCGTCGCTGCAGAGCACGTAGGTGTCGTAGTCGAAGACCGTGTGGCCCGGCCTGTTGTAGCGGGCGGCGAGCCACTTCGACGCGATCGCCATGCCGACCGAGTTGCCGCACCCCTGGCCGAGCGGGCCGGTGGTGGTCTCGATGCCGGCCGTCATGTGGTGCTCAGGGTGCCCCGCGCAGACGCTGTCGAGCTGGCGGAACTTCCGGATCTCGTCGAGCGACACGGCGGGCTTTCCATCGTGGCGGCGGATGCCGGCCAGGTGGATGAGCGAGTAGAGGAGCATCGATGCGTGGCCGCATGAGAGCACGAAACGGTCGCGGTTGGGCCAGGCGGCGTCGGCCGGGTCGTAGCGGAGAAAGTCGCTCCAGATCGTGAAGGCGACCGGGGCCAGGGCCATCGGCGTGCCCGGGTGGCCGCTCTTGGCGGCCTCGACGGCGTCCATCGAGAGGGTCCGGATCGTGTCGATGGCGAGGCGGTCGAGGGCGGCGGGCATGGAAGCTCCTCAGGCGGTGGGGGACGGCTGGTGGGGAGTGTAAAAGCGGCCGGAAAAGCCCGTCAAACCTGGCCTCCTACCGCAGCAGGTGGCGGCGGTAGGCGTCGTCGAGCTCGGCGCAGCTTCGCGTGCAGAGCCGTGCCAGGGAGTCGGGATCGGCGGTGCCGCGATAGACCCGCGACAGGTACTCGACGAAGGACTCGCGGTAGCGGCCCGCCTCGCCGTTCATGAAGAAGTCGGCCTGGCCGGCGATCTGGTCGTAGAGCTCCGGCAGCTGGTCATGGGCCTGAAACGCCTCGCGGCCCATCCCGCAGAGGTCGGCAAGCGGCACGTGCACGTCGGCCGCGAGCCGCTCGCGGGCGGCGGGCACCCGGCCTGCGTCTCGCCCGCCCACCGTCCATCCGAAGCTCGTCTGCTGCAATGACTCCATGTAGCAGGCGGCCGCCTCGATCGCCCAGAAGCCGCACCGTTCGCCGGCCGCCTGGCGGAGCCGCGCCGCGTCGGCACGGCCTTCGGTGAAGAGCTGGTGCGTGGCCTCATGATGGATCGTCACCGGGTCTGGTTCGGGCGGCGTCGCGTCGGCGGCGGTGAAGAACCAGATCGTCTTGGTGGGCGTCCAGTAGATGCCGTGCGTGAGGCCGATCCGCGGCTCGAGCGGCTCGAGTTCGGCGAGATACTGGCCGCGGCCGGCACAGAGGATCGCCGCGTGGGGCACCGCAGCCGTCGGTCGGCCCCGGCCCGCGAGCAGCTTCTCGAGATCCTGGGGCTCGAGACGGTAGGCCCCGAAGACCTGCCGCCAGACGTCGCGGGTTTCCTCGAGCCGCTCGGCCAACGCGGCCGCGTCGGCGAGGCCCGCGGCGCTGACGATCTCCCAGTGGTCGGAGTGATACTCGCGGCCGTGCCGCACGTCGCGGGGGCGGGCTTCGTCCTCCGCGGCGGGCACCCACCGGCCGCGATCGTTCCGCTCGCCCGCACGGTGGCGGGCGAGCTTCGCCGCGGCCATCCAGCCGAACGCCGGGTCGAAGGCCTCGCCACGGTCGAGCCGCTTCGCAGCCTCCGGCCAGACCCAGCTGCCGTTGCGGCGCACCCACCCGGCGGCCTCCCGCCCGCGGGCGTTGTCCGGATCGTCGCGAAGCGCCTCGTGGAGCAGCTGCACGGCGGCGCATGACCGCTGCGGCAGCGGCGGCGTCGCGGCGTCGTCCGCCGCCGCAGACCCGCCGCGGGCGGGCGGGCGGTCGTGGGCTCCGGCTGCGGAGACCGCGTGCTCCAGGAGCCCCGCCGCGCGGGCTCGTCGGGCGGCCAGGAAGTCGCTCCAGATCGACTCCTCGACCGGCGTGTCGACTCCTGCGGGCTTCTCGATCCGCGCCGGAATG
The DNA here is from genome assembly GCA_046075685.1 of Planctomycetaceae bacterium. Taxonomy (GTDB): domain Bacteria; phylum Planctomycetota; class Planctomycetia; order Pirellulales; family UBA1268; genus QWPN01. Next base: position 5,427 of record JBJTQP010000029.1, on the reverse strand, counting down.
CGCACGGCCAGTTGCTGGTCGCCGGCCGCCGGCAGCGGCCACGCGGCGATCATCTCGGCGAGCGGTGCGTCGCCCGCCTCGGTGGCCCGCCGGCTGAGATCACGGAGCGACGCGGCGCAGGCGTCGTCGATCGCGGTGCGGCTGCGGGCCGGCGGCGCGTCGGCGGCCTCAGCGGCGGTGCTGCCGGCCAGCCACGCCGGAATCGCCAGCCAGGCCACACATGGCAGCCAGGCCACACATGGCAGCCAGACCACCCATGGCAGCCAGACCAGTCGTGCGTGGCAGCTCACGTCACGACTCGGCGAACGCCGAGTCGAACTGCCGGTTGCTCGGGGCGAAGTCGAGGTTTTTCACGAACCGCGCCGCCTCCGCGGCGCCGTGCTCGCGGTCCATCCCGCAGTCCTCCCACTCCACGGAGAGCGGGCCGTCGTAGCGGGCCTGGTTGAGCGCCCGGATGATCTCCTCGAAGTCCACGCCGCCACGGCCCGGCGAGCGGAAATCCCAGCCCCGGCGGGGATCGCCGAAGTTGATGTGGCTGCCGAGGATGCCGCTGCGGCCGTTGAGCGTGACGATCGCGTCCTTGACGTGCACGTGGTAGATGCGGTCGGGGAAGGCCCGGATGAACTCCACGGAACTCACGCCCTGCCAGTGGAGGTGGCTGGGGTCGAAGTTGAAGCCGAACTCCTCGCGGCGGCCGAGGGCGTCGAGGGCGCGCTGGGCGGTGAAGATGTCGAAGGCGATCTCGGTGGGATGCACCTCGAGGGCGAACCGCACGCCGCACTCGGCGAACACGTCGAGGATCGGGTTCCAGCGGTCGGCAAACTCGGCGAAGCCGGCATCGACCATCGAATCGGGCACGGGCGGGAACGAATAGAGGAGGTACCAGATCGACGAGCCCGTGAAGCCGTTGACGACCGAGACGCCCAGTTTCCGCGCCGCCCGGGCGGTGTTCTTCATCTCCTCAGCGGCCCGCTGGTTGACGCCTTCCGGCCGGCCGTCGCCCCAGACGTGCGGCGGCAGGATCGACTTGTGCCGCTCGTCGATCCGGTCGCACACGGCCTGGCCCACCAGGTGGTTGGAGATCGCGTGCACGGAGAGGTCGTGCCGCTCGAGGATGTCGCGCTGGGCCGCGCAGTAGCCGCTCTCGTTGAGGGCCCGGGTGACGTCGAAGTGGTCGCCCCAGCAGGCCAGTTCCAGGCCCTGGTAGCCGAAGTCGCGGGCCTTGCGGGCCAGGTCTTCGAGCGGCAGATCAGCCCACTGGCCGGTGAACAGCGTGACGGGGCGGGGCATGTGTCGTGGCTCCCTGGCGAGGATGAGGAACAGGCGTCTCCAGGCTTCCGGAAACGACGCCGAGATTGTGCCACATCCCACCCGGCGTTCAACCGCCGCGTGCCGCCCATGCGGGGCCGGCGTCCCGGAGGTGGCCGGTGCGCAGCCGTCGCTACTGCCGGATCACGCGGCGGAGCAGCCACCAGCCCCAGAGGGTGATCAGCACGTTGCCCATCCACACGGCCAGCGGCGGCACGCTGCCCCGCTTCGCCTGGTCGACGCCCAGCATGAACACGGGGTAGTAGACGATCAGGATCGGCAGGAAGCAGAGAAAGAAGCTGGTCAGGAAGTCGGCGTTCCGCATCCGGATCGCCATCGGGGCGCCCACGAGCACGAAGCACAGGCAGCTGAAGCCGTTGGCCCAGCGGCGCCAGGGCTCCATCACGATGCGGTGCAGGCGGTTCCGCTCCTGCTTGAGGAGCTCCCGCTCGTAGGCCGTGTAGTGCGGGGCGGTGGTGTCGACCCGGCCCGTGAGCATGCCCATCACCGTCTTGCCGGCCAGCAGCTGCTCGATGCGGTCGATTTTCCGGGTCTGCTCGACGCGGGCCGTGGCGAACTCCGCCATCGCGATCTCGGAGGGGCTCGACGACGTGGTGGTCTTGCGGCTCACCGCGTCGAGGGGCACCTCGCGGACGATGGTGTCCGGGAACGAAGCCGTGTAGTCGCCCATGTGGAGGGTGCCGTCGCGGAAGGTCACCACGAGCGCGCCCTTGGCGGCGTCGGCCCGCAGCTCCGCCTCGGATGCCGAGACGGTGGCGGGGGGGCCATGGCCGCCGCCCGACTGGAACGTGAGGGTGGGACGGATCAATCGGCGGCCGTCCACCGCCTTCACGTTGATCGAGATCTGCGACGTGCTGTAGGACCGCTGCTGCCGCAGGCGGCCGTAGATGATCTGTTCGACGCTGTCGACCACCACCCGGCGGACGCCGTCTCGGCCCCACGACACGGCCACGTCGTTGAGCCAGACCGACACGAAGCTCACCACGAGCGCCAGCATCGCGGCCGGCCAGACGATCGCCATCGGCGAGATGCCCGCGGCCTTGAGGGCGATCACCTCGTTGGCGGCCGACATCCGCCCGAAGACGCTGGCCACGGCGAACAGCATCGTGCCGGGCACGGCGAACCGCATGGCCTCCGGCAGCACGTAGGGGATGAGCATCAGGATCTGCACGAGCCCGAGGCCCTGCTGCTGCGCCTCGCGGACGAGGCCCACCACGAGCATGAAGAGCGTGAGCGCGGTGAGCGCCACCAGGAAGACCTGGAGGAGATCCCAGAGCACGTAGCGCGACATGATCCGCATGGCGGCGGGAGTGTAGCGGCGGCCGCGGCGGCTGCGGCAGGCCGATTTGGCCGCAAAAACGCACGCCTCCAGCCACCGCGGCCAGGGCTGCGGTGGCTGGAGGGCGGGGCTTGCCATCGCGGAGTGCTTGGGGCAGGCTTCTGATCGCTCAGGGGAATCCTGCCGCCGTCACGCGTTTCATCAGGGAGCCTTCCATGCCGATTCGCACCGCCTGTCGCCTCGTCGCCTGCCTGGCCGTCGCCGTCTGTCAGGCCCTCCTCGCCATGCCCGTCCGCGGCCAGCAGCCCGCGGCCGCCGCGAAGAAGCCGAACATCCTCGTCATCTGGGGCGACGACATCGGCACCTGGAACGTGAGCCACAACAGCCGCGGCATGATGGGCTACCGCACGCCCAACATCGACCGCATCGCCCGCGAGGGCGTGTCGTTCACCGACTACTACGGCCAGCAGAGCTGCACGGCCGGGCGGGCGGCGTTTCTGGGCGGCAACTGCCCCGTCCGCACCGGGATGACGAAGGTGGGCCTGCCGGGCGCGAAGGAGGGCTGGCAGAAGACCGACGCCACGATCGCCACGGTGCTCAAGAGCCAGGGCTACGCCACCGGGCAGTTCGGCAAGAACCACCAGGGCGACCGCGACGAGCATCTGCCGACGATGCACGGATTCGACGAGTTCTTCGGCAATCTCTACCACCTCAACGCCGAGGAGGAGCCCGAGCACCGCGACTACCCGGGCGACCGGAAGCTGGCCAACGGCAAGACCTTTCGCGAGACCTACGGGCCCCGTGGCGTGCTCAAGTGCAAGGCCGACGGCAAGGGCGGGCAGACCATCGAAAACACCGGCCCGCTGACCCGCAAGCGGATGGAGACGATCGACGAGGAGACGCTCGCCGCGGCCAAGGACTACATCCAGCGGCAGGTGAAGGACGGCACGCCCTTCTTCTGCTGGTGGAACGCCACGCGGATGCACTTCCGCACGCACATCAAGCCCGACAGCCTGGGAAAGAGCGGCCAGGACGACTACTCCGACGGCATGGTCGAGCACGACGGTCACGTGGGCGTGCTGCTCGCGGCCCTCGACGACCTGGGCATCGCCAACGACACGATCGTCCTCTACTCGACCGACAACGGGCCTCACTACAACACCTGGCCCGACGCGGGCACCACGCCCTTCCGCAGCGAGAAGAACTCCAACTGGGAGGGGGCCTACCGCGTGCCGGCCTTCGTCCGCTGGCCGGGGAAGTTTCCGGCGGGCGTGACCCTCAACGGCCTCGTCTCGCACGAGGATTGGCTGCCCACCTTCGCCGCCGCCGCCGGCGATCCCGGCATCAAGGACAAGCTCGCCAAGGGCTTGTCGCTCGGCGGCCGGCAGTATCGCAACTACGTCGACGGCTACGACCAACTCGCCTATCTCTCCGGCGGCGTGAAGGAGTCGCCCCGCAACGAGTTTTTCTACGTCAACGACGACGGGCAGATCGTGGCGATCCGCTACAGCGACTGGAAGGCCGTGTTCCTCGAGAACCGCGCCGAGGCCTTCGAGGTCTGGCGGGAGCCGTTCACCGAGCTCCGCGTGCCGCTGCTCTTCAATCTCCGCCGCGACCCGTTCGAGAAGGCCCAGCACAACGCCACGATCTACAACGACTGGTTTCTTGACCACGCCTTCGTGGCGGTGCCGCTCCAGCAGATCGCCGGACGCTTCCTGATGACCATGAAGGACTATCCGCCGAGCCAGACGCCCGGCTCCTTCAACCTGGAGAAGATCCAGAAGCAGATCGAGGCCGCCGCGACGGGCCGCTGAGCGTCAGGCGGCGCGGCGGTGGGCGACTTCGGGGAAGGCCTCGCTGAACGCGTGGCCGGTCTTCGAGCGGATCCCAAGGGCCGTGAGCAGCCGACGGCGGACCGTGCGGAAGGGCACGGCCACGCAGCGGTGGGCCCGGATCCACCACGGCCGCATCCGCTGCATGTCGGCCAGCGACAGGCCCACCTGGTCCGGCCGGTGCTTCACGCGATGCTTGAGGAGGTGGTAGCGGTCGCACCGCTGCAGGAGGCGGAGCAGGCCGCCGCCCAGCAGCCGGGCCAGCGGCTTCTCGGTGGGGATGCCGAACGAGATCTGGTAGTCGATCAGGCAGGGCCGGCCGCGGTCGTCGACGAGGATGTTCTCCCGCTTGTGGAGGTCGACATGGGCCACGCCGCGGCGGTGGGCCTCGGCGAGGATCGCCTCGAGCTGCGGGAAGAACCAGTCGTCGACCTGCTCGCCCTCGGCCAGGGCATGGCCCTCGATCCACTCGTGGGCGATGGCGGTGGCCACCTGCCCATGGCCCACGATCACGTCGCCCAGCGACACCGGCACGCCCTCGATCCCGGCGAGGCGATCCATGAACCACCGTTCGCGGCGGGCGAGCCCGCGGCCCAGCCAGCCCATCGGCAGCGGACCGATCGGCTGCGTGCGGTTGAACTTGCACTTGGCGGTGCGGGTGGCCGACCGGTAGACGGCCGTGGCGGCCCAGGAGTCGTGCTTGAGAATCTCGACGCGGCGAAAGGTCTCGCCGCCGAGCGTGATCGACGCCGGAGGGTCGGCAGCGCCGAGGGCCCGGAAGGTGGCCGGCCGCGGCCGGGTCGCCGCCGCGATGCCGGAATGAACCGTGCCGCGAAGCGTCGCCGCGCCCATCCGTGTGGCCCCCGGGGTGTCGGCTCACCCCGCGTGGGCCGCGGAAGGACGATCGACCTGCGTTCGGCGGCGACTCCACCGGTCGCAGCGGTTGCAGGCCTCTCCGGCGTCAAGGCCGCGGCCTCACCAGGCGGC
>JBJTQP010000028.1:0-10079 GCA_046075685.1 Planctomycetaceae bacterium | reverse complement strand
CCGGGGCCACGAGGGTGAACTCCACCCGGGCCGCGGACCGGGCCGGGATGTTGCCCACGCGGAGCGTGAACACGTCGGGCCGCTCCTCCTCGACGATCGCCGCATGCCGCCCTTCGGCCACCGCGGTCGCATAGTCGTGCCTGGCCTGGCCGCGTTCATCGATCCGGCCGCGGATCTCGGCGCCGTCGACGAGCATCCGAAAGCCGATGACCGCGGCCCGGGGCGGCAGCGGGAAGATGTAGGTGGCCTCGAGCGGCCCGTCGAACACGTTCACAAACTGCTGGCGGACGGTGGTGGCCGCCGACAAGCCGTCGATCCGCACGCTGACATCCAGCGCCCGCAGCGGCAGGCAGCCCTTCGTGGTGGCGAGGGCTCCGAAGCCCGCGTCGCCGCCATCGGTCGCCAGGTCGGCCAGCTCATCCGGCGTGAGTGCACGAATCATCAGCGAGCCCCCTTCTTCTGCTGCGGCCGAGGCGACGGATGAACGGGGCCGCAGGCGGGCTCGGCGCCGCCGGCGACACGGGACGACAGAAAGTCGACGAGCGGCCTCGCCAGCCGCAGGACGGCGTTCCGCTCGGTCGAGGTGAGCGACAGGCCCGTCCAGACGAGCGCGGCCCGGTCGCCAAGCGGGATCGACTGGAGAGCGGCAGTGGCTGGGACTGCGGCGGGCACGGTGACCGGAGCCGGGGAGGCTTCGGCAGGCAGTGTCTTCCAGAAGGCGGTGGCCGGCCGCGGGATCGCCGCCTTCAGCGGTTCGGCGAGCAGCGAGCGAGGGCCGTCGCTTCGGCCGCGGGCGGCGATGATCTCGGCGATGCAGCGAGCCACGTCGGCGAGCGACTCACCGGCAGCCCGTGCGAGCTCGCCGTCCGTCGCCCCGACCAGCCCCCGCTGGATGCCGGCGAGAGGGTGCCCGGCGGCCTGCAGTCGCTTGATGGCTGCGAGCTGGAGCACGTGCCGCCGCGAGAAGAGCGCCGTGCGACCACGAAAGGACGCCGGGCGATCGACCATCCCGAGCGTCTGATACCAGCGGATCGTGCGGGCATCGGGCAGGTGCCGCACCCGCCCACTCCGCACGCCGTCGTACCCGTGAGCGAGCACGGCGGCGACGGCCGTCGCCAGGTCGGCGATCGTCAGCTCCGCGGCGGGCTTTTTTTCGGATGCCATGCCCGCATATTACAGTGTTATCCTGCAGTGTCAAGCATCGGTTTTCCGGCCACGGAATGCCGCGGGATATCCTTCGAGGACAGTTCTTCCGAGGACAGTTCTTCGCCCCGAGAGCCACCCATGGCCCTGCCCGCCGACTACCTGATCCGGCCCATGCTGGCGGCCGACGACGACGAGATCATCGCGATCTGCCGCGCCGTCTATCCCGACGACGCGCCCTACACACCGGAGCAGCTCGCCGAGCATCGGGCCGTGTTTCCGCAGGGACAGTTCGTGGCCGAGCACGTGCCCACCGGCCGGCCGGTGGGCGTGCACTTCACGCTCCGGCTGCGGATGGCCGACTACCACATCGACGATTCGTGGGACGTGCTCACCGCCGGCGGCAGCTTTGCCGACCACGATCCGACCGGCCCCACGCTCTACGGCGCCGACGTGTTCGTCAGCCCGGCCCACCAGCACCACGGCCTCGCACACGCCCTCACCGACGCCACCCGCCAGCTCGTGGTCGACGAGAGACTCTGGCGGATGGTGGGGGGCAGTCGCCTGCCCGGCTACGCGGCCGTGGCCGCCGCGCTGCCGGCCGACGCGTACGTGCGCGACGTGGTCGCGGGCACGCGGACCGATCCCGTGCTCTCCGCACACCTCAAGGACGGCTGGCGGGTGGTTCGGCCGATCCGCGGCTACCTGCAGCACGACCCGGAGAGTGCCGGCTGGGCGGCCGTGATCCAGTGGGTCAACCCGGCATGCCCGCCGCCGCCGGAGCTCGCGCTCCGCTGAGTGAGTGCGATCACGCGAGTGCGTCCGCCAGAGGGCAGCCCGGGGTCGCTGGCTCACCGCGGCGGTAGCGGTGCAGGAGATCTCGCGACCGCTCCGCCAGCATCCGTCGCACCTCGCGTCGCCTCCCCTTCACTCTCGCAATCTTCATCGAGTCGTAGGCCGTCGTCTGGTGTCGCATCCAGGCGATCACGGCCGCTTCGGCTCGCCGCTCGATCGGGATCCGCTGCGTGCGGGCGACGGTGCCGCTTCCCACGGGCGTGGCATAGGCCGTCACCGCCCCGGCCATCCTGCGGGCCAGGATCACATGCCGCTCGTGAAACGCGAGAAACGCGATCACGGCCGCCTCGAAGTCTTCCATATACTCGGCCTGCTTCACCTCGCGGCGGCGTGCATCGGCCTCGCGCCGCCGGGCATAGGCACCGGTCGCCCGCTCCGCGTCGAGCTCGGCGCGGATCCGCTCGATCGTCTCCCGCGGGGCCCAGACCCCGCGGGAAAACCGCTTCCGGCCGACCTTCTCTTCGACGAGCCAGTGATCCCCCGCGGCCTTCACGCGGCGGGTCAGCCCGGGGTCGCCCGGCGGCAACAGGGCCCAGCCTGGCGGCGGCCGCAGCACCGCGCCGTTCACGGCCCGCACCATGCCGGCATCAGGCCCCGGCAGAACCACTGATCCCGCCATCCACTCCTCCTTGCTCCCCGTTACCAACGAGCGGGCCGTCACGGTCGGTCGCGGCGAGGGCCCCGAACCAAATGAGCCCCAGTGGCAGTCGCCTACTTCAGCGACGCGTCGAACTCGAGCTCCTTGAGCCGGCCCGCGGCGGCCTCGGCCGGCTTCCAGAACCAGCCCTTCTCATCCCAGCACTGGCAATACTTCAGGTCGTCGGCGAGCTCGCGGTAGACGGTGGCCGCCTCCTTTGGCAGTTGCTGCTTCTCGAAGAGCTGACCCTCGATGAAGAGGCAGGTGCCCACGTCGTTGAGGGCCCAGAAGTCGTGGGCCTTGTCGGCCGGAGCGAAGGCCGTGAGCCCCGCCTGCTGCGTGCGGGCCTCGGCCGCATAGAGCTCGCGGCACTTGCCGGTGTAGGTGAGCACCAGCTTCTCATCACCGGCCGCCAGCGCCTCCCACGCCTTCTTGGTGAGCGTGGCCGACGACTGGTCACCGAAATCCTGTGCCCTGCCCGTCGCGGCCGCAGCCAGCGCGACCACGACCACAGCGGCGTGAAGCAAGACCGCGTGGATGCCGCCAAGACTGGTGGCATGTGCAGCGGGATCCGTGAGGATCGAGCCATGGCCTTGATGGACGGACATGGACTTCACAAGCATTCCGCAGCCCATTGAACGTGCAGCCGATTTCATCGCTTCGAAAAAACCCATACGTCACCTCATGCCGTGGGGCGAATCATACATCACGCAGGCTCGGGTACACCCCGAAGCGTTCCTGAAAAGAAGGTCTGGCACCTCACCTCTCATCACCGAGACCGTGAGCCAACCGGTGCCGGGCGTCGGCATCGCCGCGGCCGCAAGACCGTTTTCAGCCCTCTCTCACCAAAGCCCCTCCGCCTTGAGCCGCCCCTCCACCATGTCCGCCATGTCGCGGGCCTGATCCTCGAGTTCCTGAAGCAGTTCAAGATTGTCGTCGTCGTCCGCACGACGCGCAAGGAACAGCAGGTAGTTGGCCTCGTTTCGCCAGGCCTTGAGCCAGTCCGGTCGGGTCGACACCGGGCGGTAGACCAGACTCTCGAGCCGCAGAAACTCGTCGTTCATGGAACGGGCCCTCCGCGCTCCGCCTTCATCAAGAAGCCCGCGTCCACAACCACTTCAGGCTACGGTGCGGGTGCCCGTAGGTCGCGTGTGCGAAGCTTGTTCAACTCGTCTTCGCTGATCGGCTTCGGCTCGGAAAGCACGAGGTGCACTTTCCATTTCCCGTTCTCCCGAACAAACCGCTGCCCGTACACCACCAGCTTGTGCTCGGGAAGCAGCGCGGAACGATGCCTGAAGTTCGACTCGCCTTGCTGCAGCGGATAATGATCGCGCTCGTCTTTCGGAAGCGTCTGCTGCACGACGACGGCATCGGCATACGGCAGATGGACACGCCCCAGTTTGAAACACACGCAACTCATGTACACGTCCGTCGCGGCAAAGACCTCCTCGGCCTCGCGGCGGAGTTCCGCGAACTGGGCCGGCGAACCGGCCTGAGGAGAGATGGTGTCGAGGAGCGCGTCGGCATCCTCTGCCACCATTGCGGTCATGTTCTCCTGCAGCACAGCCTCGCACTGTGACGAGATGTCTTCGAACTGGTCTGCGGAAGCCGCTCCCGACACCGTCAGCAGAACAAAGGCGACGAGTTTTCTCATGGGGCGTGTCCTTGCGTGGGGATCCTCATAGATACACCCCTGATCCCAGTCGTCGCAAGCGCCAGCGCGTCGCCGGGCTTGGCGACGTGACCGAGCCGGCGCTGGAGTTGCCGCTCACGTGCCGACGCTTGAGGAACTGGCCTTGGCCGACCTATTCTTTACCACCGTAACCTGCTGCTCGCAGTTGCCTCTTCGAGAAGTCGCGCCCGATGAGAGACTCTCTGGCTGCCCTGCTGCTCGCGCTGGCCGCGACGACCGCCGTGTGCGCCGAACCGCACCCCAACATCGTGTTCGTCCTCTTCGACGACATGGGCTACGGGGAGCCCGGCTGCTACCGCCCGAGTTCCAGGCTCAAGACTCCCCGGCTCGACACGCTCGCCGCGGCCGGCATTCGATTCACTGACGCCCACTCAGCCTCCGCCGTCTGCACGCCCACCCGCTACGGACTGCTCACTGGTCGCTATCCCGCTCGGATCGGTCAATACGGCGTGCTCACCACGTTCGACCCGCCACTCATCCCGGAATCGCGGCTCACCGTCCCGTCGTTCCTCAAGAAGTACGGCTACCAGACTGCCTGCATCGGCAAGTGGCATCTCGGACTGACGTGGCAGGACGGCACGATGCGGAAGGGCCGCGTCCCGATCGGCTCGCACATCACGAGCGGCCCGAACCAGCTCGGCTTTGATTACTTCTACGGCTTCACCCACGCCCGCGCCATAGAGACCATCATCGAACAGGATCGCGTGGTCGAGCACGTTACGGCCGTGGAGAACCAGCCGCGGATGGTTGCCAAGGCCGTGGCCTGGCTCGAGCAGCGTGAAGCCGGAACGCCGTTCTTCCTTTATTTTCCCATGTGCCCGCCCCACATTCCGGTCGTTCCGGCACCGCCGTTCGTGGGCCGGTCGGGGGCGGTGGACGAGGTGGCAAATGATCCGAACTACGGAGACTGGGTCTATCAGGGCGATCACATGCTCGGACAACTGCTCGACGCGCTTGAGCGGAAAGACCTCGCACACGACACGCTCGTGATCGTCGCGGCCGACAACGGCGCGGCGAACCGCGCCTATTCTCCGCTTCGTGGCCGGAAAGGCCAGATCCATGAGGGCGGCCATCGCGTACCGTTCGTCGCGAGGTGGCCGGGCAGGATCGCACCGGGCACCGTGTCCGACCAGACGATCTGCCACAACGATCTGTTGGCAACGTGCGCGGAGATCCTCGGCGAGCCGCTTCCCGGCGACGCGGGCGAAGACAGCGTCAGCATCCTGCCGGCACTGCTGGGCGTTGCGGAGAAACCGCTCCGCGAGGCCTCCGTCCACCAGTCGGCCCATCGCGAACTCGCCATCCGCCAAGGCACCTGGAAACTCGTCTTCTCGGGCCGCCAGGTCTCCGCCCTCTACGACCTGGCGACCGACCTCGGTGAGGCCCGTGACGTGGCAGGCGATCATCCGCAGGTCGTCGAGCACCTAACGGCCCTGATGAAACGCTCCATCTCGGATGGCCGCAGCACTCCCGGCCCGAGGCAGCCCGTGGACCCCAGCGTGACATGGCCGGTGCCGTAGGCCTGCCCCCGTTGAGAACGCGTGGGCCTACCTGTACACCCGCTGCTCCGCCAACGGCACGTCGTTGGCCACGCCCCGCACCCGAACGCCTTGTCGGTCCGGGTGCTCGTGACGCTGCTGCCCGTCTGGACCGTCGTCTCCACGGTGGTTGGAACGGGCCGTCGAGAAAGTCATGAAGGATCGCTGAGTCTGCGTTTTCCTGAGGATCGGCTCCGGTAATTCTTCCGGCTCTGGAAATTCCATCTGCCGAACTGAAGGGGGCCGGGGTTTCTGCCGATTGAAGAGGTCGTGAGGCTTGCACGCAGCAAGCCCCGCATTCCAGTTCCAACCCAGCGGAGCGTGAACATGGGCAAGGGCAACAACTCGCAGAAGAACGACAAGAAGAGCATGAAGCCGAAGCAGGACAAGAAGAAGCCAGCTGCCAAGAAGTGATTCAGCTGGTGGGCGAGCCAGAAGGCTTGCCGCCAGCGACACATGCAGGGCACGCTGCGTCACGACTGGCAAGCCCGCGCCCCCAGATGCCGTGCGTGCCGAGCCATGGAGGCGGCAACCTTCACGGCACGGGCCGGCCCTTGCTCGTCTGGTTGCGCACGGTTCAGCCCGCCGGTTAGCCAGAGCGGCCCTACGTGTCGAAGCCACGGCAGGCGAGCGCCTCCCACCAGATGGCTCGCAGGTGTATCGGCACCGGCCACCGTGGTCGCCGATTTCAGGATGGCGGCGCCTGCCGGACTTCAATCGGGATCAGGAACATGAAGCACGCATGGATCGTCAGGCTCACGCCGACGCGCTCCCGTGCGCTTTCGGACGAGGGGCGGGCTGCGATGGTGGCCACCATGGCGAGCCAGCCGATGGGTGCCGGCTCCGGGACCGACACCGGCGAGAATGAGGCGGGCAGATAGTCGCCGGTGTCAAACAGGCCGGCCGACAGCATCTCGGTGACGTCAAGGATGTCGACCACACCGTCGTAGGTGAAGTCGCCTTCCCCCCAGCCCGTCGTCTGTCCGCTGTCGAACCGGCCCATGGAGAGACGTTGGGAGAAGGCGGCCCGCCGTGAGCAGGACCGATCGTCGCGGCGGCGACAAGCAGGGCGACGGTGGGCGCCGTCCAGCGGATGGAGCATCGTCGCATCGAGTTTTCTCCTGGCGGGTGCCCGGGGCGGGCATCAAGCCGCGCCGCGGCTCTGGCGGTCGAGACGCGACGGCCCTGCGATCCTCAGCTACCCTGCTGGTGTTGACCGCGCAAAAGGCGAGTCACCGCCGCGGTAGAGCGTCCTGATCAGGAGTGGTAGAAGCGTGCACGTGAATCACGGAGACATTTGGTATGGCGACTGCTGCTGAATATGTCTCTACCGACGAGCATGGCGTGATGCGAGTCGGTCAGACTCGCGTCATGCTCGACTCGGTGCTGGCCTCGTTCGTTGAAGGGGGTTCGGCCGAGACGATCATGCACCAGTACCCGGCTTTATCGCTCGAGGAAGTGTACGGGGCGATCGCGTTCTATCTTGGCAACCGAGAGACAATGGATGCCTATCTTGCAAGGCAAGACGCCGTATGGAACCGGGCACGCGAAGCCGTGAATCAATCGGCTAGCCCTGTCGTCGCCCGGCTCCGAAGCGCAGCCGCACGGGCCGGGATCGGCCGGCCCTGAGCCGGCTGCGATCCCTCGCTGACCACGACCTCAATGAGCACATCGTCACGGGAGTCAAGCGTCTCAATCCGGGAATTGAGTTTCTTCGGGTCCGTGACGTCGGCCTTGAAGCAGCGTTGGATCACGAGGTTTTGGCCCACGCTTTCCGCGAGTCGCTCTGCGTCGTTTCGCATGACGTCACTACCATGACATCCGCGGCTGCGGCAACGATCGCTGCTGGAAAGCAGTTCCCAGGATTGGGCATCGGGAATCGTGATCTGGACGGTGGTCATGCGTTGTGCCCCCTCAGGCGAGAGGCAATGATACGGAGGAGTTTCGCCGTGGCTTCTCGACGCGTCACCTGTCGGCGTTGCGTACGTCGCCCGGTGCCGCCGAATCGGTGAGCAGGTCGAGGTAGGCGTGATATGCATTTACCCGATCCCGCTGCTTGCCCGTCGTTTCGCGGAGCACTCCGAGGTGTTCGAGCAGTTCGATCGCCTTGCGGGCAGGCGGCGCGGTCGTGCCGAGCAGCAGGCTCGCCCGCGGCACCGTCACCATCGGATTGGCCGGCAGGCGGTCGAGCAGCCGGATCGCCGCCACCGAGGCGCGATCGTGGGCGGCGAGACGCTGGCGGTCGGTGCCCAAGAGGGCGTGGATCGCTCGGGCCACCATCACGCCGTCAACACACCTCGCGTCGGCTGATCCGCCATTCCCGTACGGCGTCCTTCACCACCGTCTCGCCGCCGGTATAGCCGTGCTCGTCGCGGAGGCGTTCGAAGATGCGGCGGGCGGTGTGCTTCTGCTTCGGTGGCGCCTTGCCGTCCTCCTTCAGCATCTGCCGGATCAACGGTAGGAATACATCCAGCTTCGGCCTGGGTATCCGCTTCGCCTGCCGATACCCCGGCGGCTCGTCGTGCGTTAGCATCTTCTTCAGGGTGTGCCAGCCAACCTTGTACTTCGCGATCGCAGCCCGCTTGCTCAAGGCTCCGGTCAGCACCTCACGGCGTATCTCGCTCCAGATCTCCATGTCGCTGTGCACTCCTGTGCCTCTCTCTGAAAGGGGGTGTGATCGGGGCTGTCGCCCCGATCGTCCCCTCGCAAAGAACTGCACGGTTGTGCGCCGCCATTTTGGACCGCCGCGACATGGCACCCGCGCCGCCGTTTTCGACCGCCGTCAACACTACCCCGGAGTAGATTCAACCCATCCCCAGCGCTGCACTTTTCGACCGCCCCGCGCTGCACTTTTCAACCGGCGTTCACACCTGGCGGTGCTCGATCGTGGCACGTCGATGAATGGCGATGACTCACATGTCTCGCTTTGGGGATCGATTCGCGTCGATCGGCCGGATACCCCGCCAGGATCGCTCAATCAACGCGAGACCGTGGTGCCGCTTCCCCGCACGCTGCCAAGAAAGCAGTAGTTGCACAGTCGACGATGGCCACGAATGGGGTTCGCAACCTGGGGAATGCGGGGCATGTCGGTTCAAAGGAACTCGACGTGCCCCGTCATTTCTTTGGCGGTCGCAACGCGGCACAAAAGGACCAGATCGAGCACGACCTGCCCCAGTCTTCGGTGTCTTGCTGGCCAAAAGACAATCCCAGCGTGCGGCCTGCCGGCATTGGACAGCACGATGAAGTCACTGTCGCACGTCACCAGCACGCGGCCCTGCGCATGAGCGAACGCCAGTTGCTGCAAGTCGGAGGCGCCTTGGAGTTCCTGCTCGACGGTAGTTGTCACATCGACCCCCCGCAGCCTGAGGCCAGCGGCAACGGCGGCGTCGATGTGCTCATCGAGGTGGTACTTGATTTCCACCCAGCATCCCTTGCGATCAACCAGCTCCGCCACGGCTGCGGGCCAGGAATCCGGCCCCTGCTTCCGTTTTCAGTTGTGACGCACCCTCGTCATCGTCACGAATCTGCTGGTCGATCAGACTTCGATTGTCGTGGTAATACGCCAGGGCTGCGTACACGTCGGCGAGCGTCAGGTGCGGAAACGACCCCACAATCTCGTCGGGCGACCGCCCCTCCTCGGTCCAGAAAACGACGTCCTGGACCCGGATCCGTGTGCCTGCAACTCGGGGCTTCCCGCCGCAGGTGCCTGGGGTCGCTTCGATGTGGGATTTTTCAGAAGCAGTGGCCATACTCAAAGTTTAGGACGAAGGCGGTCCGCTCGCAAAGTCGGAAACGGAACAGGCACCCGGACACCCGCGGGTGCAGTTCTGCGACGAATACCCCGCCGTCCAGGCCCAGCCGACCGTGATCCAACCGCCACCATGCGGGTGTTCCTACATGGTGACCGTTGGACAATCGCCCAGCGGGGCAGGACTCTGCTGCCCCGAGGTCAGCGTTCCGCTCCGCAAGCCCCCGAAATACGAGGTCATGCTGCCACAGATCGTCGAGATGGCCGATGCGGGGTCGGGCGTCGCCCTGATCTCGCGGGCGCTCGGCATCGGGGCGGAGGTCGTCCGCGACGCCCTCCACCTGCACCGCACCGGGAAGCGGCCGCCGGGCCGCGTCGACGGCCGTCGCCGCCAACCTCGTCAGTCCGGCCAGCCGTTCGTCCCGAAGTACAAGCAGATCGCGATGGAGGTCGACCACCGCCGCA
>JBJTQP010000027.1:0-8844 GCA_046075685.1 Planctomycetaceae bacterium | reverse complement strand
ACCGCCCCGGAGAGCGGCAGGGCCTGGGAGAGCGTGAGGGCCACGTCGCCGGTGCCCGGCGGCATGTCGATCACGAGGTAGTCGAGCGGACCCCAGAGCGTGTCGCGGAGCATCTGCGTGATCGCGCCGTGGAGCATCGGGCCTCGCCACACGACCGCCTCGCCCGGGGGCACCATGAACCCCATCGACATCACCGGCATGCGAACGCGGCCGACGTCGAGCATCTGGGGCAGGATCTTGCCATGGTCGATCTGCGGACGGCCCGAGAGCCCCACGAGGTGCGGCACGCTGGGGCCGTAGACGTCGGCGTCGAGCAGGCCGGTGCGGCTGCCGGCCCGCGCCAGGCCGATCGCGATGCTCGTCGCGATCGTGCTCTTGCCGACTCCTCCCTTGCCGGAGCCGACCGCGATCACGCTCTTGGCCTCGATCCCGAGCTGGCCGAGCTTCATCGGCGGACGGTCGTGCGGGGTGATCGTGACGGCGACCCGGGCCACCTGCGGGAACGCGGTGCGGAGCCGCTCCTCGATCCGGGCCCGCGTGGCACTCCAGAGGATCGCCGCGTGCGTGGTCAGGCCCACCGTGACGGCGATCGCCGCCGGGTCGGCGGCGACCGACACGACCTGGCCCATGACCGTCAGCGGTCGGCCAGTCTCGGGATCGGCGATGTCGGCGAGGATGGCCTCGACGGCGGCGGGAGTCGGTGTGGCGGTCATCGGTGGGCGGCGATCGTTTCCGAGGCCTCGGGCAGGGCTGCGGCCGGGGCCGCGGCGTGTGGCACGAGGCTCTCGCCGGCACGCGAGGCCGCGGCCACCAGTCGCCACGGCCGGATCGTCACCACGCCCACGAGCATGAGACAGGCGAGCATCGCGACACCGGCGGCAAGGCCGCCGTCAGCCTGCACGCCGCGTTTGGTCGACTTGAAGTACATGGCGGCGATGATGCGGAGGTAGTAGGCGGCGGCGATCGCGGCATTGAGCACGAGGAGCACCGTGAGGCCCACGAACCAGGCTCGCCGGCTGCCGCTCACGATCGCGGCGGTGCCGTCGACGTCGAGGGCGGCGAGCACGAGCCCCATCTTGCCCCAGAAGCCCGGCAGCGGCGGAATGCCGGCCAGGGAAAGCAGAAACACCGCGATCGCGAACGCGGCGACGGGGTTGGTGCCCGAGAGGCCGTCGAGATCGTCGACGGTGGTGATCTCCTCCCGCGGCGGCCGCGGGCCGCTGGCGGCCGTCCACTCGGGCCAGCGGTGGCCAAGGTAGGCGATCGCCCCGAACACCCCGATCGTGGCGATCGCGTACGTGGCGAGATAGAAGAGCGTGGCCGCAAGGCCGCCCGTCGTGAACAGGCGGGGCGTGGCCGACGGGGCGGCGGCCGCGGCGATGCCCACGAGCAGGTAGCCCGCGTGCGCGATCGAGGAGCAGGCCAGCAGCCGGCGGAGATTCGGCTGCCACAGCGCCATCACGTTGCCCACGGTCATCGTCACGGCCGCCAGCATCACGACGACCCGCCAGAGCAGGTCGGGCGCGGCGGCCGCGCCGACGACGGCGAGCAGCCGCGCGAGCACCACGACGCCGGCCACCTTGGGCAGGGTGGAAAGCAGGGCGGCGTTGCCGGGGCTCGTGCCCTCGTAGACGTCGGGGGCATAGAAGTGCATCGGGACGGCGGCGAGGCGGAAGGCGGCGCCGACCACGCCCAGGCCGATCGCCAGCGGCAGGAGCGCCTGCGCCGTCCGGCCCGTCGACTCCGCCTTGAGGCGGGCTGCGATCGCGCCCAGATCGGTGGAGCCCCCGATGCCATAGAGGCAGACGAGGGCGTAGAGGAAGACCGCCGACGCCACGAGCGAGAGGAAGAAGTATTTGAGGCTCGCCTCCTGCCCGCGGGCGTCGGATCGCTTGAGGGCGAGCAGGATGTAGGTTGGAATCGAAACCAGTTCGAGGCCGGCGAACAGGAGCACCAGGTCTCCAGCCACGCCCACGAGCGACAGCCCAGCCAGCAGGAGCAGGAAGGTGCCGGCCTCCTCGCAGGTGCCCCCGCGCCGCAGGCCCGGGCCCCGGCTCACGGCCGCGGCGAACAGGTCGCCCGCCTGCACGAGGCACAAGAGCAGGCCGAGGCCCAGCACCGTCCAGCGGATGTAGGTGGAAAACGGATCGACCACGATGCCCGCTGAAAAGGCGGCGTCACCCATCTGCCCGGGCGTGACGCAGGCTGCGGCGACGATCCCGGCCGCAGCCACGAGCCAGCCGAAGCGGAGTCCGGCGAAGGCACCGCCGAGATAGGCCACGAGCGCCGCAAGCACGAGCACCACCTCGGGGGCCACGAGCGCGAAGCTTTGCAGGGAGGTGACGTTCATGGGGTGGTGAGTCCAGCGACAGTGGCGGTGATCGGGGCCTGCATCCGCTCGGCGAAGGCGGCCGCGGGGGCGGTGGTGGCCTCGCGGACCGCCGGGGCGGCTGGAGCGAGGAACGTGCCCGGGGCGAGGCCGATCCAGAGCACGAACACGGCCAGAGGGAGGAGGGCCGCAAGCTCGTGCCAGCGCAGGTCGCAGCGCTCGTGGTCGGTGGCGGCATGGTCGCCATGACTGTCACCATGACCATGGCTCGTCTGGCCCGTGTGGTGGCCGTGGCCGACAGACCGGGGCGGTTCGCGGGAGCCTCCGAAGAGCACCCGCTCCACGGCCCAGAGCATGTACCACGCGCCAAGCACCACGCCCGCGACGGCCAGGAGCGCCATCACCAGGTAGGGAAACTGCCAGGTCGCCGACACGCCCGACCAGGCCCGCTGGAACGAGCCGAGCAGGATCATGAACTCGCCCACGAATCCGTTGAGGCCTGGCAGGCCGATGCTCGAGAAGGTGAACAGCATGAAAAACACGGCGAGCCACGGGGCCTTCGCGGCGATGCCGCCGAGGTTGGCGATGCTCCGCGTGTGGAACCGCTCGTAGATCATCCCCACGAGCGCGAACAGGCCGGCGGACGAGAGGCCATGGTTGATGAGCTGCAGGTTCGCGCCCTCGGTGGCGACCGGCGTGAGCGCAAACAGGCCCATCACGATGTAGCCCATGTGGCTCACCGACGAGTAGGCGATCAGCCGCTTGAGATCGGTCTGCACCAGGGCCACCAGCGCCCCGTAGACGATGCCTGCCACGCCGAGCCCGAATAGCCAGGGAGCGGCCACGGCGGTCGCCTCCGGCAGCATCGGCAGCGAGAACCGCAGGAAGCCGTAGATGCCGAGCTTCAGCAGCACGCCGGCGAGGTCGACGGAACCACCCGTCGGCGCCTCGACGTGGGCCAGCGGCAGCCAGGTGTGCAGCGGCACGATCGGCACCTTCACCGCGAAGCCGGCGAGCAGGGCGAGGAACACGACCATCTGCAGCCAGCCGCCGGCGGCCGTCATCGGCAGCGGATGGATCTTCGTGCCGTCCACGAGCGACTCGATGTCGAACGTGACGACGTTGGCGTGGGCCGCGTGCCAGAGCACGATCGTCAGCAGGCCGAGGAACGTCAGCACGCTGCCGGTGAGCGTGTAGATGAAGAACTTGACCGCCGCCCGCCGCCGCTCGTCGTGACCCCAGATCCCGATCAGGAAGAAGAGCGGGACCAGGGTGAACTCGAAGAACGTGTAGAACAGGATCACGTCGCGGGCCGCGAACACGCCGAGCATGGCGGACTCGAGCAGCAGCAGGAGCGCGTAGAAGCCCACCGGGCGGTCCTGGATGGCATCCCAGCTGACGAACACCGCCGTCACCGAGAGCAGCGCGGCCAGGCCGAACATCCAGAGCGACAGGCCGTCGAGGCCGAGTGAGAACCGCACGTCGAAGATCCCCTCGGTGAGCCAGGGAACCTCGACGAGCCCAAAGGGCAGCCCCGCCGCCGTGGCGGGATCGGCCAGGTAGCGGACGATCAACCAGGCCGCCAGGGCCAGGGTGACGAGCGTGGTGACCGCGGCGCTCTGCCGCACGGCCGATACGCCGCGGGAGCCGAGCAGCCAGGCGACGACGGCGCCGACGAGCGGCGCCGCGATCGTGAGGAGCAGGTGCGAGGAGGGGCTGAAGCCGTTCATGCGGGTCTGCCGGATTTCCTTCTAGCCCATGGCCCGCGCGACCAGCGCGAGCACGATCAGGAGCGTGCCGATCACGCCGGCCAGGGCGTAGCGTTGCACGAGGCCCGACTGGAGATGGCGGACGACGGCGCCGACCGCCGCGGGGAGGCGGGCCACCGCGTCGACGAGCCCGTCGATCACGCGGCGATCGATCACCGCGGCGAGCGTGGCCAGGAGTTCGAGCGGCTTGACGATCAGCGCGGAGTAGATCTGGTCGAAGAAGAAGCGGTTGGCGAACAGCGTCTCCAGCGGCCCGAGGAACCGCTCCACCTGCGGCCCGTCGCTGCGGCGGCCGAGGTGGCCCAGCGCCGCCACCACGATGCCCACGGCGGCCGCGAGCGTGCCCTGGATGGCCAGGTCCCAGTGGAAGGCGGGAGGCGTGGCGGTGGCGGCCACGGCCGGGGCGGTGAACGAGGGCGTCGACGCCAGGAAGGAGGCGAGGGCGTGCGTGCTGAACAGCCACCAGCCGCTGACCGCCGAGAGGGCGGCCAGGATCGCGAGCGGAATCGTCATCGACGGCGGGGATTCGTGGGCATGGTGCCCCGCCTCATCCGGCACGCGGGTCGGGCCGGTGAACGTCATGAACACCGCACGGAATGTGTAGAAGGCGGTCAGGCCGGCCGTGGCGAGCGACATCCAGAACAGCAGCCGATACGTGGCGGGCGCATGCAGCGAGTCGAGGGCCGACCCCCTGATGCCGCCGGCGAGCTGGGCGGCGTCGGGGGTGACGCTCGCCAGCCGGAAGACGGCCGGGGTGGCGGCGTGCCCGCCGGCGGGCACCGCCTCGTGGTGCTCGCCATGGGCGGCGGGCCAGCCGCGGGAGTGGAGCGCAGCGAGAATCTCGTCCTTGCTGAAGAAGCCCGCGAAGGGCGCGACGCCGGCCAGCGCCAGCGCCCCGATCAGGAACGTGGCTGCGGTGATCGGCATGATCCTCCGCAGGCCGCCGAACCGCCGCATGTCGATCACGCCCCCCATCGCGTGCATCACGGAACCCGCCCCCATGAAGAGCAGCGCCTTGAAGAAGGCATGCGTGACGAGGTGGAAGATCGCGGCGGTGAAGCCCAGCAGCGTGCCGGTGCCGAGGCTTGCGAACATGTAGCCGAGCTGGCTGATCGTGGAGTAGGCGAGCACCCGCTTGAGGTCGTTTTGCACGGTGGCGATCAGCGCCGCCACGAGGGCCGTCGTGGCGCCCACGACCGACACCAGCGTGAGCGCACCGGGGCAGGCTTCGAACAAGGGGGCGGTGCGGGCCACCAGATAGATGCCGGCGGTCACCATCGTGGCCGCATGGATGAGCGAACTGGCCGGCGTGGGCCCCTCCATCGCGTCAGGCAGCCAGACGTGGAGCGGAAGCTGGGCGCTCTTGCCGCAGGCGGCGAGGAGAAACAGCAGGCAGATGGCAGTGCCCACCGCACCGCCCACGTAGGCGGAGGCGTCGGCGAGCCGCGTCGCTCCGAGGATGCCGGGCACCAGCGTGCCATCGGCGAGCGTGGTGTCGTGGAAGTTGAGCGTGCCGTAGGTCATCCACAGCAGGAAGGTGGCCACGGCCAGGCCAAAATCGCCCACGCGATTCACGAGAAACGCCTTTTTCGCCGCCTTCGCCGCCTCAGGCTTCGTGAACCAGAATCCGATCAACAGGTAGCTGCAGGCCCCCACCGCCTCCCAGAACACGTAGACGAGCAGGAAGTTGCTCGCGGCGACGAGCATCGCCATCGAGAACACGAACGCCGACACCAGGGCGAAGAACCTCGGATAGCCCGGGTCGCCGTGCATGTAGCCGATCGAGTAGATCGCCACGAGCAGGCCGACGCCGGTGATGATCACCAGCAGCGTCGCGGTGAGCGGATCGAGACGCAGGGCCACGGGAATCGAAAACGCCTTGGCCGCAGAGCCGGCGTCGCCGGCCGCGGCGGCGTCGCCGATGCCGGCCCATTCCCAGAGCGTGGTCACCATTTCCACGGGCGCGGCCGCGTGGTCGTGCCCGGAGGCGCCGACGTCGCGGGCGAGCCCGGAGAGCAGCATGACGGCGACCACGAAGGCCGCGGCGATGCCGGCGACGGCCGGCAGGTGCGCCCGCGTGCCCAGCGCACGGCCGAACGCCACCGTGAGGATCGCCCCGATCAGCGGCAACAGGGGCACCAGCACGAGCAGCGTCGAAGGGGAGAGGTCGTTCATGGCGGGGGATGGCGGGCTGTGGGTCAGACCTGCTCGCGCTCGAGGAGGGCATCTTCGTCGGCGGCGGGGGCGACGCCGGCGGGCGTGAGCCGCGGAAACCTGGCGGGCACCGTGTCGACGGCCGGAAGTTCCCGGTCGATCGTCCGCGGCAGGTTTGCCTCGCGGAGCGACTGCCAGGCGGCCGAGTCGAGCCGGCCGGTCCGGGCAAAGGCCTGGAGCACGAAGACCAGGGCCACCGCCGCCTCGCAGGCCGCCACCGTCAGCACGAAGATCACGAGCACGTGCCCGCCCCAGTCGCCGTGGTGGCGGCTCCAGGCGACGAGGCTCACCGAGATGCCCTGGAGCATCAGCTCCGCGCACAGGAACATCACGATCAGGTTGCGGCGGGCGAGGATGCCGACGAGCCCGAGGGCGAACAGGATCGCCCCCACTATCAGGCCGTCGATCACGAGGGGCGCGGGAGCGACGGTGGTGGCGAAGAGGTTCATGGCACGGCCCTCCCGGCCGCCGCAGCGTCGCCGTCGGCTGCACCACGGGAGACGATCGCGATCGACCCGACGAGGGCCACGAGCAGCAGCACGCCGGCGACCTCGACGGCGAGGAGGTGGCGGCCGAAGAGTTCACCGCCGAGGCGGGCCACATGGTCGGCGGCGAGCATGTCGACCCCCACTTCGGCCGCGGCGGGCGGCGCGGTGCTGCCGGACGCATCCGCGAGCAGGGCGGCCTTCGTGGCGCCCATCAGGCAGCAGGCGGGAGGCTCGGCAGTGAGCCGGCCGATCGACAGCGAGAGGATGCCGAGCATCACGGCGCCCGCCACCGCGGCGAGCAGCGGCTCATTGGAGACGCGGTCATAGGGTGCGAGTCCTGCGGGCTGCGCGAGCATCAGCACGAACAGGAACATCACCAGGATCGCACCGGCGTAGACCACGATGGTGGCGACGCCGAGGAACTGGCCGCCGAGCACGAGCAGCACGCCGGACACGCCGGCCAGCGCCATGGCGAACCAGATGGCCGCGTAGACCGGCGACCGGGAGACGACCGTGGCCGCTCCGGAGACGATGGCCACCAGGGCCACGGTCAGAAACACCGCCTCCTCGCCGACGCTGCCGAGCCGCTGGCCCGTGGCGACGAACGAGACGAGGGCTGCGAGCCCCACCAGCCAGCCGAGCCAGCGGGCGGTGCGCTCGGCGCCGCCGCCACGTCCGCGGGGCAGCAGCAGCCAGAGGCTCGCTGCGGTGGCGGTGACGGCTCCGGCGAGGAGCGTGCCGGGAGAGATCGAGGGGAGGAGCGACGCAATCACGGGGTGCACCCCATGGCGGTCGACTTCATGGGTTCGGCGTCCTTCGTCATGTCGTAGACGCTCAGCAGCTTCTCCTTGTCGAAGATCATCTCCTCGCGGCTCTTGCCGGTGAGGTCGAGGAGGCTCGTGAGCTCGATGGCGTCGACGGGGCAGGCCTCCTCGCACATTCCACAGAAGATGCAGCGAAGCTCGTCGATGTGGAAGCTCTCGGGATACTTGTCGCGGTCGGGCCAGGGGCTCTCGGCGGCCACGATGTCGATGCAGTGTGCCGGGCAGGCGGTGGCGCAGAGGAAGCAGGCCACGCACTTTACGCGGCCCTCGGCATCGCGGTTGAGACGATGCACGCCGCGGTAGATCAACGGGTTGCCCACCTTCGGCCGCTGGTCGGGGAAGCTCACCGTGACCTTGGGGCTGACGAGGTGCCGGGCGGTCGTGGTCAAGCCGTTGACGAACAGCGGCAGGTAGAGCCGTTCGGCGAGCCCGAGGGGCTTCTCTTCGAGCCAGGTGATCGACGGGTCGGACGGTTTCATCTCAGGCCTCCACCAGGTCGCGTCGCGAGCCGAGCACGTGCTCCGCGTCGAGCGGGCCGGGCGTGCGGATCGGGGTGTTGTCGGTGCCCGAGGGCGTGAGCACACCGGCGGCGATCCAGCCGAGCAGGAACACGCCCCAGGGGATCGCCACCGCGGCGGCCCGCGCCCCGCCTTCGCCGAGCGCCGCCACGAGCTGCGGCCGGAACTCCTCGACCGCGGCCACGGTCACCAGGTTGGCCAGGCCCAGCGGCAGCATCACCTTCCAGGCCAGATTCATCAGCTGGTCGAACCGAAACCGCGGCCAGCTCCAGCGGACGAGCATGAAGAACAGGATCACGCCGAAGATCTTGGCGGAGAGCACCGCGAAGCGGATGACAGCGATCGTCCAGGTCTCGACGGGGCCGGAGCCGGTGACGCCCCAGAGGTGCCAGCCGCCCAGGAACATGATCACGATCAGGAACGCCGCCGTGACCATGTGGAGGAATTCGGAGACGAGGAACAGGAGCAGCTTGATCCCCGAATACTCGGTGTGGTATCCGCCCACGAGTTCCTGCTCGGCCTCGGGCAGGTCGAACGGCAGCCGGGCCGCCTCGGCGAAGCTCGCGATCAGGAACACGACGAACCCGAGCGGCTGCGCGAAGGCATACCTATTTTCTAGGAGATATTTGGTCCATTCGTTTGCTACAATGTTTGATAAATGTTCTTCTGTAATGTGTTCTTGTGCTTCTACTCTGAGTTTTT
>JBJTQP010000026.1:0-19683 GCA_046075685.1 Planctomycetaceae bacterium | reverse complement strand
CGGAGGTATCGTGCGAGCGCGTCGCTGAAGCCGTGGGTCGCGAGCACGCGGCGGGCGCCCGTGGCCTCGATCGCCGCGAGCAACCCCGGAAAATCGGCATGGTCGGACACGGCAAAGCCCCGGTCGAAGCCCCGGCGGCGGCGGACACCGCGGAGCGTCATCCAGCCCGAGGCCATGGCCACGCTCGCCTCGCCAAAGAGGTTCAGCCACGAACTTCCGAGCACGCTCGGCGGGGCGATCACGAGCGCCCGGCCGTCGCCGACCCGCCGGGCGCGCGGGGGCACGCGGTCGATCGGCGGCAGCCGCACGCCGCTGGCCCGATACGCCTCGACGAGCTTCATCACCGCCCCGTGGGCCACGATCGGGCCGATCGTGGGGTCGACCATCGCCGCCAGCCGCTGGGCCTTGCCGAGCGCGTAGGCGAGGATCACGCTCGTGCGGCCGGCGTCGCGGTTGAACCGCCACCAGGCGTTGATGTCGGCGGCGATCGCGTCGGGGCTCTGCCAGCGGTAGACCGGCAGACCGAACGTGGACTCGGTCACGAACACGTCGCAGGGCACCGGCTCGAAGGCCGCGCAGGTCGGGTCGGCATGGAGCTTGTAGTCGCCGGTGACGACCCACGTGATGCCGCCGTGCTCGATCCGCACCTGCGCCGAGCCGAGGAGGTGGCCCGCGGGATGAAGCGACACGGTCACGCCGTTGATCGAGATGCGCTCACCCCGGCGGAGCGTGTCGATCGGCGCGTTGCCGCCGATCCGCGAGCGGAGCACGAGTTTCCCCTCGGCGGCGCAGAGGTAGCGATCGCATCCGGCCCGCGCATGGTCGGCGTGGGCGTGGGTGATCACCGCCCTGGGCACTCGCCGCCATGGGTCGATGAAGAAGTCGCCCTGCTCGCAGTAGAGCCCCGACTCCGTGACGCGGAGAAGGTCGCCGGCGGATGACGTGGCCTGCATGGCGGGGCCGGGGGGTGGAGGAAGCGACTGTGCAGGGAACTGTAGCCGCTGACGGGATTCGGGTTCGGAGTTCACCCTCCACGGGAGCCCCGTTTTCCGGAGGTGCCGGCGTGCAGCCTGCACCTCCGGCAGCGCGGTTCCGCAGGCGTCACGACCGCGCAGCGGGGGCGGCTGCGCATCGCTGTTTCGCACACCCGGTGAAAGCCAGGCGCCGTCGCTGCGCGGGGAAGAAAGCATTCCAACGCGTTGGAAGCCCGCTTTTTGCAGCGTCATCAGCCAAGGAGCCACCCGCGACCTGCGAGCGACACGGTGATGGCACAGGTTTTGCGGTGCCGTGAGCGGCGCCTGGTCGACCGCGGGGAACTGGTCGGCAGGCGTGCCCACCGCGGCCGACAACGCGTTCCTGACGAGCCCGCTGGCGTCGACTGCCACGATCTCGCTGCCGGGTGCCGCCGGCGCCACTCGGCTCACGGTGACGGGCAGCGGTTATTCGCTCACGACCGGCTCCCTCGCCCTCGCCGACAACTTCTACGTGGACGGTGTCTCAGCCCTGCTCTCGCTCACGGCCGGGGCACGTGTGACCAGCCCCAACGCCACCATCGGCATCAGCGGCGGGAACTCGGGCAATCG
Source organism: Planctomycetaceae bacterium (assembly GCA_046075685.1). Lineage (GTDB taxonomy): Bacteria > Planctomycetota > Planctomycetia > Pirellulales > UBA1268 > QWPN01. The sequence goes on along the minus strand of JBJTQP010000026.1, from coordinate 18,100 downwards.
GCTGCTCGTCGATTCCAGGCTCGGCGTCGCGGGCACGCTCAACGTGGGCTACGACGGCACGGGTAACCGGCTCGACGTGCTTGCCGGCGGCAGCGTGTCGGGCGGCAACGTATGGCTCGGCGGCGTGGCGTCGGCGTCGGCGTCCATCGTGCAGGTCGCGTCCAGCGGCACGCTCGCCGCGCCGGGCACCCTGGTCGTGGGCCACGTTCTCGAGCCAGGCGGCCTTCGTGGTTGGCAGGAGCGGCTCCGGCAACGCCTTTTTCGCGACGGGCGGCGCGACCGTGACGAGCAACAACGTGCGCTTCGGCCTGAACGCCGGGGCTGTGGGCAACACCGGAAACGTCAGCGGCGTGGGCACGACGTGGACGATCAACGGCAAACTCCGCGTGGGTTCCGACGGCACCGGCACGAACCAGGTGACGGTCGCCGACGGCGGTGGGCTGGCCGTGTCGTCGATCCGCATGGGACCCAAGGGTTTGCTCGCGATCGGCACGGGGGCCGCTCCGGGCATCGTCAGCCCGCTGGCCACGATCGACGGCTTCACCGGGGGCGTCGTGTCCTTCAACCACACGTCGGCGAACTACACCTTCGCCAATCCGCTCAGCGGCGGCCTGACGGTGACCCAGAACTCCTCGGGTCGCACCGTGCTCAGCGGCAGCAACTCGTACACCGGCAACACGATCGTGCTCCCCGGCGGCACGCTCGCCCTCGTGGCGGCGACGAACAACATCGCCGCGAGCACCGACGTGAACGTGGGCGGGGTGCTCGACGTCTCGGGCGTCACCGGCGGCTTCACGCTGGCAAGCGGCCAGACCCTGCACGGCTTCAACGGCACGGTGCTCGGCAGCGTCGTGACCGGCACCGGATCGGTGGTCGAACCGGACGCGCCGGGCACCCTCTCCTTCGGTTCGTCGCTGGCGCTCGGCGGCGCGCTCACCATGTTCCTGTCGGGCTCCCAGACGGGCAGCATCAGCGTGGCGTCGTCACTCTCACTGGCGCCGACGTCGAGCGTCTCCTTCACCGTCCTCGACCCGCTCACGGAACCGGCCTCTGTGTTCGGATCCTATGCCTCGCTCGCCGGCACGTTCGGTACGGTCACCGGCCTGCCGACCGGCTGTGCGATCGATTACAACCATCTCGGCGGCAAAACGCTCGCGCTCGTCGCCGTGCCCGAACCCGGCACGGCGGCGCTTGCCGCGGCCGGATGCCTGATCACCGCCGCCGTCATGCGGCGCCGCCGCCGAGGTTGATCGGGCTGGCGGCGATGTTGCCCACGATGCCCTTGATGATGCCCGAGCCGTCCTCGGTCTTCAGGCTCTCGTACCACGCCTCCGTCGCAGCCGGATCGAAGGCGTGCGTCTCGTGGCATCGCTTGCGGGCCCGGAGCACGAGGTCGGCCGCCCGGGGGGCGCGGATCCGTTGGTAGCGGAGCAGGCTGTCCTCGATGCCGATCGTGTTGGTCGCCAGCGAGATCGCCAGTGCGAAGGTGTCTTCCAGGGCCGAGCAGGCGCCCTGACCGATGTCGGGGGAGGTGGTGTGCGCCGCATCACCCAGCAGCGCCACCCGACCCCGCACCCAGGTGTCGAACGGATCGATGTCCCAGATCTCCACGCGGTTGAGCGAGCTGGCGGGGTCGATCGAGTCGAGCAGCGCCCGCACTCCCGGGGCCCAGCCGCCGAAGGCCGCCTCCAGCGGCCGCGTGCCCGCACTGCGGTCGTAGGGCAGGCCCGCCGGCTGTGGAATGTCGACGAAGAAGTAGAAGCGGTCGCCCGCCACGGGCATCACGGAGCAACGCTTGCCTTCGCCCACGTACGTCGTCCACTGCGTGGCCGGTCCGATCCGCTCGTCGACCGGGATCAGGCCGTTGAAGTTCACGTAGCCGGCGTAGGTCCGCTCGATCCGCCGGCCTCCCGCGCCGGCCCGGGTGACGTAGTCGCGGGCCGCGGAGCGGGCCCCGTCGGCGGCGATCAGCATGTCGGCCGTGTCGGTCGAGCCGTCGGCGAACGTGGCCGTCACCGTCACGCCGTCGTCGGCGAGGCCGACGAGCCGGGCGTCGAGGCGGATGCGGTCCATGCCGAACCGCCGCATCAGCAGCGCCTGCAGGTCGGCCCGGGCCACCGGGTAGGGCCGCTGGCCGGTCTGCGCCGTGACGGGGGCCAGGCTGAAGCGGCAGAGGGTGGCGCCGGTCTGGCCGTCGAGATAGGCCATGTCGTCCATCCGGCCCCCGAGCGCCGCCACCTCGGCGCCGAGCCCGAGCCAGTTGAGCACCTTGACGCCGTTGGACCACAGCGAGAGCGCGGCTCCGACCGGCTTGTTCTCGGTCATCTGGTCGTAGACCACGACCTCGTGCCCGAGGTGCTGCAGCGCGATCGCGGCGCTCGCCCCGCCGATGCCCGCGCCGACGACGATCACCTTCATGGCCGGCTCGCGATGCGGCTACCGATACGCCTGGCTGCCGACGGCCGGGAAGCGGTAGCCCCCGAAGCCGAGCGGCGCGTACGTGGGCCAGTCGCCCGGCACCACGCCCGGAGGCGTGCCGTACATCTTCCAGGTGGGCGTCCGCGGATTGGTGGGCGGCACGAAATACTTGGGCCGGGTGCCGTGGCCCGTCACGTAGGGCGATGCGCCCGGGGCGTAGGCCGCCTGGTTCTGCGGCGCGCCCAGCGACATCGGCGACCGTGGGCCGCTGAAACGCCGCCGGCCGGCGGCCTCGGCGAACGGCGCTGCAGCCGCCAGCGACACGACCACGATGAGCAGGAGGGCATGCCGCATGTTGTCACCGACGAGCGCGGGGTCTTCCGGAGGAATCATCGGCACTCGCGGACCGCGGGCCCGCCTCGCGGCGGCGCCGGCACGCCTCTGACGGCTGGGCCGGTCGTAGGGGCGCGGGGCTGCCCGTGCCTCATTGCGGCACGTCTCGGCCCGCCCAGCGGACGTCGACCTTCATGCCGAACTCCTTTTCGAAGAGGTCGGTCCGCCGCTCGGCGCCCCAGATGTCGACCTGCGGCTCCTGGTCGGCGACCACCTCGAGGACGAGGCGGCCGTGGTCGACGCGGGCCAGCACGTCCCGCACCTGCTGGAGCCGGCTGCGGTCGAGGCCGCCTGCGATCCGCAGCACCGCCGCCAGCCGCTGCACCCGCCGCTGATCCTCGCTCGCCAGCCGCGAGAAGTGCTCGTGTTTCTTCTTGGGAAGGGCGCCGCGGTGGTAGCGGGCCACGTTGGCCACCAGCTCGAGCTCATGGGCCCGCAGGCCCGGCAGGCGGCTGTTGCGGATCAGGTGGTAGCTGTGCTTGTGGTGCTGGTCGTAGTTGATCACGTAGCCGACGTCCTGGAGCCGGGCGGCGCACTCCAGCAGCAGGCGGTCGCCGGCCGGCAGCTCGAGCCGCTCCGCCAGCTGCTCGAAGATCCGACCCGCGAGCGCCGCCACGGTGCGGCCGTGGCCCGCCTCGCCCGAGCAGGCGGCGGCGAGCCGCTCGATCGCCGCCTCGCGGAGGGCCGACTCGTCGATCCCGTCGTGGCCGACGGTGGCCTCCTCGATCATCTCACGAAGCAGCCCGTCGCGGACGCCACGGGTGTGGATGGCGAGCGTGTTCACGTGAAACCGCCGCATCAGCGCGTCCACGATCGAGATGCCGGCGATGATGATGTCGGCGCGGTCGGGCGTCATGCCCGGCATGTTCCGCCGGGCCCGCAGCGGCATCTTGCGGAGCCGGTCGTGGAGGTGGCGGACTTCGGCGTGCGACACCTGGTAGCCGGCCACGGGGACGTCGGCATCCCGCTTCGTCGCCATCACCAGTTCCGCCAGCGTGGTGAACGTGCCGCCGCAGCCGACCAGCAGGTGCGGCGCGAACAGCGGCCGCGTGGTCCGCTTCTTGAGGATCGTCGCGATCTCGTCGTCGAGCCGCTCGAGGCTCCGGGCCGCATCGGGGCCGTCGCAGCAGTCGCCCAGCGAAAACTGCTCCGTCAGCCGGACGGCGCCGAGCGGGGTCGAGAAGATCGACTCGATGAGGTTGCCGGTCGCGAACACGACCTCGGTGCTGCCGCCGCCGATGTCGGCCACCACCGTGTTGCGGCCCGCGAGATCGAAGGCGTGCTGCACGCTGGCGAAGGCCAGGCGGGCCTCCCGCTCCCCGGAGATCACCTCCACCTCGAGCCCCACCTCCTCGCGGACCCGCCGGCAGAACTCAGGACCGTTGCGGGCCTCGCGGACGGCGCAGGTGGCGATCGTCCGCAGCCTCGTCACCTGGTAGCCGCCGGCGATCTCCTTGAAGGTGCGGAGGGCCGCGAGCGTGCGGTCCATCGACTCCTCGTCGAGCCGGCCCTCCTGCGAGGCGCTGCGGCCGAGCCGGGTCGGCTCCCGCTCCTCGTCGAGGATCCGGTAGGCGCCACCCCGCAGGGCCTCGGCCACCAGCAGCCGCACGGAGTTGGAGCCGACGTCGATCGCCCCCAGCCGGCAGGCGAGTTCGGCAGTCAGGTAGATCTGCCGGTCGTCGGTGATGGGTGAGGCGTCGGGCACTGGTGCGCGGCTCCCGGGAGCGACAGCATCATACCCTCGCTGCTGAAAGCCCGCGGTACACTGTCGGCTCTCCACACCAGCCGAACCTGTCCGCCCGCACCGCCCGCCGTGCAGCCCATCGCCGAACCGATCGTGTTTCCGCCCGCGGCCGACCGGCGGGCCCCGTGCGCGGTCGCGGTCGGCAACTTCGACGGCGTGCATCTCGGACACGCCGCGATCGTGTCCCGGCTGCGATCGGCCGCCGCGCGGCACGGCGTGCCGGCGGTGGCCGTCACCTTCGATCCGCATCCGGCCCGCGTGCTGCGGCCGGACGCCGCGCCCGTGCCCCTGACCACGCCCCGGCGACGGGCGGAGCTGCTGCTCGGCCTCGGCGTCGACCTCGTCTGCGTGCAGCCGGCCGACGCCGCACTGATGGCGGTCGAGGCGGAGGACTTCTTCGCGCGGGTGCTCCGCGGCCGCCACGCCGCCCGGGCGGTCGTCGAGGGCCGCGACTTCCGCTTCGGCGCGCGGCGGCGGGGCGACGTGGCGCTGCTCGACGGGTTGTGCGCCGCTGCGGGCGTCGACCTCGAGGTGGTCGAGCCCGTCGTGGTGGGCGACGCGCCGGTGTCGAGCTCGCGGATCCGCGGCCTGGTCGCGGGGGGCCGGATGGCGGAGGCCCGCAGCCTGCTGACGGCCCCCTATCGGCTCTCCGGCACGGTGGTCGTGGGCGCCCGCCGCGGGGCGACGATCGGTTTCCCGACGGCCAACCTCGCGGGCATCGCCACCCTCCTGCCGGCGCTCGGCGTCTATGCCGCCCGGGCCACGGTGGACGGCGTCACGCATCCGGCCGCCGTGCACGTCGGCCCCAACGCCACCTTTGGAGAGACGGCGGTGTCGGTCGAGGCCCACCTCGTCGGCTTCGGCGGCGACCTCTACGGCAGGATGCTCGACGTTGACTTCCTCGACCACGTCCGTGACACTCGTCGCTTCGCGTCGGTCGAGGAGCTCAAGGCCCGGCTGGCCGACGACGTGGCGACCGCCGTCCGCAGCGCCGCGGCCGCCGCTTCCCCGACCGGAACCACATGATGCGACTCGACTGGTCGGCACTCCTCGAGGTGCTCCGCGGCTGCTCGAAGGTGGTGCTCACGAGCCATGTGCGTCCCGACTGCGACGCGCTGGGCAGCGAGCTGGGGATGGCGGGGATCCTGGAGTCGCTCGGCAAGGACGTCCGGATCGTCAACGCCCAGGCCACGCCCGCGAACCTCGCCTGGATCGACCCGCGACGGAAGATCGAATCGCTCGCGGAGAAGGTGCGGCCGGCCGACCTCGCCGACCGCGACATGTTTATCGTGCTCGACACCAGCGCCTGGGCCCAGCTCGGGGCGATGGGCGACGTGGCCAAGGGGATGCGCGACCGCGTGCTCGTGATCGACCATCACGTCAGCGAGGACAACCTCTCCGACCGGTGGTTCAAGGACACGGCCGCCGAGGCCACGGCCCGGATCGTGTACGAGATCGGCCTCCGGCTCCGCGTGCCGCTCACCGAGGCGATCGCCACGCCGCTGTACGCCGGCCTCTCCACCGACACCGGGGGCTTCCGCTTCCCGAGCGTGAGCGGCGAGAGCTTCCGGATCGCAGGCCGGCTCGTCGACGCGGGCGCCAATCCCACGGCCATCTACCGCGAGCTGTTCGAGCAGGACACGCTGCCGCGGCTGCACCTCGTGGGCCGCACGCTGGCGGGCGCCGCCACGCGGCACGGCGGCAGGGTGATCGTCTCCACCGTGCGGCAGCACGACATCAAGGAGGTGCATGCCCAGCCGGCCGACACGGAGGATCTCGTCAACCTCACGCTGGCCGTGAAGGGCACCGAGGTGGCCGTGATCCTCATCGAGCAGCCCGACGGCCGCATCAAGGTCAGCTTTCGCAGCCGCGGCCGGCTCGACTGCAACCTGCTGGCGGCCCGGTTCGGCGGGGGTGGTCACAAGGCGGCGGCCGGCACGATCACCGACGGCCCGTTCGAGGCGGCGCACGAGAAGGTGCTGGCCGCCGTCGACGAGGCGTGGCTCGCCCTGCAGGCGGTGCCGGGCTGATGGGTCCGCGACCACGAGAGGAGACGCCGCGGATGGCCCGACGTGATCCCGAGCATCGGCCCGGTGCGCTCGCTGCCCGAGGCACGGCTGCCGCCGACGCCGGGCCCGATGCATCCCGGCGCGGCTTTCTCGCCAAGGCGGTCACGATCGCCTGCGGCACGTTGGCGACGCTGCCGCCCGTCGTCGCGGGCCTGTGGACGTTTCTCGATCCGCTCCGCCGCAGCCGCGGGGCCGCGTCGTTCCTGCCCGTCGCCGACCTCGCCGCGATCCCCGACGACGGCGTGCCGCGGCGGTTTCCCGTGATCGCCGACCGCGTCGACGCCTGGACCGGCTTCGCCGCCGAGCCGGTGGGCGCGGTCTACCTCCGCCGCGAGAAAGGCTCCCGCGAGGTGCGGGCGCTCTCCGCCACGTGTCCGCACGCGGGCTGCTTCATCGACCTCGAGCAGGGCGGCCGCTGCTTCCGCTGCCCGTGCCACAACAGCTCCTTCATGCTGGACGGCGGGATCGTGGCCCCGAGCCCGAGCCCGCGGGCGATGGACGAGCTCGAGTGCCGCGTCGGCGGCAACGGCGAGGTGGCCGTGAGGTGGCAGACGTTCCGCGCCGGCGTGGCCGGCAAGGTGGTGCAGGGATGAAGCCCGCCCGCAGGGGGCCGCTCGGCAGGCTCGCCGACTTCCTCGACGATCGCACCGGCTACCGGGCGCTCCTCCACGAGGCGCTCTACGAGCGGGTGCCCGGCGGGGCCCGCTGGCGGTACGTCTGGGGCAGCACGCTGGTGTTCGCCTTCATGACGCAGGTGGTCACCGGCCTGTTTCTCTGGGCCAACTACGCCCCGAGCGCCCAGACCGCCTGGGAGAGCGTCTCCTACATCCAGCACGAGATGGCCGGCGGCTGGCTGCTCCGCGGCATCCACCACTTCATGGCCCAGGCCATGGTCGTGCTCCTGGCCCTGCACCTCCTCCAGGTGGTGATCGACGGCGCCTACAGGGCGCCCCGCGAGGTCAACTTCTGGCTCGGACTCGTGCTGATGATGCTCGTGCTCGGCATGGCCCTCACCGGCTACCTGCTTCCCTGGGATCAGAAGGGCTACTGGGCCACGGTCGTGGCCACGAACCTCGCCGGGATCGTGCCGGTCGTGGGGCCGTCGCTGCAGCAGCTCGTGCTCGGCGGCCCGGAGTACGGCCATCACACGCTGACGCGTTTCTTCGCGCTCCATGCCGGCTTCCTGCCGGCCGCGCTCGTGGCCTTCCTCGTCGTGCATCTGGCGGTCTTCCGTCGGCACGGGCTGCATGCCACGCAGCCCATCACGCGGCCCGACGGCATGTTCTGGCCCGACCAGCTGCTCCGCGACGTGGTGGCGATGCTCGCCGTGATGGCGGTGGTGCTCGGCGTGATCCTCGTGCCGGCGCTCCGGGCGATGCTCGCGGGCGAGGCGGTGCATGCCGGGCATCTGGGGGCCGAACTCGGCGCTCCGGCCGATCCCTCGCAGCCCTACGCCGCGGCGCGGCCCGAGTGGTATTTCCTGTTCCTGTTCCAGTTCCTGAAGGTCTTCGAGGGCTGGGGCGCGACGGGTGAGTTCGTGGGTGCGATCCTCGTGCCGGGCTTGATCATGGCCGTGATGGCCCTGATGCCGATCGTCGGCAGGTGGCGGTTGGGGCACCGGTTCAACGTGGCCTTCACCCTGGCGATCCTCGCCGGCGCGGGCCTGCTCACGGCCCTCGCCCTCCGCGACGATTACTACGCCCTGTGGGTGAGCCGCGGTTCGCTCGCCGAGGCCGAGACGCTCCACGACCAGACCGGCGGCGACACGGCGAAGCTCGCCGTGGCCCTCGGTGGCGACGGCAGCAAGGCGGCCGTCATCGAGCGGCAGTGGAAGACTCTGGAGAAAGTCCGCCGCTCGGAGGCGTTTCTCGACGCCGTCAGGCGGGCCCGGGCCGACGCGGCCCGGGCCGTGGAGCTCGCCGGCCGGCCCGAGCGGATTCCGCCCGCGGGGATGCTGGAACTCGTCCGCCGCGATCCGCTCGCGCAAGGTCCGCGGCTCTTTGCCCAGCACTGCGGCGGGTGCCACGCCCATGTCGATCCGCTGGCCGCCGACGCCGAGTCGGTGATCGCCACGTCGTCGGCCGCCAACCTGTTCGGCTTCGGCTCGGCCGACTGGGTGCGGGGCCTGCTCGACCCGGGGCAGGTGGCCGGTCCCGCCTACTTCGGCGGCACGGCCCACAAGGACGGGGAGATGGTCGCGTTCGTGCAGGGCGATCTCACCGACGAGGCCACCTGGCCCAGGTCCGACATCGACGCCGTGGTGGCCGCGCTGGCCGCCGAGGCGGGGCGGCCCGTGCCTGCCGGCATCGCCGGCCTCGTGGAGCGGGGCCGCGAACTTGTGGCGGCCGACGACCGCTGCGGGGCCTGCCACCGGTTTCGCGACAACGGTGCGGAACTCGGCGGCGAACCCGACCTCACCGGCTGGGGCGGACGCGACTGGCTCGTGGGCATCATCGCCGATCCGACGCATGAGCGGTTCTACGGACACGCCAACGACCGGATGCCGCGGTTTGGCGTCGCCGCCGAGGGCGCGCTGCCGCCGCTCACCCGGGCGCAGATCGAACTCGTCGCCGACTGGATCCGCGGCGCCTGGTATCGTCCCGAGGAGCGGTGAGCATGGCTGCCAAGCGGCTCGTCGTCGGTCCGGCCTGCCTGCTCCTCGGCGCCGCATGCCTCGCCCTGGCCGAGGATGCACCGCCGCCCGCGCGGAGGGCGTCGCCCGCGGGCAGCGCCTCGATCGTCTTCGTCGGCGACGTGATGCTCGACAACGGTCCCGGCCATGCGGTCGCCTCGGGCCGGGACCCCTTCGCCGCCTGCGCGTCGCTCCTCCTCGACGCCGACTTCACGATCGGCAACCTCGAATGCGTGCTCGGCAGGGCGGGCCGGATGGTTCCCAAGGCCTATTCATTCCGGGCCGCCGAGGATTCGCCCCGGTTCCTGCAGCGGTACTTCACCGCCCTCTCCCTCGGCAACAATCACGCCTTCGACTTCGGCCCCGAGGGCCTCGTGGAAACCTGCGCGATCCTCGACCGTGGCCGCATCGGCCGCTGTGGCGCGGGCCACACGCTCGCCGAGGCCCGCGCGCCGCTCGTGCTCGAGAAGGACGGCCTGCGGATCGCGGTCCTCGCCGCCAATGGATTTCGGGCCGACAACTACGCGGCCACCGCCGGGAGTCCCGGCGTGGCCCCGCTCCGCGAGGCCGACCTGCTCGCCGACATCGCCGCGGCGCGGAAGCAGGCCGACGTGGTGATTCCGTTCGTGCACTGGGGGGACGAACTGGTGGCCGGGCCGCTGGAGGCCGATCGGGCCTGTGCGCGGTCGATGATCGACGCCGGGGCGGCGGCGGTGATCGGCGGGCACCCGCACGTCACGCAGACGGTCGACGTGTATCGTGGTGCGCCGATCGTCTACAGCCTCGGCAACTTCGTGTTCGACTACTACCCGTGCGACCCGCCGGAGTGGACGGGCTGGGTCGTGAAACTCACGCTCGCGAAGGGCGAGCCGGTGGCGATCGAAACGCGGGCCGTGACGCTCGATCCGGCCGGGTTGCCGAAGCCGGCGCCGTAGCGGCATCTCACCGGGCCACGCATGCGGCCGTTTCGTAGCCGCGGGCGTGCAGCCTGCGGCATGCGGGTCTGCCGGGCCCGGCGATGCGCGTCAGCCTGCGCCGCCGAGCGCCGTGGCGCGGGCCACGCGACCGACGCCGAGCATGTAGGCCGCGGTGCGGAGCGGCAGCCGACGCGACTGCGCGAGCTGCCAGACCTCCTCGAAGGCGCGGCCCAGGATCCGGTCGAGTTCACCGCGAACGCGGTCGAGGCCCCACTGGTAGTGCTGCCGGTTCTGCACCCACTCGAACCAGCTCGCCGTGACGCCGCCGGCGTTGGCGAGGATGTCGGGCAGCACCACCACGCCCCGTGCCGCGAGCAGGTCGTCGGCCTCCGGCTCGACGGGCGCATTGGCCCCCTCCACGATGATCGGGGCCCGGATCGTGTCGGCGTTGGCGGCGGTGATCACGCCCCCCAGCGCCGCCGGCACGAGCACCTCGCACTCCGTCGCCAGCAGGTCGTTGGCCGCGATCGTGTCACCTCCGGGGAATCCCGCGAGCCGGCCGCCGCCGCTGCGGACGTGCCGCAGCAGCTCGAGCACGTCAAAACCCGAGTCGTTCCTCAAGGCGGCGGTGGCGTCGCCCACCGCCACGATCCGGCACTCGGCGTCGGCGAGATACTTGGCCGCATGACTGCCCACGTTGCCGAAGCCCTGGATCGCCACCCGGGTGCCCGGGATCGGACGGCCGAGCCGGCTGAGAAGCTTGAGCGTGAGCGCCCCGACGCCGCGGCCGGTCGCCTCCTCTCGACCGGGGATGCCGTGATACTCGACCGGCTTGCCGGTGACGCAGCCCGGCGCGAAGCCGTGGTAGCGGCCGTACTGGTTCATGATCCAGGCCATCATGTCGGCGCTGGTGCCCATGTCGGGCGCCGGGATGTCGACGTCGGGGCCGAACAGGTCGTGCAGGGCGTCCACGAGCTTCCGCGTGATCCGCTCCAGTTCCCGCAGCGAGCAGTCCGCGGGCGCCACCGCCACGCCCCCCTTCGCTCCGCCGAACGGGATGTCGACCACCGCCGTCTTCCAGGTCATCAGCGCCGCCAGCGACCGCACCTCGTCGAGGTCGACCTGCGGGTGATACCGCAGCCCTCCCTTGAAGGGGCCGCGGGCGTCGTTGTGCTGCACCCGGTAGCCGATGAAGGTGGTGATCTCGCCGGAGTCGCGCTCCACCGGCAGCTGCACCTGCACCTCCCGCTTCGGCGTGGCGAGCAGCCGCCGCGTGCTCGCCGAGAGGTCGAGCTCGTCGGCGGCCCGATCGAAATAGATCCGTGTGGCGTCGCTGGCGCGCATCGAATCGGCCGTCCGTGGGAAGGATGAACGAGGCAGGGCCGCGGGACGCCTCGGGAAGAGGAGGGCACCGCAGCCGTCGGGGCCGGATGATACCAGCCCCCGCCGCCCCGTCCCGAGGCCCGCTGCCATCGTCTGCGGCGAAAGGCGGTAGGTTTACGGGAGAAGAGGTCATCGTCCCATGCCCGCGCCCACCGCCGACGAGTTCTGGCAGTCCCTCGTCCGCACCCGGCTGCTCGATGCCGATGCGGCGGCCGCGGCCCGCGCCGCATACGCGGCGCTGCCGGCGGCCATGGCCGGCGACGGCTCGCCGCGGGCGCTCGCCGCCTGGCTCGTGAGTCGGGGCACGCTCACGAGGTGGCAGGCCAAGCGGCTTGCCAACGGGGACGGCGGGCCGTTCGTGCTCGGCGAGTACCGGCTGCTCGAACGGCACGAGCACGAGGGCGAGGGCTTCCTGTTCACGGCCCGGCATGAGCCGACCGGGCAGGTGGTGACGCTCATGCTTCTCAACGGCAGGCGGTGCCGGGAGCCCGACGTGTGGGCCGCGATCGTCGCGCGGACCGCCGCCGCCCACCGCGCCTCCGATCCGATGCTGAGCCGCACGTGGGCGCTCCAGCAGCAGGACGGAGCGCGGTTCATCATCAGCGAACACGTGACGGGTGCGACCATGGCCGATGAGGTCGAGGGCTGCGGCCCCCTGCCGCCGCAGCAGGCCGGCGTGCTCGCCTGCCAGGTCGCCCGCGCCGTGGCGGCGGTGCGCGCGGCCGGCGGCGTGCACGGCGGGCTTTCGCTCGACGCCCTCCGCCGCGAGCCGGCGCCTGCCGGCACCAGCGGGCGAACCGGCCGCGTGCGGCTCATGCAGTTTCCGCGCGTCGGCGATCCGCACCTGACGCCGCTGCGGCCGGCGACGGGCGAGGAGGCCTTCGCCCGACTCGGTCGTCGCGCTGCCTACGTGGCCCCGGAGCTCACGGCCCCCGCCGCGGTCTGCGACGAGCTCACCGATGTCTACGCGATCGGGGCGATCCTCCATGCGCTCCTCGCCGGCCAGCCGCCGCATGGAGACGGAGGCGGCCTGACCGCCATCCGGGCCGCGGCAACCCTGGGGCCGCCGCCGCTGCCCGACGCGGTGCCGCTGCCGCTCCGCGAGGTGGTCGCGCGGCTCATGGCCCGCGATCGTCGCACGCGAATCCCATCGGCAGCGGAGGCGGCCGCCGCAATCGCTGCCGCCATCGGGATCGAGATGGCCCCCGTCGCGACCGCCGCGCGGCCGGATCCAGCGGCTGCACCGGCGACCACGCCGCCGCGGCGGCGCCGTGCACGCGGGGCGCGCATGATCGGCAGCCTCGTCGCGGGGGCGATCGTCGTCGCAGCGGCGGTCTTCGCGCTCTCCCGCATGGGCGGTCATGCGAAGATCGCCGGCCTGCCGACGCCGAAGGGCGGCGATGCCAGGGCGACGTCGGCTGCGGGGGAGTCGCAGCCCGAGGAGGCCGGGAGGGCGGGTGCGACGAGCGAAGCCGCCGCCGGATCGTCGGGGGCGGTGCCGGCGTCGGAGCCGCCGTCGCCGTCCGCGACGCTGCGCAGGCAGGTGGTGGTGGACGATGCCACCCTGCCGTGGGCCTCGCCCACCCACGGGCCGCCGCCATCGCTGGCCTACCTGCCACCGGGCACGCAGCTGGCGATCCTCGTGCGGCTGGCGGAGGTCGTGGGCGACGAGGAAGGCCGCCGGTTCGTCAGGGCCCTCGGGCCCGTGGTCGAGGCTGCGGTCGAGCGGCTTGTGGCCCTGTCGGGCGGTGATCCGCGGGCCATCGAGGTCGTGCAGGCCGGCTGGCAGGTGGCGGGCGCCGACGAGGTGCTCAGCGGGATCGCCGTGCGGTACGCCGCAGGGCATGCCGCGCCGGCCAACGATGCCGCGCGGCTTCGCGCGTGGGGCCCGACCCGGCCCGAACAGCTCGAGGGCGAGACCGTGCATCACGCGGCCGATGCGTCATTCTGGATTCCCGCGGCCGAAGCGGGCCGGGTGCTCGTGATCGTGTCGCCCGCGAGATCCGCAGCGGTCGCCTCCGGCGACACCGCCCCCGACATGCTCGTCCGCATCATCGACGAGGCCGCGTCGTTCGCGCGCGACGCGTCGGGCAGCCTCCGAGCCGCGCTGCCCCGCGATCTGGAAACGCTGGCGGGCATGCTCGATGCCGATCGCCATGTGACGATCTTCGGCTCGACCCCCGCGTTGCAGGCGACGGGCCGGCCGCTGCTGGCCGGTCCGCTGGCGCGGCTCGCGAAGCCGATGGATGCGATCGTGGGCGAGTCGCTCCAGGCGGCCGCCCTGTCGATGCATTGGGCCGACGCCTGGTACCTGGAGATGGACGCGGTGGCCACACCCGACGTGCCGGCGAAGTCGCTTGCCCCGGCGATCGGGGGCCGCGTGGCAGGGCTGGCCGACGTGGTCGAGCGATACTGCATCGCGCTCGATCCGGATCCGCACGGACGCCTGCTCGTGCTTCGTCTGCCGGCGATGCTCCGCGTGCTGGCGGCGCAGCTGCGGAGCGGGGCGGAGGGTCGGGGCGTGGTGCTCAACGCCTATCTGCCGCGGCCAGCGGCCCACAACCTCGCGCTGGCGGCGGAACTCGCCCTGGCCCAGACGCCGGGGGCGGTCGGCGGCGGGCGAGCCCGCGGTCCCGCTCCCCGCGATGCGCCGCCTGCCGACGCCCTCGGCAAGCTGTCCCGAAGGATCACGCTGACCTTTGCGAGCGACAACCTCGAGCAATCGATCCGGATGATCTCAGAGGAGATCGGCGTGCCGATGGAGATCCTCGGCGGCGACCTCGAACTCGAGGGCATCACGAGGAACCAGTCGTTCGGTCTCGACGAGAGGGACAGGACCGCGGACGAGATCCTCCGCGTGATCCTCGCGAAGTCGAATCCCGAGGGAAAGCTCGTCTACGTCGTGAAGCAGCGCGACGGCGCGGAGCGGGTGCTGATCACGACCCGCGCGGCCGCCGAGAAGCGGGGCGACCCGCTGCCGCCGGCGTTCGCCCGCTGACGAAGGGGCTTCTACGCCGCGCGGGCTCAGGGCTGTCCGTGCCCCGTCACCCGCCCAGCAGCGCCAGCGCCATGCCGATGTAGATCACGATCCCGACCACGTCGACGATCGCCGACACGAAGGGATTGCTCATCAGGGCCGGATCGAGCCCGAGCGACCGGAAGATCAGGGGCAGCACGCAGCCCACCAGCGACCCCACCATCACCACGGAGAGCACCGTGGCCGGGATCACCAGGGCGTGGACGGGATCGGGGGCGTAGGCCAGGCCGAGCAGGTAGCCGGGGATCGCGAGCAGGAGCCCGAGCATCAGGCTCACGGCGAACTCGCGGCGCAGGATCCGCTTCCAGTCGCCGAGCTTGCAGTCGCCGGTGGAGAGCGCGGTGATCACGAGCGTGGCCGCCTGGTTGCCGGAGTTGCCGCCGCTGGCGACGACCAGGGGGATGAAGCACATCAGCCACTCGTGGGTCGACTTCCACTTCGCCAGCACCATCGCCGTCACGGCCGCCGTGGCGAACAGGATCGCCAGCCAGATGCCCCGCTTCCAGGTGAGCGACACGAGCGCGGCCTCGAGGTAGCCCTCGCCGAGGGGCGCGATGGCGGCGCTCATCTGGGCCTCGTCGGTCGCCTCCTGCCGGACGGCGTCGAGCACGTCGTCGTGCGTGACGATGCCCACGAGCCGGCCCCGGTCGTCGACCACGGGGATGGCGATGAAGTCGAAGCGGGCGAGCTGCTCGACCACCCGGTCCCGCGGGTCGTCCATGCGGACGGTGATCACGTCCTTCTGCATCAGGTCCGAGACGAGGCTCGTCGGCTTGGCGAGGATCAGGTCGCGGAGCGAGACGAAGCCGAGGAGCCGCCGCTCGGCGTCGAGCACGTAGATGTAGTAGATGCTCTCGCTGTTGGGAGCCTGCGACCGGAGCCGGGCGATCGCCTCGCCCGCCGTGATCTCGGCGGGGAGCGACGCATACTCGGTGGTCATCATCGAGCCGGCCGAGCCCTCCGGGCAGGAGAGCAGCATTCGGATGTCGTGCCGCTCGGCCTTGGCCACGAGCGGGAGGATCTCCTCGACGAACTCGGGATCGAGCTCGCGGAGCAGGTCGTCGCGGCTGTCGGGCGCCATCCACTCGATCAGGCCGCCGAGGTGCCGCCGATCGGCGGCCTGCATCAGCGACACCTGCCGCGGCATCGGGGAGTAGGGGAAGATCTCCGCCTGCCGCTCGACCGGCACGGCGTCGAGCATCCGCCAGATCTCGCCGTCGTCGAGGCCCTCGGTGAACTCCGCGACGGTGGCCGGGTGGAGTTCCTGGGCCACCTCGCGAAGACCGGCCGCGTCGCCCTCGGCGAGCATCACCCGCAGTTCGGGGATCAGGATGGGATTGGCGGTGGGCATGGCGGGAGGCCCGGGCCGGGAGGAGGGGAGGGGCCTATACTGCGGCGTGTTCCCGTTATCGACCAAGTATGCCATCGGAATGAACGCCCGCGAACGACGCCCGAGACCGTGTGTGGCCGCGTGGTGTTGCAGTGTCGCGGGCCTGCTCCTCGGCTGCGCGGGCCTCGCGACCGCGGCCGCCGGCGGCCCTGCGGTGGCGGCGGATCGCGGCCTCGACCTGCTGCTCTCGAAGGCGTATCTCCCGGCCGACTTCGACCAGGAGGTGTTCGACGATCTGTGGACCGTCTGGGAGGAGCCGTTGCGGTCGCGGGCGGAGCAGGCGGCCGTCGAGGAGCGGCGGCGGATGGCCATGGAGCGGTACGGCTTCGTGCCGCACCCGGCCGACCCGTCGCGGAGCATGCAGTATGTCCGCGATGCCGAGGGCCGCTGGATCATGAACTGCCTGGCCTGCCACCAGGGGCAGGTGCGGGGCGAACCGATCCCGGGCGTGCCGAACTCGAGCTACGCCCTCGAGACGCTCACCGAGGAGGTGCGGCTGGTGAAGGTGAAGCAGCGGAAGGCCTTCAGCCACATGGACGTGGGGGGGCTGCTCCTGCCGCTGGGCACCACCAATGGCACCACCAACGCCGTGATCTTCGGCGTGGCCCTGATGCGGCACCGCGATCCCGACCTCTCGATCGTGCAGCGTCCGCCGCGGCTCGATCTCGTGCATCACGACATGGATGCACCCGCCTGGTGGCACTATCGCCGCCGGCGCACGCTCTATGCCGACGGCTTCGCACCCAAGGGCCACCGGATGCTGATGCAGTTCCTGCTCGTCAAGGAAAACGGCCCGGAGCGGTTTCGCGAGTGGGAGGACGACTTCCGGGCGATCGAGCAGTGGATCGCGGCATTGGAGCCGCCGCGGTGGCAGGGGGCGGTGGATCGCGAACTCGCCGCCCGGGGCGCCGTCGTCTTTGCCGACCACTGCGGCTCGTGCCACGGCAGCTACGGCTCCGGCGGCACCTATCCGGATCGCGTGATCCCGATCGCCGAGGTGGGCACCGACCGCGTCCGGCTCGACTCGCTCACGGCCAAGGAACGGGGCGACCTCAACGCGAGCTGGTTCGGCCACTTCGGTGACGATGCCAGGGACATGCATGACCGCGAGGTTCCGACCGGCTACGTCGCTCCGCCGCTCGACGGCGTCTGGGCCAGTGCGCCGTACTTCCACAACGGCTCCGTGCCCACCCTCTGGCACGTGCTCCATCCGGCCGAGCGGCCGGCCGTCTGGCGGCGGACGCCGACGGGCTACGACGACGCCCGCATGGGCCTCGAGGTGGAGGAACTCGCCGACATGCCCCCCGGCCGGCTGCTGTCCGCCGACCGCCGCCAGGTCTTCGACACCCGCAAGCCCGGCAAGAGCGCCGCCGGCCACGACTTCCCCGACGCGCTCGCCGAGGACGAGAAGACCGCGGTGCTCGAGTACCTCAAGACCCTCTGAACGACTGCCTCGGCGGCTCCCATGCCGACGCACCGCAGAGGGGAAGGCTCGGGGCTGCCCGTGCCCCGAGAGCCGGGCTATGGGAGCAAGCGGAGCCACGATGGCGAAGCGCTGCGGACATGCAGCGAGTCGAGGGCACGATGCCCTCGATGAGCGTCCGGCGACGGGGCACGGGCGGCCCCGGGCCGGCGAAGCACCCGAGCCGCAGGAAGATCTCGACCGGAACCCGGCGCGGCGAATCTGCTACGATTTTTTAACCGCGGCGGGGCCGCGACCATCGCCCGGAGACCACCCATGACGCAGCTCGAAGCCGCCCGCGCCGACCAGATCACCCCCGAGATGAAGTTCGTCGCCCAGCGCGAGGACCTGCCCGAGGAGCTGATCAAGAGCGAGGTGGCCCGCGGCCGGATGGTGATCCCCGCCAACACGGTGCACCTCACCAAGCGGCTCGAGCCGATGGCGATCGGCATCGCCGCCCTTACGAAAATCAACGCCAACATCGGCAACTCGGCCGTCACCAGCGACGAGCAGACGGAGCTCCAGAAGCTCCACATGGCCGTCCACTACGGCGCCGACACCGTGATGGACCTCTCCACCGGCAAGGACATCGACACCATCCGGCAGGCGATCATCGACGCCTCGCCGGTGCCGATCGGCACCGTGCCGATCTACC
>JBJTQP010000025.1:0-11522 GCA_046075685.1 Planctomycetaceae bacterium | reverse complement strand
GCCGGCTGGCTGACGCTTCTCGTTTCGATGGGCGTGGCGAGTCAGGCCGACGCCGAGGCGGCGATGGCCCGCGTGGCGCAGGCGGCGATCGAGGCTGCCGGCCGTCGGGAGCGACGGCGGAACGACCAGCGCGAGCGGCGGCGGAGACGCGATGCCGAGTAGGCCGCCCTCGCGGCAGGTGCGCACCCCCTATCCCGGCCGCTCGACGCGTCGAAGTTCGCCGTGGGGAGCGACCTGATGATCCGCGTCACGTCCGCGGCCACGGCCGATGCCGCCCAGGCGAAGGCCACACTCGACGAAGCTTGGCTGCAGCTGCGGGAACTCGGCCTGTCCGACGACGTGACATGATGCATCGGGTTACACTTTCCCACTCTCGTATGAAGGCAGGCGCATGCACGTCGAACGCGTGAAGTACGTGATCTGGGCCGCCGACATGGAGCGGGCCGTGCGGTTTTGGCGCGATACGTTCGGCGGACGGCTTCTCAAGCAGAATCCGGTGATCGCCGAGGTGGAGATCGCCGGCGGCGTGATCGGCATCCACTCCGGCGGCGAGGGCCGGCGAACCTGGACCGGCATCAGCCTGCAGGTGGCCGACGTGATCGAAGGGGGCCGGGCGGTGCAGGCCGCCGGCGGCACGCTCGCCAAGGAGCCCGAGCCCGAAAACGGCGAGCCGCCGCACCTCGCCATGTGCGCCGACACCGAAGGCAACGAGTTCATGCTCACCCGCCGACGCGGGTGAGACGCCTGGATCCACAGACACGGAGACACCCCATGCAGCGGATCAAGCGGCACGACCATCCGGCAGGCCGCACTCTCGCGATCGCGGCGGCGCTGGCGCTGCTCCACGCCACGGCGGCGTTCGCCGCCGACCCGCCGACCGGCGTCGATCCGGAGGCCGTCAAGAACCTCGAGAAGGCCTATCCTCCGGCTCCGGCGGGCATGGAGCGGAAGGTGATCCTCCTGCCCCACAAGGAACGCGGCGCCGAGGACGACTTCCGGGTCGAGATCGTGGTCGGCAAGACGATCGTCACCGACGGCATCAACACCTACGGCCTTGCCGGCGACCTCCGCGAGGTGGACATCGCGGGATGGGGATTCTCCTACTGGCAGGCCGAGGGAAGCTTTGACGCGCCGGTGCAGACGCGGATCGGCGGCCCCGCCACGCCCACGCCGGCCTTCGTGGCCGGGCCGAGCCGGCTCGTCCGCTACAACAGTCGGCTGCCGCTCGTGGTGATGGTGCCCGAGGGCTGCGAGGTGCGGTGGCGAACCTGGAAGGCCGCCGAAGGATTCACGCCGGCCGAGAGCCGCTGACGCGGCGGCGTCAGGCCCGCTACTCCCCGATCACCTTGACGAGCACCCGCTTCGGGCGGCGGCCGTCGAACTCGCCGTAGAAGATCTGCTCCCACGGCCCGAAGTCGAGCCGGCCGGCGGTGATCGCCACCACCACCTCCCGGCCCATCACCTGCCGCTTGAGGTGCGCGTCGGCGTTGTCCTCGCCGGTGCGGTTGTGGCGATAGACCGTGGGGTCGGGATTGAAGGGGGCGAGCCGCTCGAGCCAGGCCTTGTAGTCGTCGTGGAGGCCCGACTCGTTGTCGTTGATGAACACGCTCGCCGTGATGTGCATCGCGTTGACCAGGCAGAGACCCTCGCGGACGCCCGAGCGGGCCACGAGGTCTTCCACCTGGGGTGTGATGTTCACGAAGCCCATCCGCTCCGGCACGGTGAACGTGAGGTGCTCGGTGAGCGACTTCATCGCCCCGCGTCTCCCGCGGGCCGCCGCCAGACCGTGGCCCCCTCCTTGATCGTCTCCTCCACGCGGATCGTCTCGATCGTGGCCGGGGGCACGGTGAGGGGATTGGCCGAGAGCACCACCAGGTCGGCCAGCTTGCCCGGCTCGATCGATCCCTTCTGCCGCTCCTCGCCGTACATCCGCGCGCCGTCGATCGTGATCGCCTCGAGGGCCTCCGCCGGCGTGATCCGCTCGTCGGCCCCGATCGTCTGGCCCGACCGCGAGATCCGGTTCACGGCGGTGTGGATCGTGAACAGCTGGTCGAGCGGGGCGACGTTGAAATCGGTGTGGTTGGCCGGCCGGATGCCCAGCGCCCGGGCCGACTTCATCGGGCTGATGAAGTCGGCCTGCGCCCGGCCGCGGTTGGCCACGTGGGTGTCGCCGAAGTAGAAGCAGTGGATCGTGAAGAACGAGGGCGTGATCTTCCAGGCCGCATACTTCTCGAGCTGGTCGCGGCGGATGAACTGCGAGTGCACGCCGACCGTGCCCCGCGGCTTCGCCGGATCGTCGCCCGACGCCACGCGATGGGCCTCGAGCACCGCGTCGATCGCGGCGTCGCCGTTGCAGTGGACGAAGAGCGTGGCCCCGCCCTCGTAGACCCGCTTCACCCAGTCGTTGATCTGCGCCTGCGGAAACGACAGCTCCCCCCGCCACTGCGGCTGGCCCGCCGGGCCGGGTGTGAGGTAGGGCGTGGTGAAGGCCGCCGTGCGGCCCTGCGGCGAGCCGTCGGCCACGATCTTCACGCCGCCGATCCGCAGCCGGTTGCGATACTCCGGCTCGTTCGCCGGAGGCCGGCCCGCGAACACCTTGTCGAGCTCGGCGATGAAGGGCAGGGCCACGATGTCGAGCCTGAGGTCGCCGCGGTCGGCGAGGATGCGGAGCAGGTCGAGCTGGTGCTTCATGGTGGCCCCTTCCTGGGCGGTCGTGATGCCGTTGCGGAGGTAGAGATCCTGGCCCGCCTTCAGCATCGCGAGCGTCTCGTCGTCGCCCGGGCCCGGCACCTTGGCGAAGATCGGCAGGAAGGCCGTCTCGAAGAGCAGGCCGTCGGGCACGGTGGAGCCCGGCTCGCGGCCGATCACGCCGCCGGGGGGCGTGGGCGTGGCGGCGGTGATGTCGTAGGCGGCGAGGGCCTTGGAGTTGAGCATCGCCCCGTGCCCGGAGACGTGCACGATGATCACGGGATTGTCGGGGAAGGCGGCGTCGAGCTCCTGCTTCGTGGGAGGTCGCCGCTCCGCGAGCAGCTCGGGATCGTAGCCGTAGCCCATCACGAACTTTCCCGGTCCGAGCTTCCGCTGCTCCTGCACCTTCTTCAGCGCCGCGATCACGTCGGCGACCTTCGTGCAGGTGCCCGCCGGGGGTGACGCGCACAGGGCCTGCGACTGCACGTCGACGAGCGAGCAGAAGTGGCTGTGGCCGTCGACGAAGCCGGGCACGAGCGTCTTGCCGCCAAGGTCGGTGACCACGGTGGCGGCGCCCTTGTGCTGCATCACGTCGGCCTCGCTGCCCACGGCCACGATCCGACCGCCGGCGATGGCCACCGCCTCGGCCGCGGGCTGCGCCGAGTTCACCGTGACGATCGGGCCGCCGCGGATGATCCGCTCGGCCGGCGCGGCCGCCGCCGATCTGACGGCCCCCGCCGGGCTGACGGCCGCGACGCAGGCGATGACGAGGCAGCACGCGGTGGGCAGGACGGCCGAAACGGTGTGGAGCGGGCGGTGCATGGCGGGATCCTGGAAGAGACGCGGGATGGTGACGAATCTGCCGCGAAAGTGTAGCGGACGTGCCGCCTGGCCCGCCCTGATCCAGCGGCGGTGAGATTCGGGGGTGTGCCGCCGCCGGCCGGCGCTCCCGCCGTGGATCGCCGGGCTCGCCGCGCCGCGTCGATACATCCGGCAGGGAACGGAGTCCCGGCGGGTGGAGGTGGGCGATGCGCGTGCTTGGCAGTGTGGCCGCGGCTGCGGCGATCCTCGGGGCGTGCCTGGCCGCCGCCGCCGTGCCCGAGCCGATCGACCTCTCGACGCTCGACGAGATCACGTCGTCGCCGGCCGCGGCGGGCGACGTGCCGCTGCACGACGTGGCCGTGGGCACGGTCGGGTCAGGGCAACGCTTCTACGTCACGGGAATCCTCGGCGACACCTTCGCCACGCTCGCCGATCCGGTGTATGGCAGCGGCTCGGGGCGGAGCCTCAACGGCTCGATTCTCACGGCGGGCGGCGCGGCGGGCGTGGCCTACGCCCGCGACAACGGCCAGTGGCGGTTGGAACTGGAGGGCCGCGGCCGCGACGATCTCACCGGGTCGGAGATCCAGGGCCTCCCGCCGGTTCTCCTCTTCGAGGGGCAGTGGGCCGCCGCCGACGGCTGGTCGGCGCTGGCGAACGTGTGGCGCGACTGGTGGATCGGCGAGCAGTGGGGCGTGTACCTCGGCGGCGGCCTCGGTGGCGGCGGCTACCGATACGGCTTCGACGGCGCCCTGACGCTGCTGGGAACTCCCGTGGCGAACCTCGCCGGCAACGCCCAGGTTGCAGGCCTGGCCTGGCAGGCGGGCGGGGGCATGGTGTACGAACTCAGCGAGCGGGTGACGTTCGACGTGGGCTACCGCTTCTTCTCGATCGCCCGGTCCGACGTCACGTATTTCCTCACGTCTTCGATCCTGCCGCCGCTCTCCGATTCGGCCGGGCAGCAGTTCACCGCGGGTGAGGTGCTGTTTTCACTGCGGGTCTACGAGCCCTTCCGCCGTTGGCGGTGAGCCGCGGCCAGAGAGGCGCACGTTCGTCGCCGGGCAGGGCGGCGGCTTGTGGGCCTGCCGCCCCGCTTGGCGAGCGACGTGCGTGGCTCAGCGAATGCCGCCGGCGACGGTCCGCATTCCCTTGAGCATGCCGACGAGGGCCGTGGCCCGCGGCGAGATGACCGTGAGCAGAGCCATCCGCCGGGCGGTCGGCGTGAGCGGCATCCGCATCATTGCGGCAAACGGGCTGACCCGCGGGGCGATCAGGCCGAGGCCCGCGAGCCGGCCGGCCGGGGTGCGCATGCCGCCCCGCTGAAACATCGTGACGGCGTTGCTCAGTCGCGGGGCGAACAGGCCCAGCGGGCTGGCCGTGGGCAGGCCGGGCGCGGCGGGAAACACCGACTTGTTGAGGCGGGCGAGCATGCCGCCGGCGGCCTGGCTGGTGCCGGCCGACGCGACGAAGGCTGCGAGGCAGAGGATGGCGGGAAGGATACAGCGACGCATGATGGAGTCTCCCAGTCGAGGTGAAACGAGCGGCCCCTCGGCGTCGTGCCGCGTGGGCTGGCCCGGAGGCCCTTCACGACGACGCTAGTTCGGGGGACACCCTCCGCAAGGCGGCCACGTGCAAAAACCGCCGTTTTTCAGCAGGCGGCGACCGACTGTGCCGGTGGTGACAGTCGTGCGGCCCCGCAACAACCGTGGTGCAGCGCAGGGTTACGCGAACGCGGTTCGCAGCAGTTCGAGGCTCTTCGGCACGGCCGTGTCCGGATCGTCCTTGCCCTCGAACTCGAGCGACACCCAGCCGCGGTAGCCGTGGCGGCGGAGGATGCCGGCGACCCGCGGGTAGTCGATGTCGAGCGTGTACCACTTTCCGCCGCCACAATAGGTCTTGGCCTGCACGAGGCAGGCCCGGGGGGCGAGCCGCTCCATCTGCGGATACATGTCGTCGAGGAAGTTGCCGGTGTCGAGCGTGACCCGCAGCCACGGCGAGTCGATCGCCTCGACGATCCGCATCACGCCCTCGGCCGTGCGGCCCAGGCCCCAGTGGTTCTCCAGGCCGAGCACCACGCCGCACTCCTCGGCCCGCGGCAGGCACTGCTCGAGCGACTCGATCACCCAGCCGAAAGCCTCGTCGTCGGTGTGGCCGGCGAGGCGGGGCTCGATGCCCTTGTTGGCCATGAGCTCGTCGAAGTCTTTCGAGGTGCCCCAGCGTCCGGTGTTGACCCGCATGGTGGGGATGCCGAGACGGTGGGCGAGGTCGATCGAGTGGAGCGTCTTGGCGACGTTCTCCTGGCGCACCGCCGGGTCGGGCGACACGAATCCCTGGTGGGTGGAGAATCCGCAGAGCGCGAGGCCCAGCGCGTGGGCCTGTCGCTTGAGCCGCTGGAGCCGGGCATTGGCCTCGTCGCCGCCCATCTGCACCTGGAGGATCTCGACGCCGTCGAAGCCCATCCGCGCGGCGGCGTCGATGCAGTCTTCGATCGGCGCGGGCTGGTCGCGGAACTGCCAGAAGGAATAGGTGGAGACGCCGAACTTCGGGGGACGAACGGTCGGCGGCACGGCGGCATCCGCGGCGGTGATCGCCCGCCCCCCGGCGGCTGTCCCGGCGGCTGCCGCCGCTGAGGCGAGGAACGTGCGGCGCGAGGCGGTCGGTGGCATGGCGTGCATCCTCAGTCGGCGACGCCCGTGGTGCGGCGGATGAAGGCGGCCTCGGCGGCCGAGAAGGGCGTGCCGTCGGCCCGCAGGATGTCGTGAAACCAGACCGGCGGCGGGGCGTGGTAGGCCTTCGTCCACGAGTCCCAGGGGTAGATCGTCTGCGACCTGCCGTCGACGAAGCCCCAGCAGTAGGCGGCCACGCGATGCCGCCTCATGATCGCGAGGTGCGGGTCGAAGGTGCTGCCGTTGGGCCGGGCCATGAACTCCGTGCACAGCAGGGGCCGGCCGTAGGCCCCGAGGCCGGCGATGCAGCGTTCCAGTGACGCGGCGTCGCCATAGCAATGGAAGCTGACGACGTCGCTGTGGGCGAGCTGGATGCGCTTGCAGTCGTCGAGCCGGGTGACGTTGTCGGAATTCCGCCACACGCCCGCGGTGAGCGGCTGCGTCGGGCCGGCCGCTCGGGCCCAGGCGAAGGCTTCGGGCAGGAGGGCGTTGACGAGCGCGACCTTGTTGCGTGGTTCGAGGCCCGGCCGCCGGGCCGCGCCGCCGTCGAGGTTGTCGGGCTCGTTCCAGATGTCCCAGACGACGACGCGGGGATCGGCGGCGAAGCGGCCGACGACGCCGGCCACATAGGCCTGCAGCCGCGGCCGGGCGGAAGGATCGGCGAGCGCGTCGGCGCCCGGTGCCTGCACCCAGCCGGAGTTGTGGGTGAAGGGCAGGGGGGCGGGCTGCGGGCCGGCCGTCGGCCGCGGGTGCCAGCAGCTGTCGAAGAGCACGAACATGACGCGGATGCCGTGCCGGTCGGCGATGGTGAGAAACTCGTCGCACCGCTGCAGGAACCCGGCCCGGTCCTGCTCCCAGAGCAGGTCGTGGAGGAACACCCGCACCGACGTGAAGCCGAGGCCCTGCGCCCACCCGAGTTCGCGATCGATCGTGACGGGGTCGAACGTGTCGGCCTGGAACATCTCGAGCTGGTTGATCGCCGTGCTCGCGATGTAGTTCGCGCCGACGAGCCACGGCTGCCGCGCGGACCATTCGGCGGCCCGCTCGGCCGACCACCGGCCCGGGGCGTCGGCCACCTGCTCGGCAGGGCCGGCGACCTCGGCCGAGCGGCAGATGACCGCGGCCGGGCCACAGGCGACGACGATGACTCCCACCGCAGTGAACAGGCTGCGCCCGCCGGTCATGCATGCTCCTCCTCGCGACACCGCCGGGACTCTACCACAAGGCCCGCGGGCCCGCGGCCGGCAGCGTCGAGGGGCGAGGTACACTCGCTCACCCATGAAGAAGCCCCGCGGTCGTCGTCCCGGTTCACCGTCGCACCAGCCACGCAGCCCGCGCCCGCCGCAGCCCGCCCCCCAGCGACCACCGGCCCAGCGACCGCCGGCACAGCGCCCGCCGGCCCAGCGCCCGCCGATTCGGGGTGCGCGGTCCGCGCAGCGGCACCGCGGGCGGGCCGAGGAGATGTTTCACGGGCTGCGGGCCTGCGAGGCCATCTTCGCCGCGCGGCCGGAGGCCATCGTCCGCGTCTACCTGACGGAGGCCCGCCGCCGGCGGTTGGCGAGCCTCACGGAGTGGTGCGTGCGGGAGCGGAAGGGCTTCCAGATCGTGGCCGACGAGAACCTCGAGCGGCTCACGAAGTCGATCCACCACGAGGGCGTGGCGATCCTGGCCGCGGCCCTGCCGCGCTGGACGCTCGACGACCTGCTCGCCCGCATGACCGCACGCGCGCCGCGCGGGCCGCTCGTGTATCTCGACGGCGTCCAGAATCCGCACAACCTCGGCTCGATTCTCCGCACGGCGGCGCACTTCGGCGCCGCAGCGATCGTGGGCCGCGCGGGCGAACTCCCGCCGCTTTCGCCGGCCGCCGTCCGCGTGGCCGAGGGCGCGGCCGAGCACGTGCCGGTGTGCGACCTTGCCGATCCGGTGGCCGACCTCGAGCGGCTCGCGAAGGCGGGCTTCCGCGTGGTGGCCACGTCGAGCCATCGGGGCAGGCCGCTTGCGGCGGCCGATCTGGCCGGCCGGGCAGTGCTCGTGCTCGGCAGCGAAGGGGAGGGCGTGTCGCGGGCCATCGAGGCGGCGGCTGCCGAGTGCGTGCAGATTCCCGGGACGGGCGCCGTGGAGAGCCTCAACGTGGGCGTGGCCTGCGGCGTGCTGCTCGCGGAGGCCTGGCGGCAGCGAACCGGCTGATGCCGTGGCGGGTCAGCGGTGGGGCAGCGGCAGGTGAGCCACGCGGTAGTAGGCTGAGGCATGAGTGACGACGCCACCCTGCATCAACTTCTCGAGCAGGCGGCTGCAAAAGTCGCCCGGGCGGCGGCCTTGTACCTTCATTCGGCTCCAAAGCTGGGCCCGTTCGACCCGACGCGGGCCTATTCGCTCTGTTCGACAAGGTCCAGGGGATCTACGGCCTGCTGATCGACGCCTATCGGCCGCTCGTGAGAGGCTCCACCTGTCCCTGCGGATCGCAGTCGCTTTTCGCAGTGTCTGCGATGAGAAGATCGACGTGCATGTGCTCGATCCGGATGACCTCACGGCCGCCGAGCGGTCGTTTTTGGGCGTCATCCGTAGCGAGCCGCTGGCGTGGAGCGATGGTGTCCTGCAGGCTCCGCTGCCCGCGCCGTGAAGACAGGCCGGCCGCGATCCACGCCGCCGTGGCGACTCAGCGGTACGTCAGCCACGCGGTGGCGGTGCAGTCGGTGTCGGCGACCACACGCACCCACCGGGCCTGCACGTCTGGCGGAAACACGATCTCCCGGCCCGCGCTCCCCGGCGGCACCACGACGGCGTCGTGCAGCACCCAGAGGCCGGTGCCGGTGAGGTCGAACTCCACGCGGACGCTGACCGGCTCGCTGTTTGTGTGCGTGAGCCTGAGCCGGCGGTCGTCGTAGCCCCAGCACAACTATGAATCGCTCGGCTCGCCGGCCTTCACCGCGGTGTCGTGCCACGGGCCGCCCTCCCCGCGCGGCCTGCCCAGCCGCCAGAGATCGTCGATCGCGCCCACCCACACCGCGGCCGTGCCGTCGTCGCCGACGACCACGTGCGGGCCCGCGGGGGCGGCCGGATCGAGCCCCGTCATCACGAGCAGCCCGGCGAACGACGCGTAGTCGGTGATCGCGAACGGATGCGAGGCGATCGGTCGGATCACCGCGAAGCCGTTGGCGTTTTCGGCCGGCAGCTCGAAGAACGTGCCGCAGGCGTGAAACAGGTCGCGCTCGGTGACCGCCTCGCGGCAGAGCCGCAGCCGGCCGGCGCGGGTGTCGGCGTCGAGGGCCGCGGTGTGCTTCGGCAGCCGCCAGCGCCGGCCGCGATCGTCGACCACCAGCACTCCTGCAGCGTCGACCGTGACCGCGTCGGGCGGGATCGCACCCTTGGTGCGGACGAAGGCTTCGGCATCCGCGTCGGCCTTCGGCACGAGCCGCAGCGATCCGATCCCGCGGGCGGCCGGATCGACCTCGAGCACGTGGAGTCCGGCGTCCGACACCAGCGCGAGCGTGCCGGCGGCGGCGCTGCCCGCGTGGAGCAGGCCGCCCCGGTGGACGGCCGCGTCGGCCGTCGCCAGGCCCGCGAAGATCGGATCGGGGGCAACGCCCCGGTCGTCCCGCGCCGCGAGCGTGACCACGACGCTGGCGTCGGGGCACGGAGTGGCGGCCGTCACGCGGAGCCACTCGAGGTCGCGTGGCAGGGGGCGGCGGACGCTCCCGCCCGCGGGCACGACCAGCGCGCCGAGGTCGCACGAAAACCGGGCCTCCGTGCCGCCGCCGTTGACGAACCACGCGCAGCCGCGGTCCCAGCCGGCCACGAGCATCGGCTCGGCCTCCGCGCCGGCCGCGACGTCGTCATGCAGCCAGACCGCGCCGGAGGCGTGGGGAGGCCCGAGGTGGTCGGGCAGGGTGGGCGAGGCGAACCAGAGGTTGGAGTTCGACCGCGTCGGCCCCGCGATCGCCCCCTTCACCCGCCGCTTGTTGAGAAACTCCTTCGCGGCCGCGTCGTCGCAGCCGAACACGAGGTCGTCGCCCCAGCGGCAGAAGTCGCCGATCACCTTCAGGTAGGCCGACCGCGGCCGGATGCCGGTGGCCTGCGCGGCCGAGAATGACTTCGGAAACCGCCAGAACGCGCCGTGCATCGTCATCAGCAGGCTGCCGTCCTCGTCGCCGACGTCGCGGATCCGCGGCCACTCGGTGTTCCACCCGTGGGCGCCGTCGTAGGCATGGCTCACCTTGGGCAGCCGGAAGGCGTGCCATGCGTTGTCGTCGAGCACCATCAGGAGCAGCGAGCGGGCGTCCCAGCCGACGCTCCAGATCGGATCGGTGTCGGGATGGGGATTGCCCGACAGGCCGCCGGGGCCTGTCACCTCCGTGAACTGGTTGCGGCGGACGAGCGACCAGTCGTCGCCGGGCTTCCGCCACTCGGCGAGAGCGCCGCTGGGCGTGGTGGGGTCGCCGAGCACGGCCTGCGCCGAGGCGGCCCGGTCGCCGTTGTTCGCATACACGACGCGGCCCTGTCCGGAATAGCAGCCCTTGCCGTGATAGCCCGGGAGTTTCGAGACGACGCTGCCGAAGGAGTCGGCGGCGCCGTCCTTCGGCAGGGGCATGTTGCCGTCGCGGATCAGCGGCACCACGTCGAGCGTGGTGACGTCGACCTCGTAGAGGCCCTCCTCCATCGTGGCCACGTAGACCTTGGCGGCGGGGTCGGTGAGATGGCGGGCCACGGCGGTAAGCCGCCCCGGCATGCGGTCGTGGGAGATCGTGCGGACGCGGCCCGACTCGTCGATCACGTGGGGCCCGATGAACAGCTGCCGCGACTCCGCGTGGATCATGCGATTGGCCGGCGTGCCGCCGTGGCTCTCGGGCCGGATCGAGCGGCGGAGGTCGGAAGCGATCTCGTAGAGCTTGTCAAACGAGCCGCGGGGCAGGTGGGGCCCGTAGGTGACCACCCACAGCCGGCCGGCCCAGGGCACGACCGCACCGGTGCCGCACTCCCCCTCGTCGTTCGCCATCGCGAGGTGCGGGTGGATGCCCGAGATGCCTGCTGACGCATGCGCCTCGTGCGGGTCGCTTTGCGCCGCTGCACTCGCGTGGAGGGCTGCGGCCAGCAGGATCAGGGCGGGAGCGACTCGCATACGTGGAGGTCTCGGATGGGAGCGCAAACGGCGATTCGACGGGCCGCCATCGTAACGTGGAATCGCCATCGGCCGCCGCCTAGCATTCCGTCGGGTGATGCCACGACGCAATCCAGCCTGACGCGATTCGACGATGCGACAGCGAAGCCCACCGCCACGTGGCGAACGTGGTGCCCGGGGCTCGACAACGACGACCGCACGCTCCGCGAGGTGATCGCCACGCTGCCCGCGGC
>JBJTQP010000024.1:0-23707 GCA_046075685.1 Planctomycetaceae bacterium | reverse complement strand
TGCAGCCGCGATGGCTTTCGCGTGGCGATGGAGACGAGCGCCTACAGCCTGCTGGCCGTCGGCAGGCTGTCGCGCGGGTTTCTCTCCACGGATTCGTCGATCCTCACGCTCACCTACTTCGGCGGCGAGAAGGTGGTGCCGGGCTACAACATCATGGGCGTCTGCAAGGCCACGCTCGACATGTGCATGCGGTACATGGCGTTCGACCTCGGCCCGGCCGGGGTGCGGGTCAACGCGGTGAGCGCCGGCCCGCTGCGGACGCTCGCCGGCCGCGGCGCGGGCGTCGACGACATGCTCGGCCTCTACCAGCACATGTCGCCCATGGGCCGCAACATCAGCCACGAGGAGGTCGGCAAGGCGGGCGCCTGGCTGCTCTCCCGCGACTCGCAGGGCATCTCGGGCGAAATCCTCCACGTCGACGCGGGCTACAACGTGATGGGCTCGCCGGGTCGCCTGCTCGACCTCGTGCCCAAGCAGGCGGCGCAGGAGTGATCGCGGGATGATCCGGCCGTGATGCAGATCGCGGTGGCCGTCGTCGTGCACGGGAGCCGCGTGCTCGTGGGACGCCGGGCCGTCGATGCGGTGGATGCGGCCGGGCTCGACGAGTTTCCCGGCGGCAAGGTGGAGCCGGGCGAGTCGCCCCCGACGGCCGCGGCCCGCGAGTGCCTCGAAGAGTCGGGCATCGCGGTGCGGATCGACCGGCTGCTCGACCGCAGCGTGGGCCAGTCCCGCGGGGGGCCGCTCGAGATCCTGTTCTTTGCGGCCATCCCGCTCGCCGCTCAGCCCGAGCCGCGGCCGCCGTTCACGTGGGTTCCGCTGACCGAGCTGCCTACGCTGCGGTTTCCTCCGGCCAACGGCCGCGTGCTCGCCGACCTCGCTCAGGGCGGGTCGTAGCCGCCGGCATGCCAGGGATGGCAGCGGCAGATCCGGGCCAAGCCCTTTGCCGTCCCACGGACGGCGCCATGCTTCTCGACCGCCGCGCGAAAGTAGCTGCTGCACGTCGGCTGGAAGCGGCAGTGCCGCCCGAGCAGCGGACTGAGCGTCAGCTTGTAGGCGACGACTCCCGCGATCAGCACCGCGGAGGCAACGCGATCGCAGATCCCCGCGATCCCGCCGCGGCGAACGTCATGCGGGTCGCCCGTCATCGCCGCGCATCCCGGCTCGGCGGCTCGCGGCGGGGCTGCGGCTCCGCGGCGGCGTAGCCCCGCCGACGCACCACCCGCGTGACGAGGTCGGCGACGGCAGCCTCGATCTGGCGGGCACCGGCGGCGCCTGCCGGTGCCGTGCCCGAGCGCACCACGATCACGAAGTCGTTGCCGGCCGGCAGCCGCGCGCGGATCGTGCGAAACGCCTCCCGCAGCCGCCGCTTCCAGCGGTTCCGCACCACGGCGGAGCCGATCCGTCGCGACACCGACAGGCCGAGACGAACTCCGGCCGGGTCCCCGCGGTTCACCGCCGCATACAGCACCAGCGGCCCTGCAGCCGCGGACTGGCGGGTGTCGTAGACGCGGGAAAAGTCGGCCGGCCGCAGCAGCCTGCACCGTCGCGAAAAGCCGGCCGGCCGCTGGGTCACCACGCGAGACCGGCCCGCGGGTGCGGCCCAGGACCCTGCGCCGCCCGGGCCGCCTCGAGCAGCCTGTCCATCCCGGCGGCATCGCCCTCCGGCAGCACGAGCTGCACTTCGGCGATCAGGTCGCCCTTGGAGCCGTTGGCATGCCGCACGCCCATCCCTGCGGCCCGGAGCTTGCGGCCGCTGCTCGTGCGGGGCGGCACCTTGAGCGCGATCGTGCCCCACGGCGTGGGCACGTCCACCTTCGCGCCCTCGATCGCCTCCGCCAGCGTGACGGGCACCGTCACCTCCAGCGTGTCGCCGTCGCGGCGGAACACGGGGTGAGCCTCGATGGAGACCTCCAGCACGATGTCGCCGGCCGGGCCGCCGCCGACTCCCGGATGACCCTGCCCGCGAAGCCGCATCCGCGCCCCGTCGGGAATCCCATGCGGGATCGTGACGCTGATCGTCTCCTTCGTGCCGCCGCGGTCCACGACGAGATCGGTCTTGCCCCCGTCGATCGCGAGCCGGAAGGGAATCCCGATCCGGGCGGTGAGGTCCTCACCGGCAGCCTGCGGCTGTCGCCGCCGCCGCGAGCCACCGGCGCCAGCTCCAGCCCCGGCCGACCGGCGACCGCCGCCGAACAGCTGCTCGAAGCCGCCGGCGCCGCCGAACAGGCTCTCCAGGTCGATCTCGCTTCCCCCGGCGCCGGGAAACCCACCGCCGCCGGCAAACGGCCCGCCGCCCCAGCCGCCCCGTTGACCGCCGCCGCCCACGCCCTCGAAGGAACTCCCGTAGCGGTCGTACATCTCCCGCTTGCTCGGATCGTTGAGCACGTCGAAGGCGGCCTGCACCTGCTTGAACTTCTCCTTGGCGGCGTCGTCGTCGGGATGCAGGTCGGGATGATACTTGCGGGCAAGTTCGCGGTAGGCCTTGCGAATGTCCTCGGCGGACGCCGTCCGCGGCACGCCCAGGGTCTGATAGTGATCGTCCGCCATTGACAAGGACCCTTCCGCGCACCGGGTGATCGAGAGGTGATTTTACGGGCCGCCCTCCGGCCCCTCAAGGCGACGGCCGTGCGCCGTCGCCGTCGACCGCAGCCGGACGCTGGTCGAGAAACTCATGCTGGCAGCGGCGCGGCGGCTGCGAGCCGCCGGGCGCGAGCAGCCGCCACGTGCCGTCGGGATCGAGCTGCCGGGCCCTGACGTTGTCGGCGAGGTACACCGGCACGATATCCCGCAGGATCTGTCCGGCCAGGTCGGGAGCCCGCACCGGAAACATCACCTCCACCCGCCGGAAAAAGTTCCGCGGCATCCAGTCGGCGCTCGAGAGAAACACCTGCGCGTCGTCGTCGGGCCCGAACACGTAGATCCGGCTGTGCTCGAGGAACCGGTCGATGACGCTCCGCACGCGGATCGATTCGCTCAGGCCCGGCACGCCGGGCCGCAGGCCGCAGATGCCGCGGGCCACGATGTCGATCGGCACCCCCGCCTGGCTGGCCCGGTAGAGGGCCTCGATCACGCGGGGATCGACCACCGCATTCATCTTCGCGAAGATCCGCGCCGGGAGCCCGGCCTCCGCGCGGCGGGCCTGCTCCTGGATCAGCTCGATCGTCCGGCGATGCAGGTCGTTCGGGGCCACGATCAGCCGCTGCCAGGCATGGCCCTGCGAGTAGCCCGTGAGCAGGTTGAAGAGCGCCGATGCGTCCTCGGCCATCGCCTCGTCGGCCGTGAACAGGCCGAGGTCGGTGTAGGACAGCGCGGTCGTGGGGTTGTAGTTGCCGGTGCCGAGGTGGACGTACCGCCGCAGCCCCTGGCCCTCCTGGCGGACCACCATCGACACCTTGCAGTGGGTCTTGAGGTCCAGGAACCCGAACACCACGTGCACGCCGGCCCGCTCCATCTGCCGCGCCCAGCTGACGTTGTTGGCCTCGTCGAAGCGGGCCTTGAGCTCCACCAGCGCCGTCACGTGCTTGCCCGACTCGGCCGCGGCCATCAGCGCCCGCGAGATCGGCGAGTCGCCGCTGGTGCGGTAGAGCGTCTGCTTGATGGCCAGCACGCGGGGGTCGGCCGCCGCCGCCGTCACGAACTCCACCACGGGATCGAACGACTCATACGGGTGATGGAGCAGGATGTCGCGCTGGGCGATGGCGGCGAAGATGTCGGGGCTGCGGCGTTCCAGGCCGCGGGGGATCCGCGGCGTGAACGGCTTGTCGCGGAGGCGGTCGAAGCCGGGCAGCTTGTAGAGTTCCCAGAGCGACGTCAGGTCGAGGGGGCCGTCGATGCGGTAGACCTCGCTGTAGTCGTCGCCCTGGCCGCGGGCCGAGCCCTGCAGGCCCTCCTCGTCGATGATCATCTCGGCGAGCGCGTCGTCGGCCTTCGACGCGATCTCGATCCGCACCGCCTGACCACGCTGCCGGGCCTTGATGCGGTCCTCGATCAGCCGGAGCATGTCGTCGGACTCCTGCTCGAGCAGGTCGACGTCGCTGTCGCGGGTGATGCGGAAGGCCGTCCACGACTCCACCGTGAATCCGCCGAACAGCTCCGGCAGCCGCGCGGAGACGACGTCCTCGAGGAGCACGAAGGGGAAGGTGCCCGGCTCGCCGCCGGCCACCGCCACGATCCGCGGCAGCACCTGCGGCACCTGCACCACCGCGAACATCCGCTTCGGCCCGAGCCCTTCACCCCGGTGGAGCATCACGCCGAGGTACAGGCCCCGGTTGTGGTACCGCGGCGACGGATGCGCCGGATCGACCGCCATCGGAGTGAGGATCGGCAGGGCCCGCTCGCGGAAGAAGCGGTCGACCTGGTCCCGCTGGCTCCCCTCGAGGGTCTCGTACCGCAGCAGCCGGAAGCCCTCCGCGGTCATCGCCGGCCCGATGCTGTCGCGGAGGCAGCGATACTGCCGGGCCACGAGGTCCTGCGTGCGGCTGGCGATCGTCTTGAGCTGCGCGGGCGCCGACATGCCGTCGGGCGAATAGTCCTGCGGAGCGCTCTCGCCGAAGGCCTGCTCGCGGAGCCCCGCCACGCGGATCATGAAGAACTCGTCGAGGTTCGAGCTCACGATCGCGAGAAACTTGAGCCGCTCCATCAGCGGGTTGTCGGCGTTCTCCGCCTCCTCCAGCACCCGCTGGTTGAAGTCGAGCCAGCTCAGTTCGCGGTTGATGAAGCACTCCGGCCCGAAGGTCGTGACCGGCACCTCGTCGCCCACCGTCGCCATGCGTCTGTCGCTCCCGGCGGCCGCCACGACCGCTCCCCGGGAGTGTACCCTTGCAGGATGGCCCGACGCGGTCGCGGCCCCCGTCGAGAGACGCCGATGGCGGATTCCGTCGCTACGACCGTCACGTCCCGCACGCTCGCGGCGTTCGAAACGCTGCCGTGCCTTGCGGGAAGCCGGGGCTGGTGCGCCGCCGCGGCCGGCATCGTCGAGGCGACCGCCGCGAAGCCGGGCAACGTCCACCCCGGCGCGTCGTTCCCCGACCTCGCATACGACGACCTCGTCGCCGCGGCGGTCGCCATCGCGCCGGCGATCGACCGCGCCGCCGCCACGCCGGTGGGCGACACGATCCTGGCGGCGGTCGAGGCGGCGCGGGCGGCCACCGACACCAATGCCAACTTCGGCATCGTCCTCCTGACGGCACCGCTGGCCGCGGTGCCCGACGGCGAGCCGCTCGATGCCGCGGCCGTGGCGCGGGTGCTGGCCCGGCTCGACGCGGGCGATGCGGCGGCGATCTGGCGGGCGATCGCCCGGGCGCGGCCCGGGGGCATGGGCCGCGTGGCGAGCGACGATGTCGCGGGCCCGCCGCCGGACGACATCCGCGCCGCCATGCGGGCCGCCGCCGGCCGCGACCGGATCGCGGCGCTCTGGGCGCATGGCTTCGAGCCGTTGTTCGCCGGCCCCGTCGCCGACCTCGCGGCGGCGGTCGACGCCGGCCTGCCCCTGCTCGACGCGGTCGTCGACTGCCACGTCCGCCAACTCGCCCGGGAGCCCGACTCCCTCATCGGCCGCCGGCACGGCGCGGACATCGCGGCCCTCGTCTCCGCCGCCGCCGCCGAGATGCCGCCCGCCGGCGATCCCGGCCGCCCGGCCGCGCTGGCCCGGTTCGACCGCATGCTCCGGATCCCGGCGCGGCGCAACCCGGGCACGACGGCCGACCTCGTGGCCGCCGCCCTCTATATTCTGTTCCGCACGGGACGCGTGTGCCCGCCCCGCTTCGGCGTCGCGTGACTCCCCCCAAGACTCCACCCAAGGCTCCCCATCTGACGCCATGACCGAGCAGTTCGAGGTCCGGCTCCGGAAGGCGGTTCACGTCTTCTCCGCCGGCCACTTCATCACCCTGACGGACGACATCTGCGAGCCGGTGCACGGCCACAACTGGACCGTCTCCGTGGACGTCGCGGGGACGCCCGATGCCCACGGCATGGTTGTCGACTTCATCGCGCTCCGCGACACCATCTCGGCCGTGCTCGCCCGTCTCGATCACCGGATGCTCCTGCCCGCGGCCAGTCCGTGGCTCGCCGTCGCGACCGCCCGCGGCCCCCACGGCCACGACGAGATCACGGTCACGTTCCGCGGCCGCCGCCGCTGGGTCTTTCCCGCCGACGAGTGCGTGCTGCTGCCGGTCCCCAACACCACGGCGGAGTGGCTCGCCCACTGGATCGGCCACGGCGTGCGCGACGCCCTCGCCGCCGCAGGCAGGCCGCTCGCCGGCGTGATCCGCGTCTCGGTCGACGAGTGCCTCGGGCAGTCGGCCGTGTGGGCGTCGGAGTGATCCCGCCCGCGGATCGCTCGGCTGAGGCGGACTTCACCTGATCCCCGAGCCTCACGAACAGGCGAGCGTCACGGGTGAGCCGTCTCAGGCGTCGGCCACGATCAGTTTGTCGGCCGCATCCCGCGTGAGCGACAGCCCCGCGTCGCCGATGCGGACCTGCATGACACCGGCACCGTCGAGCGTGCCCTCCACGGTGCCCACCGTGCCCAGCGTCAGGCCGCACTCGGTCAGGTAGCGGAGAAACTCGGACGACTGGTCGAGGACGCGGGCGAGGCGGAAGGCTTCGCCGGCACCGCACTCCGCCAGCGGCCGCGTGCCGTCGGCCGGCTCGGCGAGCGAGACCGCGTCGGCCCGCGGGATCGGATCGCCGTGCGGATCAACCTCGGGCCGGCCGAGAAACGCGTCGATGCGCTCGACGAGCAGGTCGCTGACGGCGTGCTCCATGTGCTCGGCCTCGTCGTGCACCTCGTCCCAGCTCATGTCGAGGGTCTTGAGCAGGAAGAGTTCGATCAGGCGGTGGCGGCGGATCACCCGCAGGGCGAGCATGCGGCCCGCCTGCGTCAGGGCCACGCCGCCGTAGGGCCGGTGGGTCGCGAGCCGGGCAGCGTCGAGCGTCTTGAGCATGCTCGTGACGGTGCCGGGCGACACGCCGAGCGCCGCCGCGATCTGGCCGGTGGTCGCGGGCCGCCCGTCCTGGCCGCCGGTGATCTGCTCGATCGTCTTGACGTAGTTCTCGACGGTCAGGCTGGGCACGCCGGCGGCCTCGTGGCAGGGGTTGCGGTCGCGTTCGGCTGGCGGACGTTGTGGGCCGGCGCGTCGCACCGCATTATGGTCGGCTCCGGGGAACCCGCCATGTCACTCAACGAAGCGGCCTACGAACTGGCGCGACCCCTCCTCGACCGCCCCGGGGATCTGGGCGTGGCCGTCCAGCGCCGCGGCGGCGCCACGGTGGTCGATTGCGGCGTCGACGCGGCCGGAAGCGCGGAGGCCGGCCTGCTGATAACGCGGATCGCGATGGGCGGGCTGGGCGAGCCGCGGCTGCTGCCCCCGGGCGGGGCGGCGGAGTGCTTCGTCGACATCTGGCCCGGGATGCCGTGGCCGGCCGTCGAAGTGCGGACAGCCGCCCCGCCGGTCGCCTGCCTCGCCGCGCAGTACGCGGGCTGGAAGGTCGCCACCGACGGCTACTACGCGATGGCGAGCGGCCCGATCCGCGCCGCCATCGGACGCGAGCGGCTGTACGACGCGATCGGCCACCGCGAGCGTCCCGCCGTCGCCGTCGGCATCCTTGAATCGGGAACGCTGCCGCCCGCCGAGGCCTGCGGTGCGCTCGCCGCCGCGGCAGGCGTCATGGCAGAGCGCCTCATCCTGCTCGTGGCCCGCACCGCCAGCGTCGCGGGCGGCCTGCAGGTGGTCGCCCGATCGGTCGAGACGGCGCTTCACAAGCTCCACGACCTGTCGTTCGCCGTCGACCGGATCGTCGCCGGCGTGGGCGTGGCGCCGCTGCCACCCGTGGCGACGCGGGACCTCGCCGCGATCGGCCGCACCAACGACGCCATCCTGTACGGCGGCCGGGTGGTGCTCGACGTCGCCGGCGGCGACGCCGACCTCGCTGCGATCGGCCCCCGCTGCGTGAGCAGCGGCTCGGCGGCCCACGGGGAGTCGTTCCTCACCCTGTTCGAGCGGGCCGGCCGCGACTTCTATGCGGTCGACCCGGCGCTGTTCGCGCCGGCCGCCGTGGAGTTCGTGAGCGTGGAGACCGGCCGCCGGCAGCGGTTCGGCGCGGTCGCGCCGGATCTCGTCGCCGCCTCGTTCGCCACCGGCCCCTCCCGGTGACGACGATGCGGGTCGCAGTGCTCGGCGAGCGGGGCGGATGGCATGTCGAGCGTCTCGACGCCGCCCTGCGGCGCCGCGGCCACGCGGTCGACGTGATCTCCTGGCGCAGCGTCGCCGCCGCCGTCGCCACGGCAGGACCACGCATCGAGCCCCCTCCACTGGCGAAGGCCGACGTCGTCGCAGTGCGCGGCATGCCGGGCCTTGGCGAGGAATCGTCGCGGCTCGAGGAGGTGATCTTCCGGATGGACGCCGTCGCCCAGCTCGCCGCCGGCGGCACGCCGGTCGTGAATCCTCCCCGGGCTCTCGAGATCGCCATCGACAAGTACCTCTCGCTGGCGATCCTGGCCCGGGCCGGGATCGCCGTGCCGCGGACGATCGTGGTGCAGTCGGCAGCCTCGGCCCGTCGGGCCTGGGAGGAACTCGGGGGCGACTGCGTGGCGAAACCGCTGTTCGGCTCGCGGGGCCGCGGTGTGGTGCGGCTGACCGATGCCGACGCAGCAGGGGCGAGCGTGTCGACCGGTCTCGCCTACGTGCAGGAGTTCGTTCCGCATGCGGGCTGGGACTTCCGCGTGCTCGTGGTCGGCGACGAGGCCTTCGCGATGCGGCGGGTGGCGGAGCCGGGCGAGTGGCGGACGAACGTCTCCCTCGGCGGCCGGCCCGCCCCGGCCGTGCCGCCCGCGGAGGTCATCGCAATGGCCCGCAGGGCGGCAGCAGCGGTCGGCGCGCGAATCGCCGGGGTGGACGTGCTGCCGGCTGCGGACGGGCCGGTCGTCCTCGAAGTGAACGCGGTCCCCGCCTGGCGAGGCCTCCAGACGGTCACGGCCGCCGACGTGACCGAGGCCGTGGCAGGGGAACTCGAGCGGGCCGGAACAGCTGGCGGCAACGCTTGCCCAGATTGACATGCCCGCCGGCGGAAGGGCCGAACGCCCACCCGCACGACCCGGACAGTTTGGAAATGCGACACGACCGCCCTGCCTACAAACAAGGCAGGCCTCCGGCTGCATCGCGAAAGGGCAGTGCTGCCGCAAAACGAGACACGCCCTGCCTGCGCGTCGCAAGTCGTTGATAGCACTGCACTTGGTGCTGTCGCTTGACTCCCCTCCAAGAGTTTCCCGTCGTGGCATCAAGGAGTTCCTCGGTGAACTCCCGGCCGCGACGCCGCCGGCGTGGGCCGGCGGTGGAACGTCGCCTCGGAGGGATCCGCAATGCCGATCAATACCGCCCACCAGCCCCAGGCCACCGACAGCCACGCCGCCACGGCGGTGCTGCAGGTGGCGGAGCGGCTCTATGCCATGGAGCCGGAGTGGGTGGTCTTCTTTCGGGAGGTGCTGGGCGTTGACGGCATCGTCCGCCGCACCTTCTCCGACGCCGATTCCCTGCTCCGGTTCGAGTGCTCACCGCAGTACGCCCGCATCCGCGAGATGCTCGACGGGCTCCGGGCCCGCCAGAACGACCGGCAGTCCCAGCGGGAAAGCCAGCGGGTGGTGACCGTGCGGATGCCGAAGTCGCTGCACGAGACGCTCAAGAGCGAGGCCGAGCAGATGCGGGTCAGCATCAACACGCTGTGCATCTCGAAGCTGATGAAACTGCTCGACGAGCAGGAGCACCGCGACCTCGCGGCCGACCGCGAGCCGGCGGCCGCCGGGCCGCAGGGAGCGAAGCAGACTGGAGCGGACCTGTAAGCCGGGTTCTGTGTCCGCCGCGTGAGCGGCGGCCGGCGACCATTTCTCTAGGACCGCGGTCGCCCGCGGCCTCGAGCAGCCGACCCGGAAGCGGGTGCGAGACGGGCCGCCTCGCGCCGCCGCCGCCCGCGAGGACGACGGCGATCTTCTTCCTGCTTGGCCTTTCTCCCGATGGGGTTTTCCGAGCCAGGCCGGTCACCCGGCCTGCTGGTGAGCTCTTACCTCACCGTTTCACCCTTACCGGCGGGGCCGAGGCCCCGTCGGCGGTTTGCTTTCTGTGGCACTGTCCCTGGCCTCGCGGCCGGTGGGCGTTACCCACCATCGAGCCCTGTGGAGCCCGGACTTTCCTCCCGCCGCGGCGCGGATCCGGCCGTTGCCGGCCGGGACGCCGCGGCCGGCGATCACCCGGTCCGCTCCAGTCGCTTCGCCCCGCATTCTACCGTCCCGATCGTCGGCCGCCGCCTTGACCACCCAGCGGCACGGTCGTACCTTCCATGTGCAGGGGCCAACGACAGGAGTCGGCCATGATCAGGCCCGCGTTTCACGG
The DNA here is from genome assembly GCA_046075685.1 of Planctomycetaceae bacterium. GTDB lineage: Bacteria > Planctomycetota > Planctomycetia > Pirellulales > UBA1268 > QWPN01. Next base: position 13,325 of record JBJTQP010000024.1, on the reverse strand, counting down.
CGATTCCCAGATGTATGGAGAACTGCTTCCCGTCGGCGGAGGCGACCCGATTCCGCTTCTCAAGCCGACCTTGATCGTCGGCCGCCGCGAGAGCGCGGACATCGTCCTCCGCTTTCCCAACGTGTCCGGCGAGCACTGCAAGCTCTCGCTGGTCGAGGGCTACTGGGTGATCGAGGATCTGCGGAGCAGCAACGGCACGAAGGTCAACGGCACCCGCGTGACCGCCGAGCAGCGGCTCCAGCCGGGCGACAAGATCGGCATCGCCCGTCACAAGTACGAGATCGCCTACGAGCCGGCCCGCCTCGGTGCAATGGCCCCCGTCGAGCCCCAGACGTCCCAGGAAAGCATCTTCGGCCGGTCGCTGCTGGAGTCGGCGGGCCTCGAGAATCGACGCCCAGCGGCCGCCGCCAAGCCCCGTCGCCCCGCGACCTGACCCCGCCGCATGGCCAAACCCCGCAAGCTGCGCGTCGAGTTTCGCAAGAACCGCTCGACGCGCCGCCGCGACGGCGACCTGACGAGGGCGCTCGGCGACGACCTCGACGCGGCGGCCGACAGGGCGACCAGCGAGCGGATCTCGGGCAAGGGAGACCTGACCCGGAAGCGGACCGTGATCGCGCACGCCGCCGGAGGCGACCGCGTCGACGGGCTGCCGGTGGAGCCCGCCGCCGCGGCCGCGTGGCGGGGCCGGGTGCTCAACGTGCACGGCCTCGAAAGCCACGTGCAGGCCGACGACGGCCGTGTCGTCCGCTGCACCATGCGGCGGCTGCTGCGGACGGTCGCCACCGACCAGCGGCACCCGCTCGCGGCCGGCGACTGGGTGCGCGTCCGTGACGTCGGCGACGAGGGCGCGATCCAGGCGATCGAACCGCGGACGACATCGCTCTCCCGCGACAGCCGCGGGCGGCGGCACGTGATCGTCGCCAACGTCGACCAGGTCGTCATCGTCGGCAGCGCGGCCCTGCCCGATCTCAAGCCGGGGCTGATCGACCGGCTGCTCGTGGCCGCCGAGGCCGCCGGCATCCGGCCGCTCGTCTGCCTCAACAAGGTCGACCTCGTCGAGCCGGCCACGCTCGTGCCACTGGCCGGCGTGTTCGCCCGGATGGGCTATCCGGTGATCCTCTGCTCCGCGGTGACCGGCATGGGCGTGGTGCGGCTCCAGGCGGAACTCCGCGGCCGCGTGACCGCGCTGGTGGGCCAGAGCGGCGTCGGCAAGTCCTCGCTGCTCAACGCGCTCGATCCGGACCTCGGCCTCCGCGTGGCGGAGGTGAGCCGCGACAACGAGAAGGGGCGGCACACCACCACCACCGCCCGGCTGCTGCCCCATCGCTTCGGAGGCTGGTTCGTCGACACCCCCGGGGTGCGGCAGTTCCAGCCGTGGCAGCTCACGCCCGCCGAGGTGCCCAGCGCCTTCCGCGACCTGCGGCCGCTCGCCAATCTCTGCCGTTTCCCCGACTGCACCCACGACCACGAGGATGGCTGCGCCGTCAAGGATGCCGTGGCCGACGGCCTGCTCGACGTGCGCCGCTGGGAGAGCTGCCGCCAGCTCGCCGCCGGCGATCCGCCGCGCGAGGAGGATGAATGAAGGACCGCGGACGCACGGGCATGCAGAGCGAGCGGGCGGTGCTGGTCGGCGTGTTCCTCGAGGCGCCGGTCGATCCCGACCATCCGCTCGACGAGCTCGCCGGGCTCGCGGCGACGGCCGGCGCCCGCGTGGTCGCCGAACTCACGCAGCGGCGGGAGCGTCCCGACCAGACCACCTACCTCGGCAAGGGCAAGGTGCAGGAGCTGCGCGGCGTGGTCGCCGGACACGACGCCGACGTGGTGATCTTCGACAACGACCTCTCCCCCGCGCAGACCCGCAACCTCGAGCAGGCCCTCGAGGTCAAGGTGCTCGACCGCTCCGAGGTGATCCTCGACATCTTCGCGGCCCGGGCCCGCACCTACGAGGCCCGCCTGGCCGTCGAACTCGCCCAGCTCGAGTACTCGCTGCCCCGACTGAAGCGGATGTGGACGCACCTCTCGCGGCTCAAGATGGGGATCGGCATGCGCGGCCCCGGCGAGAAGCAGCTCGAGGTCGACCGGCGGCTGGTGGAGAAGCGGATTCACGACCTGAAGACCGAACTGGCCGAGATCCACTGCCGCCGCGAGCGGCAGGTGGCCGCGCGGCACGACCACATGACCGTGTCGCTCGTCGGCTACACCAACGCCGGAAAGAGCACGCTGCTCAACGCGCTCACCGGCGCCGACGAGGTTGCCGAGGACAAGCTCTTCGCCACCCTCGACACCCGCACCCGCCGCTGGCGGCTGCCCGGCTGGGGGCCGGTGCTCCTCAGCGACACCGTCGGCTTCATCCGCGACCTGCCCCACCGCCTGATCGCGAGCTTCAAGGCCACGCTCGAGGAGACGCGGCAGGCCGACCTGCTGCTCCACGTGGCCGACGCCTCGAGCCCGCTCGTCGACGCGCAGGTGGCGGCGGTGCGCGGCGTGCTGGAGGAGCTCCACGTCGACGAGAAGGACACGCTGCTGGTGCTCAACAAGCTCGATGCGATTCCCGACCGCGGCGACCGGGAGCGGATCCTGGCCCGGTACCCGCACGCGATCGGCATCTCGGCCCGCTCCGGTGGCGGCCTTCCCGAACTCGCCCGCGCGGTGAGCGACGCCCTGGGCCGCGGCTTCCGTGACGTGGACGTGGAGACCGATCCGGGCAACGGCCGCCTGCTGGCCTGGCTGGGGCGACACGGCGAGGTGCTTTCGCGGCGGTTCAGCGACGACCGCGTGGTCGTCCACTGCCGCGTGCCCGCCGCCCTGCTCGGCCGGATCCCGGAGGCCGAGGCCACGATCCGCCCGCATGCCCGCAGCCCCGGTGACGCCGCTGCGGCCGCGGGCTCCGACGTGCTCGAGCCCTCTTCCACTCCACGGTGATCCCATGCCCTTCGGCCGTCGCCTGATCGCCGGGAAGCGGTTCATCGTCACGGGAGCGTCGTCGGGGGTGGGCCGTGCGGTGGCCGTGGAACTGGTCCGGCGCGGGGGGCGTGTGCTGGCCACCGCCCGCCGCAGCGAGCGGCTCGAACAGGTGGCCGCCACCGCGGGCGCCCCGCTGGCCCATCTGGCCGGCGACATCTGCGACCCGGCGTTTCGCCGGCAGCTCGTGGCTGACGCGACCGCGCGGCTCGGCGGCATCGACGGCGTCGTCGCCGCCGCGGGCGGCGGCGCGATCGGCAGGTTTCGCGACCTCTCGCCCGCGACCTTCGCCCGGATCATCGATCTCGACCTCACCGCCCCGGCCGAGCTCGTCCGCGACGCGCTGCCGACGCTGCTCGCCGGCGCCGATCCGGTGATCGTGTTCGTGGGATCGATCCTCGGGCTTCATCCCCTGCCGCTGCACGGCGAATACTGCGCCGCCAAGGCGGCGCTCCGTTCGCTGGCCGGCACGCTGCGGGTGGAACTGGCCCCGGACGGCGTCGGCGTGCTGCTCGTCGACCTCGGCCCCACGCAGTCGGAGTTCTGGGAGTCGCTGCTCGCCGGCGGCCGGCCGCCGTGGTCGCGCGGCCGACGGATGCCGGCGGAGCGGGCGGCCCGCGCGATCGCCACGGCGATCGAGCGGCGCCGGCGTGAGATCGCACCCGGCTGGCAGGCACGGGGCTACGCGTGGGCGGCCCGCTTCTTTCCCCGGCTCATCGACCGGGCGGCCTCCCGACACCTGCGAACCGCCGCCCGCCGCGCGACCTCCGTCACCGCCCCATGACGCCCGCCCGCCACGCTGACCGGCGGTCAGCACGCCGCCTCGATCTGCTCGCCGATCGCGAGCAGATCCTCGGCGTCGAGATACGCCGGCGGGGCCAGGAAGATTCTCGCCACCGCCGCGCGGTGGATCTTCATCTTGGTGCCACCCACGCCGAGCGGACCGTAGGCCACGGCCGAGCCCACGGCGACCGCCTTGTCGCCCGCCGCCACGCCCTCGATCCCGGCGGGCGGAACGGCGTTGAGATCGATCAGCACGCGGACCCTGACCGCGGCCCGCAGGCCTGCGGCGTCGAGCATCGTCGCGCCGGCAGCGCCCGCCGCCACGATCAGGTCGGCCGCGGCGATCGCCCGGCCGACAGTGGTGTCGGCCGCGAAGCCGCCCGCATGCTCGACGGCCTCGAGGCGCGACTTCGGCACGCCCGACGTCTCCACGAGCCTCCGCACCACCGCGTGCGCACGGCCGAGCGACCGCGATGCCACGGCCACATGGACCGCCTTGCCCGCGAGCAGCCGCGTCACCCGCTGCCCGACCGGCCCCGTGCCGCCGAGGACGACCGCCCGACAGCCGGCCGCCAGCGGCACATGCCTGCCCGCCGCCACGACGGCCGCGGCCGCGGTCGTGTTCGCCCCCGACGGGTCGAGGAGCACGCCGACCCGCACGGGCCCAAAGAAGGTGGATCGCACCGTCTGGGCCACCGCTTCCGCCGCGGCCACATCGGAGCCGCCGACGAAGATGGCGGTCGAGGCGAGGTCGGCGCCGCCCCTGGTGAACATGGCACCGTGCACGAGGGACGTGACGTTGGCCGGCGTCACGCCGCCGTGTCGCAGCAGCACGTCGGCGCCGGCGTCAACGGCGACGATCGCGTCGAACGTGCTCGGCTGCGGATCGCAGTCGAGCTGGAGAAGCACCTTCTTCGGCATGGTTGACGCCTCGGCCGCGCATCCAACGGCTCGCCCGGGAAGGCCGAGCCTCCGCCAGTTCGGGTGCACCGGCGGCGGCACCCGCGGCGGGCCATGGCTGCCAGGCCCCGGAGCGGCCCGGCAGCCGCGATCGTCAGAATCCGCGGAACGGATGCGCCGCCTTGTCCTTGCCGGCGATCATCTCGTCGGCGGTCGGCTTGCCCTTCATGGCGTTGGCAATCGCGTCCATCGTGGCCTGATAGTTGTAGTCGTAGATCTTCTTGTCGTCGGCGGCGAGCCAGTGGATGAACACACCGCACACGATCACGAGGTTCTCCGCATCGCTCTTGGGGATCACGCCGGCCGCGACGCTGTCGGCGACGGCCTTCGCCACGGCCGCCTGCGCGGGTCCGAACATCTGCACCGCCTGCTTCGCACCCTTGATCGTCACCTTCGTGATCATCACCGTCGACGGCTTGACCGCGAGGTTCGGCGTGAGCACCGCCAGGAGGTTGGAGTGACCCTCGCTCTGCCGCGCCAGGGCGTTGGCGAAGGCCACGCCGACGGGACCGTCCTTGCTGCCGATCAGCAGGTCGATATGCGCGATCTCGTTGCCTTCACCGCTCAGCGCCTCACCAACAAACATCGACATGGGCCACTCTCCTGGGAGGTATGCGGACGCGAAACCCGAAATGGGCCGTCAGGATACCATGGGCCTCTTCCCCAACAAGGAGCGGGCGACGGCCGGCACCAGGATGCACGACTCCTGTGACGTCATCGGCTCGAGGCCGCGCCGCTGCGTGGTGGTGGGGGCGAGCGTCCGCGGCTTCGTCGAGTCGGCGGCCCGCCGTGGATGGTCGGTGCACGCGGCCGACCTGTATGGCGACGGCGACCTCGTCGCCTCGGCCGTCGAGACGGTGCGGTTGGCCGCGGCCGGCGGCGGGTATCCAGCCGGCATTCCGGGGGCCGTCGCGGACTTCCCGGCGGCGCCGCTGGCCTACACCGGCGGCCTCGAGAATCACCCCGCCGTGATCGAGGTGCTCGCCCGTGATCGTCCGCTCGCCGGCTGCGGGCCCGCCGCACTCACCGCCGTCCGCGACCCGGCACGACTCGATGCCGTGCTTCGCGACGCGGGCCTGCGCATGCCCGACACGTTCCGCAGCCCGGCGGGCCTGCCCTGCGACGGCTCGTTTCTCGTCAAGCCGCTGGCCTCGGCCGGCGGACGAGGCATCGCGGCCTGGCGCGGCATCGACGCCCGCGCGACGGAGATCCCGCTCGTCTGGCAGCGACGGGTGAGGGGCGCGGAATGGTCGGCGAGTTTCGTGGCCGGTGGCGGCCGTGCCATCCTCGTGGGTGTCAGCCGGCCCGTGCCGGGGTCACGCTGGTGCGGCTGCGGCGAGTTCGCCTACTGCGGCTCGCTGAACGTGCCGCTCGATTCGATCCCCGACGCCATGCGTCACGGCCTCGACACGCTGGTCACCGCCCTCGCCGCCGGCTTTCCGCTCATCGGCCTGTGCGGCGCCGACCTGATCGTCGACCACGCAGGCACGATGCACGTGCTGGAAGTCAACCCTCGGCCCACGGCGTCGATGGAGCTCATCGAGCGGGCCACGGGCTGGTCGCCGGCTGCAGCCCACTTCGCCGCCTTCGGCCTCGACGACGATCCGCCGCATCCCGGAGCAGGCGGGTGCGTGTGGGCGAAGGCCGTCGCCTACGCCCCCCGTCGGCGCGCGGCGAATCCCGCGGCCGACGCGGTCGCGGCCCTCGACGACCGCTGGCGCTCCGCCGACGGACGCCGCGCCCTCGCCGACGTGCCCGCGCCGGGCTCGACGCCGGCCGCCGGTGCGCCGCTGATGACCGTGTTCGCCCGCGGCGAGTCGCCGGCGGCGGCCGTCGCCACGCTCCGGCGCCGGGTGCTCGAACTCCGCCGCGCGTGCGTCGGCGTCAGCCGGCCAGCCGCCGTTGCTGCGCGAACGCCTCGAGGGCGTACTCCATGAGGTAGGCGTCCTCGGTGGAGTCGCGATAGAAGTCCTTGAGCACGGAGGTCGCCCGGAAGCCGAGCGCCCGGAAGAAGAGCTGGGCCGCGAGATTGGTCTCGCGAACCTCGAGCACGATCCGCCCCCGCCGGTCCGGCGTGAGCTTGGCGACGAGCTTGTCCATCATCTGCGTGCCGACGCCGAGCCGGCGGTGCGACCGCAGCACCGCGAAGTTGAGCATGTGCAGCCGCGAGCGATGCAGTTCGTAGATCATGAAGGCCACGACCGAATCCGCCAACTCGGCGACCATCCCGATGCAGTTCCGCTGCCGCAGGCAGCGGGTGAAGTCCTCCTCCGACCACGGAAACTCGAAGGCCTCGTGCTCGATGCCGATGACCTCGGGCATGTCGCGGCGGATCATCCAGCGGACGTGGATGCCGAGGCCGTTGTGGGTGGTCGCGGTCACGGTTGCTCGCTCCGGTATCTGGTGACTGATGCGTGGTGACTGATGTCTGGGGCGCCGGGTGTGGGGCGCCGGGGTCTGGGCCGGTCGGCCGAGGGCGGCGGCCCGGGGACGAGGGGCGAACCGTAGCAGCCGCCCGGATGGCGGGCAATCGCGGTCGCCAACGGCCAAAACACCCTTGACCCCCTGCGCCGTCGGGGCCTACGTTCCCGCCCCGCCCGCGGTCCGGATCCACCGGCCGTGGCACTCCCGGATCCGCCGCCATGCCCGCTCCCCGTACCGGCGTCTCGTCGTGGCTTCTCCACGTGACCGCTGCCGCGGCGACGGCGATCGCCATGGCCGCCGGCTGCGCGGGCCCGGCGATCCGCAGCCAGAGTCCGGAGCTCGAGGCGCTTGCCCAGCTCGAGGCCGACACCCGCCTCGTCGGCGACTACACGTCCCCCTGGGGACTGACCGCCAAGCGGATCGAACGCGCCGCCCTGATCACCGGCCTGGCCGACACCGGCGGCGATCCGCCGCCGGGTCCCCAGCGGCAGACGCTCCTCTCCGACATGCAGGGCCGCGGCGTCGTCGAGCCCAACGCCCTGCTCGCCTCGCGATCGACGTCGCTCGTCTGGGCTCACGGCTCCCTGCCGCCGGGCGTCCGCAAGGGAGAGCGGTTCGACGTGTTCGTGGACGTCCCGCCCGACAACGACACGTCGAGCCTGGCGGGCGGCTGGCTGATGGAGACGCGGCTCGCCGAAATGGCGGTGGTCGGCAACACGCTGCGCGACGGCCACGAACTCGGCGTGGCCGAAGGCCCGCTGCTGGTCGATCCGGTGGCCGAGGGCACGCTCGACGCCAAGTCGCGGCTCCGGGCAGTCGTGCCCGGCGGCGGCGTCGCCCTGGTCGATCGGGAGATCGGCCTCGTGCTCGGTCCGGAGCATCGCTCGTTTGCGATGTCGAAGCGGCTCGGCGACTGGATCAACCGCCGGTTCCACGCCGTGATCCGGGGCGCCAAGCGGGGTGTCGCCAACCCGCAGACCGACCGCTACATCGAGCTCGAGGTGCCCACCATCTATCGCCACAACCTCGGCCGCTACGTCCGCGTCGTGCAGAGCATCGCGGTGATCGAGCCGCCGGGCGGGCGGCACGCCCGCATCCAGCTCCTCGCACGGCAGCTCGACGACCCCGTCACCGCTCCCACCGCAGCCTTGCGGCTCGAGGCGATCGGCAAGGACGCGATCCCGACGCTCCGCGCCGCGCTCGACTCCCGCGATGCGGAGATCCGCTTCGCCGCCGCCGAGGCCCTGGCCTACCTCGGCGAGTCGGTGGCGGCGCCGCACCTCGCGGAGGCGGCGAACAGCCTCCGCAGCGCCCGGCCGGCCGCGCTCGCGGCCCTCTCCGTGCTCGACGACGCCAACGGCGTCGACGCCCTGCAATCGCTCCTCGCGAGCCGCAGCGCCGAGACTCGCTACGGCGCCTTCCGGGCGCTGTGGCGGATGGATCCCGACCTGCCCGTGATCCGCGGTGAGCGGCTCGGCAACGCATGCGGCCTGCACGTGCTCGACGTCCCCGGGCCGCCGCTGGTGCACGTCACCCGCAGCCATCGCCCCGAGATCGTCTTCTTCGGCGCGGATCACGACGTGGCCGACGGGCTGCGGGCGGAGGCCGGCGGTTCGATCGTGGTCGTCGTCGAGGGCGACACCGCCTTCGTGAGCCGCTTCCTGCCCGGCCAGTCGGACCAGCAGGCCGAGGTGCCGGCCACCGCCGAACGGATCGTCCGCGCCATCGTCGACCTCGGAGGCACGTATCCTGACGCCGTGCAGTTCCTCCAGCAGGCCAGCGCCGCCCGCGCACTCTCCAGCCGCCTGGCCTTCGACGCCCTGCCCGACGCCCGTGATGGTCGACCGACGATCCACGAGGAGGCGTCAGCCCGCGCCCGCGACATCCCCGCCGACACCGCGGACTCCGCGGACGGCGGCGGCCGCGGCGGCGACGAGACCGAATGACGCGGCTCACCGCGCTGGAACTGTTCGGCTTCAAGAGCTTCGCGGACCGCACGCGGTTCGAGTTTCCCGACGGGATCACGGTCGTCGTCGGCCCCAACGGCTCGGGCAAGTCGAACGTCGTCGACGCGATCAAGTGGGTGCTCGGCGAGCAGTCGGTGCGGAGCCTCCGCGGCAAGGAGATGACCGACGTCATCTTCGCCGGCTCGGCGGCCCGCAAGCCGCTCAACATGGCCGAAGTCTCGCTGTGCTTCGACAACTCCGCCCGCGACCTGCCGGTGCAGGCCGACGCGGTGCAGATCTCGCGGCGGGTGTACCGCAACGGCGAGAGCGAGTACCTCGTGAACGGCGAGCCGACGCGACTCCGCGACATCCGCGAGCTGTTCTCAGGCACCGGCGCGGCCACCGAGGCCTACAGCGTGATCGAGCAGGGCCGCGTCGACGCCCTGCTCGTGGCGTCGGGCCGCGACCGGCGGGCGGTGTTCGAGGAGGCGGCGGGCATCACCAGGTTTCGGAGCCGGAGGGCCGAGGCGCTCCGCCGCCTCGAGCGGGCCGAGCAGAACCGGCAGCGGCTCGCCGACATCGTGGGGGAGGTGTCGAGCCCGCTCGACACCGTCCGCAACCAGGCCGGACGGGCACGGCGCTGGAAGATGATGCAGGATCGGCTCCGACGCTTCCGCATCGCCGCCGCGGCCCGCGACCTCGGGGGCGTCGATGCCGACATCGCCGGCCTCGAGGAGGCGATCGCGTCGGCCCGGTCGGCGGCCGACGCCTCCGCAGCGCGGGCCGGCGATCTGGCACGCGCCGCCGGCCTGCTGGCGGCCGAGTCCGACGAACTGCTGCCGCGGGTGCAGGCCGCCCGCGATCAGGCGGCCGCCGACAGCCAGCGGCTCGCCGCCGCCGTCGCGACGGAGACGCTCGTCCGTGGCCGCCGGGACGAGTTCGCGACCGATCTCGACGATGCGTCCGCCGCCGTGGCCACCGCCGGCGACGCGGAACGGGCCGCCGCCGCCGCCGTCTCCCGCGCGGAGAGCACGGCCGCGACGATCGCCGCCGACCTGGAGTCAATCCGCGAACGGCTGGCGACCCGTGAATCCGCCGCGGCCGGCGCGCAGGGCGACGACGACGCGGCACGGGAACACCTCGAAGCGGCCCGATCCCGGGAGGCGGACCTCGGCCGACGCCACCTGCGGCTCGAGTCCGTGCTGGAACGTGCCGAGACGGTCGCCGCCGACGCCCATGCGGCCGCCGATGCGGCCGGCATCCGGGTTGCCGACGCCCGTGGCAGGCAGGCCACGATCGGCGAGACTCGGGAGGCGTGCCTCGGTCACCTGCAGGCGGTCGAGGCCAGGCTCGCGGCCGCAGGTGCGGAGGTCGAAGCGCTCGAGGCCGCCCAGCGTGAGGAGACCGCCGCGCTGCAGGCGGCATGGAAGGATCGTGCGGGCTGGCAGGCGGCGCTCGAAGCCTGCCGCGAGCGGCATGACGTCCTCGAGGGGCTGATCGACCGCCGCGAGGGCCTCTCGGAGGCGGCCCGGATGCTGCTCGAAGACCGGGCGTCATCCGGCGTGCCCGGCACCTCGGGGGTGCTCGCCGATCTCGTCGTCGCCGGCGTCGAGTGGGCGTCGCTCGTCGACCTCGCGCTCGGCGAACTCGGCCAGAGCATCGTCGTCGACTCCGTCGACGAGGCGATCGGCTGGCATACCCGCTGGTCCGCGACGCCGGAGGCCGCGCGCATCCTCGCCGCCGGCGGCCGGATCGGATTCCTCGCGGCGGCGAGCCTCGGCGATCCCGACGGCTTCGAGGTCGCCGACGCGATCGGGGTGGTGGGCCGACTCGACCGCCTGGTCGCCGCGAGCCGCACGGACGCCGCGGTGCCCGACCTCGTCCGCAGGCTGCTGGGTCGGGTGTGGGTCGTGGAGCGGATCGAGCATGCCCTGCCCCTGCTGGCGACGGCACCAGCCGGCACGCTGTTCCTCACCCGCGACGGCGCCAGCCTGAGGGCCGACGGCGGCTTCGCGGTCGGCTCCCCCGCGGGCAGCGCCGGCCTCGTGGCCCGCCGGAGCGAACTCCGCGCCCTCGAGGAGCGACGGGAAGAGCTCGCCCGGATCGTCACCCGGACCACCGGGCAGGTCGACGCCGCCCAGGCCGCCATCGATGCCCGCACGACCGACATCGCCACCGCCGGCCGCCGCCGGCAGGAGATCGCCGAGGCGGTGGCCACCGGCCGCGGCGAGATCAGCCGACTGGACCGCGACGCCAAGGCGGCGGCCGAGGCGCTCGTCGCCCTCGAAGCCGAGGTGCGGAGGCTCGATCAGCGGGCCGTGGCGGCCGACGCGGATCGCGAGTCCGTGCGCCGCGACCTCGACGAAGCAGACCGCGTGCTGACCGCGGCCCGCGAGGCGGTCGCACGCCGCCGTGCGGCGATCGACGACGCCGAGCGCGACCGCGGGGCGGTGCTCGCGGAGGTGCAGGCGCTGCGGATCAACGAGGCCGCCACCGTGGAGCGGCTCGGCCGCTCCCGAGACGCAGTCGCCTCCACCACCGCCACGCACGCCGCTGCGCGGCTGGAGCTCGACGCCGCCCGCGACCAGCTGGCCGCGGCCCGCCGCCGAATCGCGGGCCACGAACTGGAGCTCCTCGCCGCCACGGCCGCCCGCGCCGAAGCCGCGTGGGTGGCGGAGCAGGCCGCGACGCGGCTCGCCGAGGTCCTCGGCGACGCCGCCCGGACCGACGCCGCCCGACAGGGTGTCTCGGCCGACGTCGAGGCGACGCGGGCGGAGGGGGCGGCGCTCGCCGATCGGCTGCACACCCTGGAACTCGAGGTGGGCGAGGCCCGCCATCGCCGCGCCCGGATCGTGGAGCGGATCCGCGACGAGTACGACATCGCGATCGACGCCGAGATCGCCACCGAGCCCGCCCCGGCCCTGCCGGCCGCCGACGCCGATGAGGAACCGATTCCGGCCGACCGCGCCGAGCTCGAGACCCGGATCGAGGAACTCCGCCGCAAGCTCGGGGCGATGGGCTCCGTCAACCTCGAGGCCCTCCGTGAGGCCGAGGAACTCGCCGCCCGGCTTGCCACGCTCGAGGCCCAGCTCGCCGACGTCACCGGCGGCAAGGAGTCGATCGAGCAGCTCATTTCGCGGATCGACGACGAGAGCCGCAGGCTGCTCGCGGAGACGATCGAGACGGTCCGCGGGCACTTCCGCGACCTCTTCGAGCGGGTGTTCGGCGGTGGCCAGGCCGACATCGTGCTCGAGGAGGGCGTCGACCTCCTCGAGGCCGCGGTCGAGATCGTCGCCCGTCCTCCCGGCAAGGAGCCGCGGAGCATCTCGCTGCTCTCGGGGGGCGAGAAGACGATGACCTGCGTCGCCCTGCTGCTGGCGATCTTCAAGTCGCGACCGAGCCCGTTCTGCGTCCTCGACGAGGTCGACGCGGCCCTCGACGAGGCCAACGTCGACCGGTTCGTGGGCGTGCTCCGCGACTTCCTCTCGTCCACCCAGTTCATCGTGGTCACGCATTCGAAAAAGACGATGGCCTCCGCGACGACCCTGTACGGGGTCACGATGGAGGAATCGGGCGTCTCCAAGCGGGTGAGCGTGCGGTTCGAGTCGACCGCCGCCGCCGCCCGGGCGGCCTGATCCCGCCGACCGCGGGATCGGCGGCGGTTTCCGGTTTTTTCGGCCGCCCCGCGCGGCCGGCACAGGCCCGTCGAGCGATGCCACCGCTGCCGTCGTGAAGAACGGCTCAAGTCTCACGACGTGATCTTTCGATCTACCCTCTTGGACGGCCATGCCACGGAGGCCATCGGGAGTGATCCCGTGACCTTCGGCGGTGTGGCGCAGGGGGGGAACCTGCGAGTCTCGGTCGCCGTCGGCGGTGTCCTGCCCAAGGGACGCGCGTCGCCGGTCGCCACTCTCATGCCCCCTCCGCGCCTCTGGCCGGCCTTCGTGGGGCACGACGACGCGGGCGTCCCCACGAAGCAGTCCGCGTCACAGGGGGGCCGTGTTCGACGCTCGGAAGGGTGCGGACTGGCCAGGGACATATCCGGACACGAACGATCCCACAGGGAGTCCAGACGATGAAGGTTTTCACGACGGGCCAGGTCGCCAAAATCTGTAAAGTCGCACCACGGACGGTGAGCAAGTGGTTCGACTCCGGCCGCCTGAAGGGCTACCGCATTCCGGGCAGCCAGGATCGCCGCATTCCGCGGGAGTATCTCATCAAGTTCCTCAAGGAGCACGGCATGCCGCTGGG
>JBJTQP010000023.1:0-17484 GCA_046075685.1 Planctomycetaceae bacterium | reverse complement strand
GATGACGTGGCCGTGACGCTCTCGCCGGGCCGCGCCGTCGGCCTGCGGCTCGTGCCCATGTCCCGTGATCTACGGTTTGCGTGGGAGGAGACCGGGCACCAGGTGCTCGACGAGCAGAAGCAGAAGGTGCGCGACAGCCTGCACGCGGCGCTGATCGCCTGGGCGGAGGCGGCCGGCGAGGGGAGCGATTACACCGACAACCTGCCGCAGCAGTGCCTCCATCCGGTGGGGCACTGGTATGAGATTCCCAACATGCTTCGCAACGGCGTGCTCCGGCAGCTCATCGCCGAGCGGCCGAATCTCCGCTGCCTGTTCCTCCACAACATCGACACCGTGGGCGCCGACCTTGATCCCGCCCTGCTCGGCCGCCACCTCGCGGGCGGCGCCTGCCTCACCTACGAGGTGATCCCGCGGCGGATCGAGGACCGCGGTGGCGGGCTGGCCCGCGTGAACGGCCGGCCGCGGCTGGTGGAGGGGCTCGCCATGCCCCGCGAGGAGGATGAGTTTCGGCTCCGCTTCTACAACACGCTCTCCACATGGATCGACATCGATCGGCTGCTCGCGGTGTTCGGGCTCGCGAGCAGCGACCTCGCCGACGATGCGCGGGTGGCGGCGGCGATCCGCCGCGTGGCGGCCCGGGTGCCGACCTACGTGACGCTCAAGGACGTGAAGAAGCGGTGGGGCCACGGCCAGGAAGACGTGCTGCCGGTGGCCCAGTTCGAGAAGCTCTGGGGCGACATGACGGCCCTGCCCGACGTTGACTGCCGCTATGTCGTGGTGGCTCGGCACCGAGGCCAGCAACTCAAGGACGTGGCCCAGCTCGACGGCTGGCTCCGCGACGGCTCCGCCGCCCACGTCGAGCGGCTCTGCGCGTGGGCGTGAGGGCGGGCGACGGCCGTGCCCGCGGCCGTTGTTGCCGGCGGTTGAAAACGGCTCGCGATGCGATGCTTCCGGGAGAATCGCCGCGTGTCATCGCGCCAGGCGGTAGAGCACCAGGGCGAGCATGACCGCCACGACCGTGGCGCCGCCGACGACCATCGGCAGATGCCCTGCCGCGGGAGCGTCGTCGAGCACGAAGGCGATCACCTGGTTGGGCGTGCCGATGCCGTTGTTGTCGGCGATGCCCAGCACCGCCCGGCTTGTGCCGCGAAGGTTCGGACCCAGGCACAGGCCCTCCACGTTGCAGCCCAGCGGCTCCTGCCAGAGCAGGGTCTTCGGCAGATGATCCTCCGGCCGCGCGGCGAGGTCACGGGTCACCGGCGTCACGTCTGTGGCCTCTCGCGTGTCGACGAGATAGATCCGGTTCTCAAACGGCGGCAGGCCGGGGCAGCCCGACCGCTCCAGCACCAGAAGCCGGCCGTCGCCGAGCCCGGTCACGGCAGCCACTCCCGAGAGCGGCTCGCCGGCAAACACCCGCACGAAGCGGTGCGGCGGGTCGACCACATAGGCGAGTTGGCGAGGCTCCTCGCGGCGATCCTCGCCGGGCTCCGGAATCGGGATCTTTGCCAGCCGCACAACGGTACCGCCGTCGATGCGAGCCGGCGGACCATCGGCCTCCAGCGCCTCTTCGTTGGCAGTCCAGATGTGGCGGCCGTCCGGTTCGATGTCGAGCGACTCGAGCCCCCGGTTGGGCCGCCGGGTGGCGAAGATCTCCGGGATCGGAATCACGCCCAGCAGGCCGCCGTCGGCGAGCGACACGGCGCGGATCGCCGGCGTGTCTTCCTCGGCCACGAGGAGGCACTGGCCCGGGTCGGCGAGGCCGCGCCGCACCTGCCGCGCGGCGATCCGCTCCCGCAGCGGCTCCGGGCACACGGCCACGTCTTCGTAGTCGTGCCGCTCCGCGAGCGTGACCAGCCGGATGTCGCGGGGGGCACCGGGCATGCCGTCGACCGCGACCGGCAGCGTGAACAGCAGCAGCGTGTCGCTGTTGTCCATGATCGCGGCGTAGCGATCGTCGCCGAGCCACGTGATCCCGCTCAGCCCGGTGATGGGCACCTCGTGGCCGTCGCGCGTGGCGACGGTCTGCGGGAGCGTGGTGACGCCGCGGCGGACGAGCCGCAGCGGCGGCGCGTCTGGGGGAGCGGCGTGGCCGGCGGCGATGCCCATGAGCAGGCCGACCAGGGCGAATCCCACGGCGATCGTCCGGACGAGCGGCATGGGGACGGTTTTACCACGGCCGCGGCGCGGGTGGCTCTCGCCGGCAAACCGCCTCTGCTACGCTCCTGCCATGCCGAGCCCCGCCCCCGAGCCTCTCTCTCCACGGCCCCTGACGGTCTGGCTCGTCAATCCGTTCGACGACATTCCCGGTGAGGGCCCCCCGCCGCTCCGCTACTGGACGCTGGCCCGCGTGCTGGCGGCCCGTGGCCACGACGTGACCTGGTGGACCGCCACCTGGAGCCACCGCCGCAAGGCGATCCGCACCGCGCCGCTCGGCATCCGCGACGACGAGGGCTTTTCGGTGCGGCTCGTGGCGGTGCGTCCCTACGAGAAGAACGTGTCGCTCGCCCGCATCGGCAGCCACCGCGACTTCGGCCGCACGTTCGAACGGCTGGCCAACGAGTCGATCTCCTCGGGCCAGCTCGAGCGGCCCGACATCATCCTCGCCAGCCTGCCGCCGCTGGAGGGGCCCGAGGCGGCCGCCCGGCTGGCCGCCCGCCTCGACGCCACGTTCGTGCTCGACCTCATGGACGTGTGGCCCGAGACCTTCGACCGGCTGATTCCCGGCCCCCGCTTCCTGACGCGGCTGCTTTCGCCGCTGATCCTCGGCGGCATGCTCAAGCGACGGCAGGCGGTCGTGAGGGCCGCCGACGCGGTGTCGTCGGCGACGCATACCTACGCCGAGACGACGCTCGCCGGCGGCACGGTGACGGTGCCCAGGCACGTGTGCTACGTCGGGGCGTATCCGCAGGAGTTTGCCGGTCCGCCGCGGGCGATCGATCCGGTTCCGCTTCCGGATGGCACGAGCGTGACGCCGGCCGGGTCGTCCGACCTGCAGTGCGTGTACGCCGGCACGCTCGAGGCGGGGCAGGATCTCGACGTGCTGCCGGCCGCGGCGCGACAGCTGTCGGCTGCCGGCGTGCGGGCCACGATCCACGTGGCGGGCACCGGGGCCGCGGAGCCCGCGCTGCGGCGGGCCGCCGCCGGACTCGGTGGCTCGTGTCACATGGAGGTGCACGGCCTCCTGCCGCGGCAGGCCTATGCGAATCTCCTCGCGCGGTGCGACGTGGGGCTCGTGTGCGTGAAGCCGGAGTCACGCGTGGCAGTGCCCTACAAAGCATGCGACTACGCCGCTGCGGGCCTGGCGCTCGTGAACTCGCTGCCCGGAGAGTTGCAGCAGCTGATCGACCAGCACGACGCCGGGGTGGCCTACACGGCCGGTGACGCCACGTCGCTCGCTCGGGCCCTCGCGGGGCTCGCCTCCGATCGCGTGCGACTCACGGCGTGCCGGCACGGGGCCCACCGCCTCGCCGCCACGGCGTTCGACCGCGAGCGGACGTACCCGAAGTTTGCCGAGTGGCTCGAGACCGTGTCTGGGTGAGCGGCGGGTGCGCGTGGGGAGAGCCATGGCTGATCGCACGGCCACCGTCGAGCCCCCCGCGACGCTCGTGGACTCGCTCGCCCACCTCGGGCCGGGGATCGTGCTCGCGAGTTCGATCGTCGGGAGCGGCGAACTGATCGCCACGACCACCACCGGCGCCCAGGCCGGCTTCACGCTCCTCTGGCTGATTCTCATCGGCTGCGTGATCAAGGTGGCCGCGCAGGTGGAGATCGGCCGCGCCACGCTCACCTGGGGCCGCACGTCGCTCGATGCCTTCGATCGCGTGCCGGGGCCGCGATTCGCGGGTCGGGGCTGGATCACCTGGGCCTGGGCGGTGATGACCGCCCTGATCGTGGTGCAGCAGGGAGGGATCGTGGCGGGTGTGGCCCAGACGCTTGCCGCCGGACTCCCGCTCACCGCGGCAGGCCGGCAGTGGAACGCCGCGCACGACGAGGCGGCTGCCCTGCTCGTGGCCGAAGCCACCGCCCGTCGCTCCGGTGATCCGGCTGCCGCCGCGGATCTCTCGGCCCGTCGCGAGTCCGCGACCGCCGCCGCGGCCGGCCTCCCGGCCCCGCCGGATGAGGCGGCGTGGTGCCTGATCACCGCCGCCGTGACGGCCGTGCTCCTGGCCCTGGGGCGTTACCGACTGATCGAGATCGTGTCGCTCGCGCTCGTGGGCACGTTTACCCTCGTGACGCTCGTGGCGCTCGTGATGCTCCAGCTCGATCCCGCGTGGATGATCTCGGGCGGCGAACTCGCCCGTGGGCTGCTGCCCGGGCTCCCGCCGGCGATCGACGGCCGGTCGCCCGTGGTGACGGCGCTGGCCACGTTTGGGATCATCGGCGTGGGGGCGAGCGAACTGATGATCTACCCCTACTGGTGCCTGGAGAAGGGATACGCCACGGCGGTGGGCCCGCGGGACGACACGCCGGCATGGGCGGCGCGGGCCCGCGGCTGGCTCCGCGTGATGCAGCTCGACGCGTGGGCGTCGATGGCCGTCTACACCCTGGTGACGGTGTGCTTCTATCTGCTCGGCGCCGCCACGCTCGGCCGGCTCGGCCTCGTGCCCGCCGGCGGCGAGATGGTCCGCACGCTCGGGGCGATGTACGCGCCCGTGTTCGGCTCCTGGGCGGGCGGGGCCTTCTTGGTGGGCGCGTTTGCCGTGCTCTACTCCACGCTCTTCGTGGCCGCCGCCGGCAACGCCCGCATGGTGGTCGACGGGCTGATCCTCACGGGCGTCCTGCCCGATGCCGCTGCGGCACGGGCTGCGTGGGCCCGGCGGATCTCGGTGGGCTGGGTGCTGCTGGCGGCGGCGCTTGCCGTGACGATCCGGCAGCCCGTGGCCATGGTACTCGCCAGCGGGATCGCGCAATCGGTGATGCTTGCGGCGATCGGCGTGGCCGTGGTGTTTTTCCGGTGGCGGCAGACCGACCCGCGGCTCGCGCCCTCGCGGGCGTGGGACGCGCTCCTCGCCGTGTCGGTGGCCGGTCTTGTGGGCGTGGGCCTGTGGACGCTGGTCGAGAAACTGTTGCAGGCGGCCGGCCGCTGACGGCCGCCGCCTCGGGTCGCGCGGTGGGCCTGCCCGGAGGCCGGCAGACCCGCCCCTGAGCCGACCCGCGAGGTCAGCGATCACGAGACTCGGTCTCGACAGGGGCCGCCCGCGGCAATTGTGGGGAGTGCGGCGACTGGGGAGGCTTGCTCCGTGCCGCCCGCCGCCTAGAAAACCCCCCCGCCCGGAAATGTCGATGGGAACCGGGGGGCGAAGGCGTGCGGTCTGCCCGTGGAGGGTTGATGGCGGAACATGGTGCCCACCATGCCGGTCCGACGAAGCGGCCGTGGAAGCGGCTGACGGAGGCCCTGCGCTTCGAGCGCAGCGATCTCTGGACCATCGTGGCGTTCGCCATGGCCGTGGGCGTGCTCTCGATCGTGACGCCGGCCGCCATCGAGGCGCTGGTCAACACGGTGGCCTTCGGCGTGCAGCTCTGGCCGGTCGTGATCCTGGCCGGCGTGATGTTCGTATTCCTGGTCCTGGCGGCCACGCTCCGGGCGATGCAGCTCTACGTGGTCGAGTGCCTGCAGCGGCGGTTCTTCATCCGCACCGCCGACGCTTTCGCCGACCACTTCGCGCGGGCGGAGATCGAGGCCTTCGACGCCCGCAACCCCACCGACATCGTGAACCGGTTCTTCGAGGTGGCCTCGGTGCAGAAGGCGTTCGCCACGCTGCTCGTCGACGGCATCGGCGTGGTCATGATCACGCTGGTGGGCCTCGTGGTGCTGGCCTTCTATCACCCCTACCTGCTCACCTTCGCCCTCGTGATGGCGGTGCTCGTGGGCGTGCTGCTGTTCGTGCTCGGGATCGGCGGTGTGCGGACGAGCATCGAGGAGAGCTACGCGAAGTTCGACGTGGCGGCCTGGCTCGAGGAGCTGGCGAAGTGCCCGCACACCTTCCGCTTCGGCCGGGGCGGCGATCTCGCCTTCCAGCGGGCCGACGAGCTCGCCGGTGCCTACCTCGCCGCCCGGCGGCGGCACTTCCGCGTGGTCTGGCGACAGACGCTGTTCGCGTTCCTGCTCGAGGCCGTGGCGATGACGGTGCTGCTCGGGCTGGGCGGCTGGCTCGTGATCAACCGCCAGCTCACCCTCGGGCAGCTCGTGGCCGGCGAACTGATCGTGGCCCTCGTGCTCGCCGCGATCTCCAAGAGTGGCAAGTACATCGAAACCTTCTACGACCTGCAGGCCTCGCTCGACAAGCTCGGCGTGGTCGATCAGCTGCCGCTGGAGCGGGAAGGGGGCGAGCGGCTGCCGGCGGCCGATCGTCCGATGCGGGTGGTGGCCGAGGTGCGGCGGTGGACGCCGGGCCCGGCGGGCGCGGAGCCGCTGCGTCGGGTCGAGATCGCCCCGGGAGAGCGGGTGGCGATTTCCGGGCCGTCGGGCAGCGGCAAGACGCGGCTCCTGGAGACGCTCGCCCTGCTCCGCGTGCCCGCCGAGGGTCTGCTCGAGTTCGACGGGCTCGACGCGCGGTCGCTCGACCGCCAGCACACGCGGCTCGAACTCGCCTACGTGGGCCAGGCCGAGACCTTCGCCGACACCGTGGCCGAGAACATCCGCGTGGGCCGCGATGAGCTCTCGGCGGCCGATGTCCGCCGGGCGCTCGAGATGGTGGGCCTCGCCGACACCGTGGCGCGGCTGCCCGAGGGCGTGGGCACGCCAATCGCCTCCGACGGGCTGCCGCTCTCGGCGAACGACGTCTCGCGGCTGTCGATCGCGCGGGCCATCGCCGGCCGGCCGCGGCTCCTGCTCATCAACGGCATGCTCGATCGGCTCGACCTGCGGTCGTGCCCCGCGCTCGTCGAGTCGCTCTTCGACCGCGCCGCCCCGTGGACGCTCGTGATCGTGACGGCCCGCGACGACATCAAGGCCCGGTGCGACCGGGCGGTGGAGTGGTCATGAGCAGGCGCCGCGAGGCTCGTGCCGAGGGGGCCGCCCGCCGGTCGACGCTGGCCCATGCCCGCACGCCGTGGTTCGTGCGGTTCTTCGGCCGCCTGCTCTTCCTGGCTTTCCTGGCCACGCCCGTGTTCCTGGCCTTCGTGCCTTGGCAGCAGACCGTGATGTGCCGGGGCATGGTCACCGCATATTCCCCAACCGAGCGGGTCCAGGTGCTCACCGCCCGCGTCTCGGGCCAGGTCCGCACCTGGCACGTGGTCGAGGGAAGTCGCGTCAAGATGAACGATCCCATCGTCGATATCGAAGATAACGATCCTGACCTCGCGGTAAGGCTCGATGCCCAGCGGGCCTTCCTCGCCGATCGGCTGGAGGCCGCCCGGGACGAGGTGGCGGAATTGACCGCCGCGGCGCAGGCGCAGGAATCGGCACGCGCCGCGGCGGTGAAGGCGGCGGAGGCCAATCGCGAGGCCGCCCGCCGGTCCGTCGAGGTCGCGCGGCAGACGAAGGCCAACGCCGAGTACGCCCTCGAGTTCGAGAAGAACCGCTTCGAGATCTTCGATGACCTGTTCACCAATCCCCAGTTCGGCGGCCTGGAAAGCAAGCTTTCCCGCGACGAGGCGCGGATGCGGTCGGACCGCGCCCAGACCGACACCGACAAGGCCGACGCCGAGATCCAGCGGGCCCAGGCCACCCTGCTCACCCAGGAGGCGCTGCTCCTGCAGGCCGACGCCAACGGGCTGTCGGCGATCTCCGTGGCCCGGAGCAACCTGCGGAAGGCCGAGCAGAACCAGTTTTCGGTGGAGCGGGAGATCCAGGACATCGACAACCGCATCGAGCGGTTCAAGGCCCGCAAGGTGGTGGCGCCCTGCGACGGCACCGTGTACCGCGTGTCGGCCAACGTCGGGCAGGGCGGCCAGTACGTGAAGGAAGGCGACGAGCTGTGCACGATCGTTCCCGACACCTCCGATCGCGTCGTCGAGCTCTTTCTCGAGGGGCTCGATGCGCCGCTGGTGCTGGCCTATGCCGATCGCGCCGGTCGCCTGCCGCACGTGCGGCTGCAGTTCGAGGGCTGGCCGGCGATCCAGTTCTCGGGCTGGCCGGAACTGGCGATCGGCACGTTCGGCGGCAGGGTGCGGCAGGTCGACGCCGCAGCCACGGAATCGGGAAAGTTTCGCGTGCTCGTGGAGCCCGAGTCGCAGCTCACCGGCGACGTCTGGCCGGAGCAGGAGTTTCTGCGGCAGGGCAATCAGGCCGTGGGCTGGGTGCTGCTCAACCGCGTGCCGCTGGGCTACGAGATCTGGCGGCGGCTCAACGGCTTCCCGCCGGTGCTCGCGCCGGCCGCGAAGGACAAGCCGTCGGACAAGGGCAAAGACAAGGGCGGCAAGCCCCCGAAGATCAAGGTCTGATCCGCCGCGGCCTCGGCGTGCTGGTGTCGATGGCCGTGGAGGTGCTTGCGGTGGTCTGGGCTGCGCTGGCCGCGGGGCAGGAACCGCTGCCGGATCCGGCGTCCGCGGCCCGGCGGGCCTTCACGGCCGACATCGAGCCGCCCGACGTGTCCGGCGTGGTGAGCGTGCCGGGCGCCGTGATGGACGAGCGGACCGAGCCGCTGCTGCTCTCGGAGGTGCTGCAGAGCGTGCTCATGCACTTCCCGCTGCTGCACGCGATCGAGCGGGAGCGGGGCATCGCCGCCGGCCGGTACACCACCGCCCAGGGGGCCTTCGACACCAACGTGGCGATGGCGGGCAACGCCCTGGCGCCCGGCACCTACGAGAACTACCGGTCGGATCTCGGGCTCACGCAGCAGTTCATGTTCGGCGGCATCTCCGCGTTCGGCGGCTACCGCACGGGTTTCGGCGACTACCCCACCTACAACCTCGCCCAGAAAACGGCCGACGCGGGGGAGGTTCGCGGCGGGCTCAACGTGCCCTTCGCCCGGAACCGCGACATCGACCGCGCCCGCGCCACCCACGCCCAGGCGCAGGTCGACATGGCGCTGGCCGAGCCGACGATCGAGCGGAGCCGCCTCGATTACCTGCGGTCGGCGGCCCGGGCCTACTGGGCCTGGCAGGGGTCCGGCGAGCGGTACGGCGCCGGCGAGCGGATCCTCAAGCTCGCCATCGACCGCGACGAGCAGCTCGAGCTCAAGGTGAACGCCGGGGCGGTCGCCAACATCGAGCGGGTGGACAACCAGCAGAACATCGCCCTTCGCAACGGCATCGTGGTGCAGGCCGACAGGGCCGTGCAGCAGTCGACGATCGAGCTCTCGCTCTACCACCGCGATCAGGGCGGCCGGCCGCTGCTGGCCCGCCGTCGCCGGATGCAGCCCGTGCCGCAGCCGGTGCGGCCCACGGTCGCCCTCTACGAAGAGTCGCTCGCGCGGGCGTTCGGGGCGCGGCCGGAGTTTCAGCGGCTCGCGCTCCAGAAGGAGAAGCTCGCGATCGAACGGCGGCTGGCCGCCAACCAGACGCTGCCCGGCGTCGACGGCCAGCTGCTCGGCAACCAGGACGCCGGCTACGGCAAGAGCCCGCTCTCGGGCCCCAACGGGCTCGACCGCCAGGTGCTGCAGGCGTCGCTGGTGTTCCAGATGCCGGCCCAGCGCCGGGACGCCCGCGGCAAGCTCCAGACGATCGACTCGCAGCTCATGCAGCTCGACCGCCAGCTCGCCTATGCCGGCGACCAGGTGCGGGCGGAGGTGCAGGACGCCTACTCGATGCTGGAGCGGGCCTACGAGTTTCACAAGCAGGCGGCGAAGCGGCTGGAGCTCGCCAGGCTCGTGGCCGACGCCGAGCGCGAGCAGCTCCGGCTGGGCCGCAGCGACGTGCTCCGGGTGACGCTCCGCGAGCAGGCGAAGTTCGAGGCGGACGTGCTGGAGATCACGGCCCGACAGGAGTTCTGGCGGGCCGAGAGCGACCTCCGGGCTGCCGACACCTCGATCGGCCCCGACAGTCCGGGCCTGCTCCGCCAGCTGGTCGTGCCCGTCGTGCCGGAGACGATCGCGGCCCCGCCGCCCGGGGCGGCCGCCCCGGCCCCGGCGCCACCGGCCCTGGCGCCACCGGCCCTGGCGCCACCAGCCCTTGCGCCGCCGGCCGCGCCCGCCATGGTGCCCCTGCCGGCGGTGCCAGCCCAGCCCATGCCGCCGGGTGAGGTGACGCTGCCGCGGTGAGCCACGGTACGATGCCGGCGTGAGTTCCGCCGCGCCAGCGCTTCCCCGGGTCCGCATCGGCTTCGCCGGCTTCTGGGATTCCTTCGACCCGCGCGACAACTACTTCACGCGGCTGCTGTCGCGACGGTATGCCCTCGAGGTCTGCGAGCGGCCCGACTACCTGATCCACTCCTGCATCGGCAAGGGCCGCCACGACCACCGCCGGTTCGACTGCGTGCGGATCTTCTACACCGGCGAGAACGTGCCGGCAGACTGGCTCTCCACCGACTGGGCCTTCACCTTCGAGCACGAGGCCCATCCGCGGCACGTGCGGCTGCCGCACTGGCCGTTCTACGTCGATCCGCGGGCGCTGGTGAAGCCCGCGGAGGTGGACGTGGAGCGGATCCTGGCAGCGAAGACGAGGTTCTGCGGCTTCGTGGTCTCCAATCCGTTGTGCCGCACGCGAAATGAGTTCTTTCGCCGGCTCTCGCGGTACAAACCGGTTGACTCCGGAGGCAAGGTGCTCAACACGCTCGGCCATCGCGTGGCCGACAAGCGGGCCTTCCTCGCCGAGTGCCGGTTCACGATCGCCTTCGAGAACGAGTCGCACCCCGGGTACACCACGGAGAAGATCGTGGAGCCGATGCTCGTCGACTCGATCCCGATCTACTGGGGCGATCCGCTCGTGGGACGCGACTTCGACACGCGGAGCTTCCTCTCGGCCCACGACTGCTGCTCGCGGCGGACCTCGGCCCTCCTCGACGAGCTCGTGGAGCGGGTGGTGGCCGTGGATCGCGATCCCGGCCTGCTGGCCACGCTCCTCGAGCGGCCCTGGCTGCGGGGCAACCGTGTGCCGGCGTGCGTCGACGAGGACGCGGTGCTCGGCCAGTTCGCGCGGATCTTCTCCACTCCGATCGAACCGGTCGCCCGGCGGCGGAGCCTCGGCCGCCGGCTCGGCTTCCACCGTCTGCCCGACGCGGCGGGCAGCGTGCGGCGACGGCTGAAGCGGAAACTGCGGCAGTGGACGTCGAACGTGTAGACTCTGCGGCATGTCCGCCGCCGGCTACGTCACCGACATCGCCTACGTGCCCGGGTTCTACCCGCAGCTCGCCCCCGTCGCGCTGCGGCATGTGGCGGCGCTCAACGGCGTGCGGCCGCCCGCGGCGGCCCCCGGCTATCGCTACCTCGAGCTCGGCTGCGGGCTCGGACGCGGGTTCACGACGCTCGCGGCGGCGAATCCCCACGGCGAGTTTGTCGGCGTCGACGTGAATCCCGAGCACACCGCGGCCGCGGCGCGCGACATCGCCGCCGGCGGCCTCGGCAATGCCCGGGTGATCACCAGCGACTTCGCCGCGTTGCCCGCCGACATCGGCCAGTTCGAGTTCATCGCGCTCCACGGGGTGTTCAGCTGGGTGGGGCCGGAGGTGCGGGAGCAGATTCTCGAGGTGGCCCGCCGCCATCTCGCGCCGGGCGGCCTGCTGCTCGTGAGCTACAACGCCATGCCCGGCTGGGCCGACCTGCAGCCCATCCGCGGGATCCTCCGCCAGTACGCGGCGCTGCGGCAGGGTGACAGCGGCCAGCGGATCCGCGACGCGCTGGCCTACCTGGTGTTTCTCCGCGACCGGCAGGCGAAGTATTTCCTCGACAATCCGCGGGCGTCGGCCTACATCGACGGGCTCCTCAAGCAGGATCCGCGGTACCTCGTGCACGAGTACCTCAACGAGCACTGGACGAGCTTCTACTTCGCCGAGGTGGCGCAGATGTTCGGCCGGGCCGGGCTCACGTTCGTGGGCAGCCAGCCCGTCTACACCAACTTCTGGGACCTCTGCGTGCGGCCCGAGTTCCAGGAGTTGTTTCGCACCACCCGCGACCGGCTCGTCACCGAGGCCCACAAGGACTTCTGCGCGAACACCGCCTTCCGGTGGGACGTGTACGCGAGGTCGCCGCAGCCGCTCGGCGGCCTCGAGGGCAGGCTGGCCGCCGTGGACGACCTGCAGTTTCGCGTGGCCCGCACCGGCACGACGCTGCCGTTCCAGTCGAACCTCGGCGTGGTCACGAGCACCGTGGACGGCCCGCTCTACAAGGCCCTGCTCGACATCCTCTCGGGCGAGAGCCTGCCCCTCTCGCGGATCGTGGCCGACAGCCGGCTGTCCGCCACGCCGCCGGACGACCTGGCGCGGGCGGTGGATGCCGGCGTGGCGTTGGGCCTGTTCGAGGTGTCGTCGGGAATCGTGCCGGCCGACGCGGCGATGCCCGCATCGGATGGCCGCTGGACGGTGCCGGGCAGCTTCAATCGTGCGGTGATCGAGGCCGACGCGCTCGGCGGTCGGCCGGTGGCGTTGGCCAGCGATCGGAGCGGCACGGGGCACGCGATCGGCGACCTCGACGCCGCGATCCTCCATGAGGTGGTGGCGAGCGGCTCGGCGGGGCTCGCCGACAGGCTCGCGGCGCGACTCGCTGCGAGCGGCCGGGCACTGCAGCGGGACGGCACGCGGCTCGATGATCCGGTGGAGCAGCGGCAGGCCGTGGAGGCGGCGTGTGCGGCGTTTCGCACGACCACCCTGCCGAGGCTCGTGCAGTGGGGCGTGGTCGCTCCGGACGCGTAACCGCGTCGGGAAGCCCGCGGCCGGAGGCCATCGGGGCGTGCGGGCTGCAGGGCGCCGCCGGTTTGTCGACGCGATGATGCTTCCGCGCCGGTTGGGCTTCCGCCGAGGCGCGACCACGGGATACGCTTTTCGGCGTCGTCGTGCCCGTTATCGCGAAAGGATTCGCCATGTCACGTTCATCAGCCGGGGTGTGGGCGGTCGCGCTCGGCCTCGTGGTCACCGCTGCCTCGACCGCCGGGGCGCAGATGGCCGGTGGCCAGGCCGAGATCCAGATCGTCAACTCGGCACGGCAGACGCTCGACGAGTTTGCGGGCCTCGCCATCGAATCGATCCCGCCGGCGATGTTCGGCCGAGCCGAGGGCGTGGCCATCTTCCCCGACATGATCAAGGGCGGATTCATCCTCGGCGTCAACTACGGCAAGGGGGTGCTCCTTGTGCGTCGTCCCGACCGCACCTGGAGCCCGCCGGTGATGGTGACGATGGGGGGCGGAAGCCTGGGCTTCCAGGCCGGCGTGCAGTCGGCCGACATCGTGCTCGTGTTTGCCACGCCGCGGAGCCTCAACGGCATCCTCAACGGGCAGAAGGTGACCCTCGGGGCCGATGCCTCCGTGGCGCTCGGGCCGGTGGGCCGCCAGGCCAACGCCGGCACCGACGCCCGGCTGGGCGCGGAGATCTATTCCTACGCCCGCAGCCGCGGCCTGTTTCTCGGCGTGTCGATCAACGGCGCCGACCTCTCCGTCGACGGCAACGCCAACGCGATGCTCTACGGTCGGTTTGGCGTGACGCCTGCCGAGGTGTTCGCCGCCCGCGGGCTGGCGTTTCACGAGGAGGTGAAACTCCTCATCGACGATCTCAATGCCCGCAGCCAGGCGGCGAGCCAGCCGGCGCCGCAGGTGATCCCGCCTGCGCAGCCGGCGGCCGTGTTCATCCAGCCGGTGCCTCAGCAGCCGGAAGCCACGCCGGCCGGCGGCTTTGCGCCACTGCCGCAGCCGCCACCGGCCGCTGCGCCCCCGATGGCGCCGGTCACCGGAGCCACCAACACGCCGTATTCCCCGCCGGCCGACGCCCCGCCGCTCGTCCCGATCCAGTAGGCAGCGCGCCGAGCAGATCGATCCGGATTCCGCAGGCTACAAGCCCGCGGCTACGGGAAAGCGTCGGCGCTGCATGCGCAGCTGTCCCCCGTAGGTGCAGGCTTGCAGCCTGCACTCGATCGCCCCGGATTCCGCAGGCTGCAAGCCCGCGGCTACGGGAAAGCGTCGGCGCTGCATGCGCAGCTGTCCCCCGTAGCGGCTACGCGTGCCCTGAAAGTCCGGCGTGCGCCTCGAGCAGCAGCTGCTCCGTCTCTTCCCATCCGATGCAGGCGTCGGTCACCGACACGCCGTAGGCGAGTTTCGACCGGTCGGCCTGCACCGGCTGGCTGCCGGCATGCAGGTTGCTCTCCAGCATCATGCCCACGATCGAGCGGTCGCCGGCCGCCCGCTGGGCGAGCACGTCGCGCCACACGATCGACTGTCGGGTTGGATCCTTGCCGGAGTTGGCGTGGCTGCAGTCGACCACGATCCGCGGCGGCAGCCCCGCCTTCTCCATCTTCGTGCGGGCCTCCTCCATCACGGCGGCCGAGTAGTTGGAGCCCGACCGGCCGCCCCGCAGCATGAGCATGCCCCACGGGTTGCCGGTGGTGGAGACGACGCACGTGCCGCCGTCGTTGTCGATGCCCAGGAAGCTGTGCGGCGTGCGGGCGGCCAGCATGGCGTCGATCGCCGCCTGGAGCGAGCCGTCGGTGGAGTTCTTGAAGCCCACCGGCATCGAGAGCCCGCTGGCCATCTGCCGGTGGGTGGGGCTCTCGGTGGTGCGGGCCCCGATGGCGCCGAGCACGATCGTGTCGGCGATGTACTGCGGCGTGATCGGCTCCAGGAACTCCGTCGCGGTGGGCAGGCCGAGCCCGGCAATCTCGATGAGGAGCGTCCGGGCGAGCCGCAGGCCGCTCGCCACGTCGAAGGAGTCGTCGAGGTGCGGGTCGTTGATCAGCCCCTTCCAGCCGACCGTCGTCCGCGGCTTCTCGAAGTAGACCCGCATGATCACCAGCAGCGTGTCGGCGACCCGGGCGGCGAGGGCATGGAGCCGGGTGGCATAGTCGCGGGCGGCGTCGGGGTCGTGGATCGAGCATGGCCCCACCACGGCGAGCAGCCGGGAGTCGTCGCCCGCCAGCACCGCCTCCACGTCCCGGCGGCCGGCGACGATGGTCCGCCGGGCCGCCTCGTCGAGGGGCAGGAGCGCCATGAGCCGGGCCGGCGGCACGAGCGGCTCCAGGCTGCGGATGCGGAGGTTCGATGTCGGGGAGGATCCTGTCGCGGGCATCCTCCAACCATACACGACGAATCGCGGCGGGGTTTGACCGTGCGTGGCGCCGCTGGTTCAATCCGGTTCCGGAACGGCTGCCGTGCACCCCGATGCGGGCGGCGGCCGCAGGACGGCATCTCCGGCGGACGGGAAGGAACTCGCACCGTGACCAAGCACGTATTCGTGACCGGCGGCGTGGTCAGCTCGCTGGGCAAGGGGCTCACCAGCGCCTCGATCGGGATGCTCCTCGAATCCCGCGGCCTGCGGGTGCGGATGCAGAAGCTCGATCCCTACATCAACGTCGATCCGGGCACCATGAGCCCGTACCAGCACGGCGAGGTGTACGTGCTCGACGACGGCAGCGAGACCGACCTCGATCTCGGCCACTACGAGCGGTTCACCTCCACGAGGCTCACCCGCGAGAGCAACTACACGACCGGCCAGATCTACCTCTCCGTCATCAACAAGGAGCGGCGCGGCGAGTTTCTCGGCAAGACCGTGCAGGTGATTCCGCACATCACCAACGAGATCAAGGAGGTGGTCAAGAACCTCGCCGACGACGAGACCGACATCGCGATCACCGAGATCGGCGGGACGGTGGGAGACATCGAGAGCCTGCCGTTCCTGGAGGCGATCCGGCAGATCCCGCTGGAGGTGGGCCGCGAGAACTGCATCTTCATCCACCTCACGCTCGTGCCCTACCTCAAGGCCGCCGGCGAGCTGAAGACGAAGCCCACCCAGCACTCGGTGGGCCTGCTGCGGCAGATCGGCATCCAGCCCGACATCCTCGTGTGCCGCACCGAGCGGCCGATCGACGTGAGCGACCGCGAGAAGATCGCGCTGTTTTGCAACGTGCCCCTCGACGCCGTGATCGAGGAGCGCGACAAGGATTTCTCGATCTACGAGGTTCCGCTGTCGCTGCAGTCGAACCGGATCGACGAGATCATCCTCCGCCGGTTCGGCCTGCAGGCCGGCCCTGCCGACCTCGAGGAGTGGCACGACATCCTCCACCGGCTGCGGAATCCCGAGCACGAGGTGTCGATCGCGCTGGTCGGCAAGTACGCCGAGCACCGCGACGCCTACAAGAGCATCTACGAGGCCCTCGACCACGGCGGCATCGCCTGCCGGACGCAGGTGCGGGTGCAGCCGATCAAGAGCGAGGATATCGAGCGGGAGGGGGCCGAGCGGCTCCTCGCCGGCTTCGACGGCCTGATCGTGCCCGGCGGCTTCGGCGAGCGTGGCGTGGAGGGAAAGGTGGAGGCGATCCGCTTCGCCCGCGAGCGGAGGCTGCCGTTCCTGGGCATCTGCCTGGGCATGCAGTGCGCCGTGATCGACGTGGCCCGCCACTCCGCCGGCCTCGAGGGGGCCCACTCGACCGAGTTTGCCCGCAACACGCCGCACCCCGTGATCTGCCTGATGGACGAGCAGCACACGGTGGTCGACAAGGGAGGCACCATGCGGCTGGGGGCGCAGCCGGCGGTGCTCGTGGAGGGCACGCGGGCGGCGGCCGCCTACGGCACGACGCGGGTCTCCGAACGGCACCGGCACCGCTACGAGTTCAACGGAAAGTACCGGGAGCAGCTCGAGCGGGCGGGCCTGGTGATTGCCGGCACGAATCCCGCGGGAACGCTCGTGGAGATCGTGGAACTGGCCGATCATCCCTGGTTCGTGGCCGTGCAGTATCACCCGGAGTTCAAGAGCAAGCCGACGGCGGCCCATCCGTTGTTCACGGGCCTGGTGGCGGCTGCAGTGGAGCGGCACGCCGGCAGCGCATGGGTGGCCGAGGCCTGAGCGGGGAAAGGAGCGACGATGAGCGACGAGTTGGAGATGGCGGAGACCGGGGAGGGCGTGCCGCAGGCGGGCCGGATGCCGCCGGCCACGTTCGACTTCCTCGTGCACACGCTGTTCACGCAGGCGCTGATGGCCTTCGGACGGATCCCGAATCCGATCACCAACAAGGCGGTGAAGAACGTGCCCACCGCGAAGCACTTCATCGACACGCTCGACATGCTGGAGGAGAAGACCCGGGGCAACCTCAGCAGCGACGAGCGGAAGCTGCTCGAGGAGGTTCAGCACCAGCTGCGGACGCTGTACGTGGAGGCACGGTCATGACGGCATCATCCTGGCGGCTGGGCTACGCGGGCGTTATTCTCGCGCTGGCCTGCATCCCGGCGGCGGCCGAGGTCGCGGTGACACGGCACGACGACCGGATCGACGTGGCCGTCGACGGCGCGGCCTTCACGTCGTACATCGCCGCCGGCCACCGCAAGCCGATCCTGTTTCCCGTGCTGGGGCCGGGCGGCACGCCGGCAGCGCATGGGTGGCCGAGGCCTGAGCGGGGAAAGGAGCGACGATGAGCGACGAGTTGGAGATGGCGGAGACCGGGGAGGGCGTGCCGCAGGCGGGCCGGATGCCGC
>JBJTQP010000022.1:0-17054 GCA_046075685.1 Planctomycetaceae bacterium | reverse complement strand
ATCCACACCGCCGTGCTGCCCGCCGAGGTGATGGGGCTGCTCGCAATCGAGCCCGGCATGACCGTGGTGGACGGCACGCTCGGCGGAGGCGGGCATGCGCGGCTGCTGCTCGATGCCGTGGGGCCCTCGGGCCGCGTGATTGCCCTGGACCGCGACCCGGTCGCCATCGACCGCGGTGCCCGGGAACTCGCCGGACGGCCCATCCGCTTCGCACAGGCCAACTTCTGCGATCTCCCCGAGGCGCTCGACGCGCTGGCGATCGACCGCGTCGACCGCGTGCTCCTCGACATCGGCCTGTCGAGCGACCAGCTCGCCGACGACGCGCGGGGATTCTCCTTCGAGTCGGAGGGGCCGCTCGACCTCCGCTTCGACCCCACCGAGGGCGAGCCTGCCTGGCGGATGGTGAACCGCCTCCGGCCCGAAACGCTCGCCGACATCATCTACGAGTTCGGCGAGGAGCGGTTCAGCCGCCGCATCGCCCGGCGGATCGCCGACGTGCGGGAGAAGGAGCCGATCCGCACCTCCCGTGATCTGGCCCGCGTGGTGGTGGCCGCGGTTCCCCGCCAGAAGCCTCCGCAGCGGATTCATCCCGCCACGCGGACGTTCCAGGCCCTGCGGATCGCCGTCAACCAGGAGCTCAAGAGCCTGCGGATCGCGCTGGAGCGGATTCCCTCGCGGCTCGCGGCGGACGGCCGGCTCGCGGTGATCTCCTTCCACTCGCTCGAGGATCGGCTCGTGAAGGAGGCGTTTCGCAACCGCCAGGTCTGGGAGAGCCTGACGCGGTCGCCCGTCGAGGCGGCCGCCGCCGAAGTCGCCCGCAATCCGCGAAGCCGCTCTGCCAAACTCCGCGTGGCACGGCTCCTGCCCGCGGCAGACGCGGCAGGCTGGGAAAGCCCGGCAACCCCCGGCGGGTGACATCCGGGCGGTGGCGATCTGGCGTGAAGGCTGCTCGTTCACGACACTCCCCGCCCCTTCTCCCCACGGCGATCGCCCCCGGGGATCGGACGGCGCATGGGACGAGAAACCAAACTCCTGCTCGGCCTGCTGGCCACGCTGCTGGGCGTGTTCATGGGCGTGCTGTCGATGAAGCTGCTCGTGCCGCGGCCGCCCGCCGGCGCCGGCCCCGACATCCACGCCGACGTGGCGGCGACGAAGCCTCAGGATCTCGTCGAGCCGCCGCAGTTCGCGACCGCGCCGCCACAGATCGCGCAGGCTGCCTTCCGCGACCCAGCCTCTGAGCCGCCATCGCAGCCGCGACGAGTCGGCAACGCTGCCGGCGCCACGACCGGCATTCGCGACCCCTTCGTGATGCGGGCAGCGGCGACCGAACCCGCGATGCCTGCCGAAACCGCCTCGCCGGCCTTCGAGCCGAGGACCGCTGATCCGGCTCGCCCGCCGGCCGCGTTCGACCCGCCCCCGGTGGCCGGCTCGGCCTACGTGGCCCGCCCCGGCGACTCCTGGTGGTCGCTCGCGGAGACCGTCTACGGCGACGGTCGTCTCTACCGGGCCGTGTTCGCCTGGAACCGCACCATCGACCCGCGGGTATCGTTGGTGCCGGGCACACCGATCGACCTTCCCACCCGCGACCGGCTCACGGCCGCCTGGCCAACGCTGATGCCGGCCCCCTGAGCTCCCAAACGAGACCCATGAAAGACAAGGCGCAGATCGTCCGCGACTGGCTGCCGCGATACACCGGCCGCGACCTCGCCGACTTCGGCTCCTTCGTGCTGCTCGTCAACTTCTCGCAGTACGTCGAAGCCTTCGCGGAGCGGTTCGGCGTGCCCGTTCACGGCGACGGCTTCCCGATCCAGTCCGCCACCTTCGACAACCTCACGATCCTGAACTTCGGCATGGGCAGCGCCATGGCGGCCACCGTCATGGACCTGCTGGCGGCGGTGGATCCGCAGGCCGTGCTGTTTCTCGGCAAGTGCGGCGGCCTGAAGAAGACCAAGATCGGCGACTTCATCCTGCCCATCGCCGCCATCCGCGGCGAAGGCACGAGCAACGAATACTTCCCGCCCGAGATCCCCGCCCTGCCCTCCTTCCGGCTCCAGGCGGCGGTGTCGGCCGCCATCGCCGGCCACGGCTACGACTACTGGACCGGCACGGTCTACACCACCAACCGCCGCGTCTGGGAACACGACGCGGCCTTCAAGGACTACCTCATCAAGACGCGGGCCATCGGCATCGACATTGAGACCGCCACGCTCTTCGTGGTGGGCTTCGCCAATCACATCCCCAAGGGCGCCCTGCTGCTCGTCTCCGACAACCCGATGAGCCCCGAGGGAGTGAAGACCTCGGCGAGCGACCGCGACGTGAGCCGCCGCTTCGTGGAGAAGCATCTCGCGATCGGCATCGACGCGCTGCTCGAGCTCCGCGACTCGGGGGAGTCGGTCAAGCACATGCGGTTCGAGGACCGGCCCCGACCGTAGGCGTCCGCCCCTCCTGCCGCCCGCTGCGGCCCGGCCGATGCCGTGGGGCGAATCGCCCCAGGCGGCGTCGCGGGTGGTGCATTTCGCCCCAGGCGGCTGGGGCGATTCGCACCAGCGGGCCGAGACGCTCTGCGGCGGCGGCCGAACCACGCCGCCACACTACGGCCGCGTTTTCGCAATGCGGCCGCGATCGGCCCCACGGTGGCCTGGTGCGGCACGGGGTTTGCATACATCAGGGGCATGCATTGCATCATCAGCCTCGTCCGCGCGGCATCTCGACCCCCGGCCCGCCGTTGGTTTCTCATCGTCGCCCTGGCCACCGGGTGCCTGCCGCCCCTGGCCGCGTCGGGCCAATCCGTGACGGTGTCGGGATCCGCCATCGGCCTGACACCGACGCGGCTCGGCTACAACGTCGGCGACTTCAACAACGACAACACGGCATCCTGGTGGCAGTACACCGGCGTGAACGCGGGCCGGATGTTCACCTCGCCGTCGACCCTCACGCCGTCGTCCGTCATCAAGTCGACGACGAACGCGGCGCTCAATGCCTCGTCGCAGTCGCAGTTCCTCGCCCAACGCGACGCCCTCCGGGCCAGCGGCACTGACTCCACCTACATCAACTGGGCGTCCATCGCCGCGACGTACACGACCAACACCGCGTACGGCAGCAACGAGATCGACGCCCAGTTCGCCGACGCCACGATCCGCGCCGCCGGGGGCACCACCCTGGTGGTCATGCAGCGGACCCCCGCCGCATATCCCTGGCCGGCCACCGCAGCCGACACCGCGCCGACCGACTGGCAGAACCGCTGGCTCGGGTGGCAGCAGTGGTATGCCCAGGCCTTCACCCGGGCCCGCTACGAGAACGTGACCCGGTTCCAGATCTTCAACGAGCCCGATCTGTACAGCACCGGCACGCTCACCCAGGCCCAATGGATCGAGATGGTCAAGTACGGGGCCGACGCCGTGTCGTGCGCGGTCGCCGACGTCAACCGCCTGTTCGGCAGGAACCTGACGCCCGCGATCTCCGGCCCGGTCACCAACGGCCCCGCGCTCGCGGTCAGCGGCAGCGACTGGGGCAACACCCTCCTGGCCAACCGCAACACGCCGCTGCTCAGCGGCACGGCGGTGCCGGGCTACCAGCTCTTCCAGTTGTACGACTACCACAACTACGGCAGCAGCCCGACGACGTTCGGCACCAAGCTGGCGGGGGCGATCAGCGACATCAACACGATCACGGGCGGGCAGGCCGCCGACTATCCGGTGACGCTCTCGGAGTTCAACACCCGCACCAGTGCCACCTACAACCCCAACGACGCCGTGAACAACCCCAACGGCTACACGCCCGACAGCCTCGCGATGTCGAGCCGGCTGGGGCAGATCGTGGCCAACCTGGCGAACAACAAGCCCGAGGAACTCTACCTGTTCAAGTTCTCCAACTCCGGCAACGCCTACAACGGCGTCCACTGGCAGAGCAACGCGGGCAACGTCGGGGGCGCTTCGAAGTCGGCGATGGTCTACGGACTGTTCACCGAGGGCTTCACCGGCAACACGCTCCTGGCCGCCCCCACGACGAGCGGCACCGACGTCGTGATGACGGCCGCCGCCTCGTCGTCGACCGGCGCCCGTTACCTGCTCGCGGCGAACGCCAACCTGACCGCCGCCAAGACGCTCTCGATCGACCTCGCGCCCTGGGGCGTGCCCGCGGGCGCCACGGTGACGGTGAAGCAGGTGAGCGACCTCCACCAGGGAGACGTCAGCCAGACGATCACCGTCGGCTCGAGCCGGATCATCTCCGTGAGCCAGGATCCGGGCGGCGTGGTGCTGGTGCGGGCGCCGACGAGCGTGGCGACGCAGATCGTCATCACCGCCAGCCAGGACGGCTACGTCAACCAGGGCAGCCCGACGACGTCCTTCAACGGCGCCGAGCTGCGGGTGCGCAACAGCGGCTCCGCCGCCTCCGGTCGCGACGTCACGTTTCTGCAGTTTCCGGTGTCGGGCCTCGATCCGACCACGCTGACGTCCGCCCTGCTGGGAATCACCGCCCGCGATCCCGGCGCGACCAGCGGCACGTCGGCCGGGATCATCGCCCACGTCTACGGCGTGAACGACAACGCGTGGACCGCCGCCGGCATCACCTGGAACAACGCCCCCAACCTCGGCGACCCGGCGGCCACCATCTCGACGATCGACGACAACTACGTCACCGGGCTGGGCGCATCGGCCGAGATCGTCGGCCAGTTCGCCGCCACCGGCACCGAGCGGCTGCTGCAGGTCGACGTCAGCCGCTGGGTCCGCGAGCGGCTGGCGGCCGGGGCCGGCAGCCTGACCTTCCTGATCGCCCGCCAGATCCGCTACGACGGCGACGTCGACGCCGCGCAGTCGCTCTCGATCCGCAGCTCCGAATACTCGTCCGGCGGGTTCGCGCCCACGCTCACGATCGCGGCCGTGCCGGAGCCCGCGGAGCTGCCGCTGGCGGCCGTCGCGAGCCTGCTGGCCGCCGGGGCGCTGCGGAGGCGTGCTCAGTCCACGGCGGCGATCGCGGCACGGAGTTCGCCGAGTATGTCGGCGAGGGCGGCCTCGGGCTCGTAGTCCAGCCGCCCCATGGCCAGCGTCTCGATCGGCAGGTAGCCGCGATAGCCGGCGTCGTGCGCGATCCGCACGATGCGGCCGATGTCGGCCCGCGGAGAGTCGAGCCGGCTCCCGAGCGTCTCCTTCACCTGCCAGCTGATCGCCCGCGGGGCGGCCGTCGCGATCTCCGCGTAGGGATCGGCCGCCCGGTAGGAGCCCGTGTCGACCAGCGCCCCGCACCACTCGTGCGCCACCCGGTCGATGAGGCTCAGGTGCTCGGCGCCGGTGGCCACGAAGTCGGCGTGGTTCTGCACGCCCACCTGCACGCCGAAGCGGGCACCATGCTCGGCACAGCTGCCGATCGCGTCGGCCATCCAGCCCTCGACGCGCCGCCGGTCGTCGGTGCCGGCGGCCTCCTGCCAGGTGCGGTGCGGCTTCTGCGGCCCCGCGAACACCCGGAGCACGGGCGCGCCCAGCCGGGCCGCCGCCTCGATCCACGCCTGCGCCAGCCTCACGCCCTGCTCACGAACCGTCGTGTCGGCCGTGGCGAAATCGTTGCGGATGCCGGTTCCGGAGATGTCGACGCCCCGTCGCTGCGCGTGCCGCTTGAGGCGGTTCACGAACTCGTCCGCGGGCGGATCCGGATAGCCGGGGAAGAAGTAGCCCGTCATGTCGACGGCATCGATGCCCAGCCGGGCGGCGATGTCGACCACATCGAAGAGATCGATGCCCTGGGCCGGATCGCGCTGCCGCGCCGTGAGCGGCTCCAGGAACGTGTAGGCGTTGACGCCCGTCCGCAGCCGTCCCGGCCGCGGGCCGGCGGCGGGCAGATGCCGGCCGGTCGTCGCGACCCCGGCCGCGAGCCCGAGCATGGTCCGGCGGCTGAGCGGCGGCATGGCGTTCACCCCGGGCCCCGGCGGCATGGAGCCGGCCCGCACCGCGATCGCGGTCACTTGCCGCCGGTGAACTTGTAGGCCGTGTTCTTGGTGTCGAAGTCGGCGTCCGTGAGGCCCTGGTTCACCTTCACGTTCATGTAGGTGTACTCCTCCATGAGCACCGGCTGCCCGCCCGTCTCCTGGGGCCAGTCATACGCCTCGTAGCGGACGGGGATCAGGTATTCGTCGTCGATGAACACGCGGGCGAGGTGGAAGCGGAAATTCCGCCGCGGCACGGGATGCACCACCTGCACGCAGGTGCAGATCCGACCGTTCACCTTCGCGTTCGGAAAGAAGTTCACCTCGCACTCGCCGAACTGCTTGTCGTGCTCGGCGACCTCCACGAGCCGCTTGCCGAGGTTCTCGACGCCGATCTCGGTGATCGGATAGCGGTTGCCCTGCATCGCCAGCGCCCCGTCGGGCTTGAGGGCCACCGTGCCCACCATCGCCCGCACGCCGCTGCCGGCGTGGGCGAGCATGTTGCCGTCGTTGCGACCCTCGACCCAGATCACCTCCTGGCCCTTCACCGAGTCGGGCGCGAGGAAGTAGAGGTACACGCTGAACGGCTCGTGCCGGACCTTGGCGAACATGTATTCGTGATCGTTGAGCTTGCCGTCGATCCGCTCCCGCTTGACCACGGTGCACGAATAGTCCTTGATCGTGCCGCGGAGCTGGGCCAGGCCCTTCTGCGCCAGTTCGAGGGCCGGCTGGAGAGGATGCACGCCCGGTGTGGCCACGGCCTGGGCGTCGGCGGCGTTGGCATTCCCCTGGGCGACGTCGCCGTGCGGCACGAGCCCGGGCCCCTGGGCGACCGCAGGCGACGCGAGCAGGGCCGCGCACGCCACGAGGGCTCCGCGAACGACGCCTGCGGAGACCATGTCCATCCGTGCACTGCGGGCCATCGATCCCTCCATGGATCACTGAAGACGCGGGCCAGTCCAGACGTCATCGACCGGAAGCGAGGGAGTCTAGAGGGGGCATTCCGGGGCCGCCATGCCAGTTACGACCCCGACATCCCCACCCCAAACCGGGGCGTTTCGTGCCGGAAACCGGCCATGCTTGTGGGACGCCCGCCCGCCAACCATGCTCGTCGTTCCCGCCCCAGCCACCCTTCCCGCCCCACGCCGATGGCCGCCACCAGCCTGTTCAGCCCGGCCGAGCCGCTGCAGGTCGCCTGCATCGAGTCGCAGCCCTTCGGACAGAACTCCTATGTCGGCTTCCGGCGGGGCGACTCGCGGTGCCTGGTGATCGACCCGGGCTTCGAGCCCGGCGCGATCGTCGACTGGATCGACGGGCACGGGCTCGAGCCGGAGGCGATCCTGCTCACGCACGGCCATTCCGATCACATCGCGGGCAACGAGGCGCTGCGGATCCGCTGGCCGCAGGTGCCGATCCTCATCGGTCGCCACGACGCCGACAAGCTCACGAACCCCGCCGGCAATCTCTCGGCCGCCTACGGCCTGAGCCTGAGGAGCCCGCCCGCCGACCGGCTCCTCGACCACGGCGAGCGGGTGTCGCTCGCCGGGCTCGACCTCGAGGTCCGCGAGATTCCCGGCCACTCGCGGGGGCATGTGGTGTTCGTGGTCGAGGGCCTCGAACCCCCGGTCGTGTTCGGCGGCGACGTGCTGTTCGCCGAGGGCGTCGGCCGTTCCGACTTCGCCGACGGGGATTTCGCCACCCTGGCCGCCGGGATTCGCGGCCAGCTCTACACGCTCCCCGACGAGGCCCTCGTGTTTCCGGGACACGGCGACCCCACGACGATCGGCCATGAAAAGCGGCACAATCCCTTCGTGCCGGCGGGGGCCGCGCGTTGACCGCCTCCGCCGTCCCGGCCGAAGATGCCCTGATGCTCTCGCCCGCCGACATCACCGCGAAGGAGCCGGAGCCGCCGGTCCGCAGTCCGGGCCGCTCGCCGCTGTGCCGCGCCGCGGGCCTCGCGCTCGCCGGCCTGGCCAGGCTGCTCGCCGGGGCGAGCGTCCGCTGGATCGCCAGCCAGCCCGACACCTGCCAGCGGGTCTACTTCGCCAACCATACCAGCCACCTCGACGCGTTGATCGTCTGGTCGTCGCTGCCGCAGACGATCCGCGAACTGACGCGGCCGGTGGCGGCGAAGGACTACTGGGCCCGGGGCCTCGTCCGCCGCTGGCTGGCCGAGGAGGTGTTCGACGCGATCCTCATCGACCGCACCGACATCAAGGTCCACCAGAGCCCCGTCGACATGATGATCCGCGAGGCGGGCACCACCCACTCGCTGATCGTGTTTCCGGAGGGGGGCCGCAGCGCCACGGGGGAGGTCGGGGAGTTCAAGAGCGGCCTCTACTACCTGGCCAAGAAACGGCCCGACCTCGAGCTGATCCCGGTGCACATCGACAACCTCAACCGCGTGCTGCCCCGCGGCGAGTTCCTGCCGGTGCCGCTGCTCTCGTGCATCAGCTTCGGTCCGCCGATGTGGCTGGAGCGGGGCGAGGCCAAGCTCGAGTTCCTCGCCCGGGCCCGCCGCGCCGTGCTCGCCCTGAAGGAGTGAGCGGGGCATGAACGACAACCGCACCATCGCGCTGGTCGCCGGCGTGCTCGCGCTGCTCACGGCGGCCACGGCGGTCGGCCAGTTTCTCAAGCGGCATCCCGACCGCGGGCTCGATCCGGCCGCGATCCGCACCTTCAACAACCGCCTCCGCGGCTGGTGGATCCTGTGCACCGTGCTGGCCGCGGCCTTCTGGCTCGGCACCACGGCCACGGTCGTGCTCTTCGGGCTGGTCTCCTTCTGGGCGCTCCGGGAGTTCATCACCCTCACGCCCACCCGCAAGGGAGACCACCGGGCATTGTTCTGGGTGTTCTTCCTGTTCACGCCGCTGCACTACGTGCTCGTGGGCCTCAACCGCTACGACGTGTTCAGCGTCTTCCTGCCGGTCTACGCCACGCTGTTCGTGCTCGCCCGCGTCGCCTTCGCCGGCGACTACAAGCGGTTCCTCGAGCGGACGGCGAAGATCCAGGCGGGCCTCGTGGTCTGCGTCTACTGCCTGTCGTTCGCCCCCGCCCTGCTCCAGATCCCGATCGCGGGGGCCTCCGACGCCGACCGCACCGGCAACTTCCGGCTGCTCTTCTTCCTGATCCTGCTCGTGCAGTTCGCCGACTGCATGCAGTATGTGTGGAGCCGGATGCTCGGCCAGCGGCTGGTGGCCCCCGCGGTGAGTTCCAACCGCACCTGGGAGGGCCTGCTGGGCAGCGCCACGAGCACGGCGCTGCTCGCTGCCGCGCTGTGGTGGGCGGCGCCCCCCTTCCAGCTCTGGCAGGCCACGCTGGCCGGCCTCGTGGTGGCGGTGATGGGCTTCGCCGGGGGCATGACGATGAGCGCCATCAAGCGCGACCGCGGCGTCAAGGACTACGGCACGCTGGTGGTGGGCCACGGCGGCGTGCTCGACCGGATCGACTCGATGTGCTTCGCCGCGCCGGTCTTCTACCACATCACGCTGCTGGTGACGGGCGCAAAGCCGGGCTGACACGGATCGGCGAGGTTCGTCTCACGGCCTGGGCAGGGACAGCGTCGCCAGCCGCCCGGTGCGCTCGGCGGGCTCTGCGTGGTCATTTCCGACGAGCGCCACCAGATCGCCTGCGGCCGAAACGGCGATGCCGGCGATCGCCCACCCGGGGCGGATCTCGTCGAACACGGCGAGCGTCGCGGCATCCGTCAGCCGCATGCCAAGGTCGTCGGCCGTGAGCAGCACCTCGCCATCCGGCGACCATGCAACGGCCGCGACTGGCCGCGCATGCGGCACGAGCTTTCCGAGCAGGTCTCCGGTGGCGGCATCGTAGACCACCGCCTCGCCGCGACGGCCGCCGCACAGCAGCCTGCGGCCGTCGGGCGACCAGGCGACGCAGTGCAGCGATTCGGTGATCGGAATCGTGACCGTGCCGCGTGCCCGCTCATGGTGGTCGTCCATCCCCCTCCCGACGCCCGCCACCGCGACCGGGAAGATCGCCGCCTTGATGCCGACTACCGCGACGCGAGGCGGTCCGGCCGGCGCCGCGGCCGCAGCACTCACGCCCCAGTCAATCGCCGCGATCCTGGTCGCCGAGCGGAGATCCTTCGACCACAGCATCACGGCATCCTCGTCAGCCACGGTCACCAGCCGACCGTCGGGCATCCAGGCCACAGCTCCCACGCTCGGGCTGGCGGTGGGGAGGTCCACGAACCCGCGCAACCCCCCGGCCCGATCGTCCCGACCACGAAGGGGCGCCGCCAGAAAGCGACGGCCAGGCGGGTCTCCTCGGGATCGGCGGCAAGGCCGTTGAGCGGTGCGTCCTGGGCAACCGTCAGCTCCGCGGCCGTGCGTTGCCACGAACACGGCTCCGCGCCGTCGTCGTCATCCTGACGGAGCAGAAACGGGGACTGACGTCTCCCGGCGACGAGGAGTCGTCGCCCCCGCTCGTGTGAACGCCGGTCGAAAAGTGCAGCGCGGGGCGGGGTAGCCCGGCCGGTCGAAAAATGCAGCGCACAACTGTGCAGCGGTGTCGGTCAGGACAATCGCGGCGAAGCCGCGATTTGCTGACCAGCGGCACCTGGGACGTCTACGTGGTCAACCAGGAGGCCCAGCCGGGCGGACTCCCGGTGAGCCTCACCCAGACGGCCGACCTCACCGCCTCCGGATTCGGCAACCTCGCCGCCGTGAACGGCGCCAACGTCAAGGTGGCGACCATCGCCGTCGCGGTTCCCGAACCAGCCTCCCTTGCCTTTGCAGGCGTGGTCGTCATGGCGACCGCCGCCCGGACCATCCGCCGCGGACACGCACCCCGCGAGCGGAGACAGTCCTAAAGCAGGGCTTTCGACGTCACATACCTCCACGCCTCGCGACTGGAGTGCGCTGACATCCCGGCCGGCAGCCGCTGTGTCGTCACCGCGGCGCGGCGGCGGACTGGCCCCGGCGGGCCTGGGCGTAGATCGACGTGCGGGCCGCGCTCGTGGCCACCGGCGGCGTGGCTGCAGGACGAGCAGGCGCCGCCGACGGGTCGGGGCTCTGGCCGCGGGTCGTGGCGGCCCACGAGGCCACCGGCGGCGGGGCCGCGGCGGCCAGGGATGCCGGCGGCGCCGGGCAGCCCTGCTTCACCCAGTCGAGCCAGACGTGCTGCATCTGCGCCACGCTCGAGACGCCGTAGTGCTTCTGCAGCGCCGCCGACCAGTTCTCGCCCGCCAGACCGTCGGACACGAACGACACGTACTTGTGCCGGCCGCCCCGCTCGATCAGGTAGCGGGCCAGCGAGTAGCCCTGCGAATAGAGCGGCAGCAGCGCTCTCTGCGGCCGCGGCGGGCGCGGGGTCGTTCACGGTGAACGTCACGGGCCTCACGCCCTCGACGGCCTACCGCTTCCGGGCCTTCGTGCGGACGAGCCTCGGGATCGTGTACTCGACCGTCGCCACGTTCACGACCGCGGCGGCCGGCTGAGCCTCGTGCCCGGGCGTCGCGGCTGCTTGACAACCGCTCCCCGGGTCGCTGACACTACCCCCCGA
Source organism: Planctomycetaceae bacterium (assembly GCA_046075685.1). GTDB lineage: Bacteria > Planctomycetota > Planctomycetia > Pirellulales > UBA1268 > QWPN01. The sequence goes on along the minus strand of JBJTQP010000022.1, from coordinate 5,614 downwards.
ATTGGGCCCGTCCGGGAAGGGGCGCGGCGGATCCTTTCCCCTGTGGAGCCCGTCGTCATGGGAACAGTCGTACCCATGGTGATTCGATCTGCGCCCAGTCAGGAGTGTTCAAACCACGCTCACCAGTCCCCCACACCGCATGCCAGTCGGCTCACCCCACCGCAGGGCATGCAAGGAGTCGTCATGCACGATCTTTTTTCTCGGCACCTGCGGTCTCGCCGTTGGCGGAAGAGGCGTCGGGCGGGATTTCGCAGGCCGGCGGTCGAGCGTCTCGAGCAACGGGCGCTTCTTGCCCTGACGACCATCGACACGGCGACCGCATGGAAGGCCACCACGGCGGCCCCGGCCGCCGGCTGGACGACGGCCGCCTTCGACGACTCGACCTTCGTCGCCGCCACGCCCGGCGGCAGCGTGCCGCTCGGCGGCACGTCAACCGCGACGGTCTGGGGGGCGGCGGGCACGAATGAAGTCTGGCTCCGCCGGACGTTCGCGCTCGACGGCCGGCCGGCGGCGGCCACGCTCGACGTCACGGTCGACGACGACGTCGATCTGTTCGTCAACGGCGTGCAGATCGTTGCCGACACCAACAAGTCGCCGACGACGCAACTCGGCCTGGACGTCGCGTCCTACCTCAAGGCCGGCACGAACGTGCTTGCCGCGCGGGTGAGCAACCTGGCCGGCACGAGCGGCCGCTATTTCGCTGCCCGCGCCAGCATCGATTTGGAACGGGCCGACGCCGGCGGCTCGCCGGCCACGGCGCTCAACGTGGGCGTGGTGCCGGGGCTGGCCATCGCCGGGGCGACGCTCGCCGACTCGGCCGACGTCGACGTCTATAAGGTTGAGTTGCTGAAGTCCGACTCGATCCTGGTGCGTGCCGCCTTCGACGCACCGGTAGGCGGGAGCGTCCCGACGCTCCAGATGTTCAACGCATCGGGCTGCCCTATCGCCGGCGGCACGACGTCGGCGGGCGGATCCCAGGCCACGCTCACGAGCCTGTCGGCCGGCACCTACTACATCGCCGTGACGGGCGGCCCGGCCACGAAGTCGTGGTATGGCCTGACGGTCACTCCGGCGGCCACGAGCACCACCCGCGTCATCTACGTCAACGACGGCCGCGGCGCCGACGACGTCTACACCCTCGCCCCAGGCAACGACGCCAACGACGGCCTCGCCCCCGAGCGGCCCAAGGCGTCGCTGCAAAACGTGCTGGCGACCTACGACCTCGGACTGTCGGATCTCATCGTCGTCGATACCGGCACCTACGGCTCGGCCGGCACGCCGTCGGCGGGCACCGTCACGATCTCCTCTCCCGACGAGGGTGTGACCATCGCCGGTTCGGCGGCCGGGACGGGCAGCGACTTCGTGCATCCCGGCACCCGGCTCACGCTGGCCGATGCCGATGCGATCCGGCTGCATGCCCTGCGGTTCACCGGCGGCGGAACCGGCATCTTCCTCGACACCCTGGCCGCCGGCCAGGTGCCCAGCGACGTCACCATCACCGCCAGCGTTTTCAGCGGCCTGTCCACGGGCATTTTCGTGGAGGGGGGTGCCCGCCATCGGATCTCCGGCAATGCCTTCTCCGGCTCGGGAACGGGTATCCGCTCGGCTGCCACGACCACGGAACTGCTGATCGACGCCAATGCTTTCGCCATGAGCGGTCCCGCCAGCATCGGCATCGATCTCGACGACACCCCTTCGGCCGCGGTGCTCGGCAACACCTTCACGGGCGGCTCGATCGGGGTGGATGCCTCGTCCGGCACGTCGCTCGTGCTGGAGAACAACACGTTCTCCGGAGTCACGACGATCGCGGCCCGGGCGACATCGGGCACCAGCACGATCCGCGGCAACCAGTTCGCTACGAGCGGCACGGGACTCCTCATGTGGGCCGGTGGCGTGGTGGAGGGCAACACGTTCACCGGAAACTCGACCGGCCTCGACAGCACGTCAAGCGGTCTGGTCGTCCGGGGCAACGCCTTCACCGGCAATGCGATCGGGTTCACGGGCACCGCCCAGGTCGGCGGCACCGACTGGTCGGCCGGCCAGGCCAACGTGTTCACCGGCAACACGCTCGGGATTCACGCCCGCTCCGGCGCCACGGTCGCCTTCAACCGCGTGACCGGCGGTACGACCGGCATCCGCGTCGCCGACGACGCGAACACGCCGTCGGGCTCAACCGCGTCGGTGTCGCTCCACCACAACCTCGTCGTCGGCCAGACCGGCCGGGGCATCCTCGTGGACCGCGGCGATGGCGTCACGATCGTGAACAACACGGTCGTCCCGGCCGCCGCCGGCGACGGCATCCGGATCCAGAACGAAAGTCGGAACGTTTCGCTCCGCAACACCATCGTGTCCGTCGATGCCGGCACGGCGCTGCACGTCGCCACCGACAGCCAGCTCGGTTTCACGAGCGATTACAACAACCTCTACCGCACGCCGACGGGCACCGGGGCCCTCGTCTGGTTCCAGAAGCCGTTCCGCGACCTCTTCGACTGGCAGGTCGAGGCCGACTACGACACGCGGTCGATCGGCTTCACCGCCCCCGATCCCACCCGCGACGCCCCGCAGTTCGTCAACGCCGGCACCGGCGACTACCGGCTGGCGGCCGGTTCCACGAGCATCGACGCCGGCAGTCCCGCCGACGCCTTCGTGGTCGAGCCGGGCATCAACGGCCGGCGCATCGACCTGGGGGCGTTCGGCAACACGGCCCTCGCCAGCACGTCGGCCAATCGCCTGCTTCGCATCGCCTATCCCGAGTACTACGTCGACTGGCCCGCCGCCGAGGGCCGGGCGATCCAGTGGAGCTCCTACGATGCCGCCACGGGCGACGGGGTGTTGGCCGGATCCGTGGCGATCGAACTGCACAAGGTCGGCGTGGGCAAGGTGGCCGACATCGCCACGGTCGCCGCGGCGAGCGGCAGCTACGGCTGGAGTCCGCAGGCGAGCGGCATCGTGCCGGGCGTCACCGACCGCTACCGGATCGTGATCCGCTCGGTGGAGAACCCCACGGTCACCGACACGTCCCGCGAGGCCTTCTCGATCCCGGCGGTCAGCGGCCAATACTTCATCGACGACGGGTCGAACACGGCCGACGAATACACGCCGACGGCCACTGGCTCCAACCGCAACACCGGCGCAACGGCCGCCGATCCGAAGGCCAGCCTGCTGGCCCTGCTCCGCAGCTACGACCTCGGCGGCGGCGACACGGTGTTCATCGACACCGGCGACTACAACCACGTCCGCAACGTGATCATCTCGGGCGAGACGGGCGTGGGCGACGACGAGGGGGCGCGATTCACCGGCCCGACCGATCCAGCCAAGGTGGCCCGCATCGACCGCGCCAACACCAACTCGTTCGCCACCACGATCGACCTCAATGACGGCGACTTCGTGACCCTGGAGCGGCTCACGCTCGTCGGGGCCTACAAGGGCCTGTGGGTGCGGAACGGCAGCACGAACTTCACAGGCCGGAATCTCGTCGTCATCAACAACGCCGACGACGGCATCCTCATCGAGTCGGGCTCGGTCGGCACGGTGGTCGCGCGGCTGACCGCCACGGGCAACGCCGGCACCGGCATCTCGATCGCCACGCCGATCGCGTCCCTCTCCGACAGCGTGGCATCGAACAACGGCAAATACGGCATCTATCTCTACAACACCGGGGCGACCGCGGTCGAGGCCAGCTCGATCTCGGGCAACCGCTACGGGATCTTCGCCTACAACTCCGGTGGCTCGAACGGCACCACCGTGATCGGCAATCCCGACCTGGGGCTGGGCCGCGGAAACCGGATCGAGGGCAACGCCGACTTCGGCGTGCTCGCCGCAGGCGCGGTCACGGTGGTCGGCAACGCCGTCACGGGCCAGACAACGGGCGTGGGCGTGCGGCTCAACGCGGGCGCCGTCGCGGAGCAGAACGTGGTCAGCGGCAATCGCGTCGGCATCGACACGTCCTGGTTCTGGTGGGGACAGTCGGGTGCCATCCGCAACAACCGGATCACAGGCAACACCGAGTGGGGCATCGTCTCCGCGGGCGGCGCGATCACGGGCAACGTGCTTGCCGGCAACGCCGGCGGGATCACGGTGAATGCCGACTTCAACCACACGGTCGCCAACAACGTCGTGTCCGCGACCGCGACGACGGGCCTGCGCATCGCCGGAACTTATTCGTCATCCTCGGCCAACGTCGTCAACAACACGTTTTCGCAGGCCGGCGGCACCGCGGTCGTGGTGACCGCCGGCGCCCGCAATGCTAGGCTCGAGAACAACATCTTCGCGGTCGCGGGCGGGCGGGCGATCGAGGTCGCCGCCGACAGCCAGCTGGGGTTCGCCAGCGACTCCAACCTCTTCCACCTCCAGGGCACGGCCGAGCTCGGGCTCTGGCAGGCGGTGGTGCGGCCCAGCCTCGCCGCCTGGCGGAGCGCCACCACCACCGACGCGGCGAGCCTGGCGGCCGATCCGCGGTTCGTGAATGCCGCGGCCGGCGACTTCCACGTCCAAAGCCCGGCCGGGAGCTTCCAAGGCGGCTCGCTCGCCCCGCTCGTCGGTGGCTCCGGACTGCCGGTGGCCGCCGGCGGGGCGTTCGTGGCCGGTGCCGCCCGCTCGCCGGCGATCGACCGCGGCAAGGAAGGCTATTCCGTGGCCAATGAGCCCGCCCCCAACGGCGGCTTCATCGAGATCGGGGCCTACGGCAACACCTCCCAGGCTTCGAAGAGCGCCGCGACCTACGTGCTGGTCACGGCTCCCGACGGCGGCGAGTCGATTCCCGCCGGCAGAAACATCACGCTCCGCTGGCGGGCCGAGAATCTGGCCGCTGCCGGCGTGACGGTGAAACTCGAACTGGTCCGTGACGCCGGCGGCAGCACGCCGATCGTGGTCGCGGCGGCCGCGGCGAACACTGGTGCTTTCACCTATTTCCTGCCGGCGGCCACGACTCCCGCGACCGACTACCGGCTCCGCGTCACCCGCAACGACATCGCGACGACGGTGGACTCGAGCGACGCCCCGTTCACGATCACCGCGCCGATCAACATCTACTACGTCAACGACGCCACGTTCACGGCCGGTGACTTCACGACCGCCGCGGGCAACGACGCCAACGACGGCCTCGACCCGGCCCGTCCGAAGGCCACGATCTCGGCCCTGCTCGCGGCCTACGACTTCGGGCCCGGCGACTTGATCCTGGTCGATGCCGGCACCTATGCCCTGGGGGCCGACATCCAGATCAGCCCGGACGATTCGGGCGTGACCATCCGCGGCTTCACGGACCCGAATAACGCAAGCCGCCGCGCCGTGCTCGACCGGGGCAACCGTTCGAGCGGCACGTCGGTGATCCGGCTCGGTGGAGCGGACGACGTGGCACTCGAGCGGCTCTCGTTCACAGGTGGCTACTACGGCATCTACGCGGCGAGCGGCGCGGACGCCGACCGGCTCACGATCCGCGACAGCGTGTTCTTCGACGCGACGGGGACGGGTTCCGCGCGATACTTCGTGTATCTGGAGTCGTCGAACGACGGGGCCACGATCACCGGCAGCACGTTCACGGCGACGAACTCCTCGACCGACGCGATCTTCACAGACGCGTCGGCCACGGTGACGGGCAACACGCTCACGAGCACGA
>JBJTQP010000021.1:0-10891 GCA_046075685.1 Planctomycetaceae bacterium | reverse complement strand
CCGCAAGGGTTCGCTTTTTTGGGTGACGTAAAAAGCGACGTAGAAAGCGACGTAAAGTTCGTTGGCAGGAGGTGGCAGGGAGCGGCACGGTTGGGGACCGCCAAAACCCACAACCTCCAAAAACGCCGAGAGGCAGAAGGTTTTGCCACCTCCTGCCTCTGACTGCCACTCTGTGCCTGAGTGGCGTAGCTCCCCGAGTAGGATTCGAACCTACAACCTAGCGGTTAACAGCCGCTCGCTCTACCGTTGAGCTATCGGGGATCACAACCGCCGGCAGGCTCTTGGGAGAGCCCCCGCAAAACTCGTTCCACACTACCGAAAGGTCGGTCTGATCGCGAGGCTCCCCGATTTTTGCCGTTTTTTCCGGCCCTCCCGAGATCTTTGGTGCGCTGGCCCGCGTAGGACACAGGTTCCCGTCGTGCAGGGCGTCCACCCCGGTTGGACGCCCGTTCCTTGCCGGTCCACATGGCCGGTGCTAGAAGCACAATGGGGAGGACCGATATACAGTTGACGCAGTAGTGAATGCGCGAGTGAGCCGGCTTTTTCCCAACGCACCGTCACCGGCAGCGGCACGTCCCAGGTGGGTAGTGTTGGCGGCGTCGTGCGCGATGGTCTGGGTGAGCAGCACCTGCGGCCGGGCGCAAACCGTCACGCTCTCGGGCAGTGCGATCGGCTCCACGCCGTCGGTGCTCGGCTACAACTCGGGCCACTTCCTGCCCGGCTCCAACACGGCTTCGTGGTGGAAGTATGCCGGAGTCAATGGGAGCCGCATCTTCTCGAGCCCCTCGTACCTCACCCCCGGCACGAGCACCTACTTCCGTTCAGGCTCGAGCACCGCCCTCAACGCGTCAACCCAGGCGCAGTTCATCAGCCAGCGCGACGCCCTGCGGGCGAGCGGCACCGCCACCACCTTCATCCGCTGGGATCGAATCACCCCGCTCTACGCCACCGGCACCACCGACGGCAACAACTCGATCCAGCTCAAGACGGCCGAGGATGCGATGAAGGCGCTGGGCGTCAAGCCGTTGATCGTGATGACGAGGTCGCCGGCCAGCTACCCATGGCCGGCGTCGCCGACGGCCAATGCCGCCACCGACTGGCAGTATCGCTGGCTTGCATGGCAGCAGTGGTACGCCCAGGCGTTCGTGCACGCCCAGTACAACGACGTGGAGAACTACCAGTTTTTCAATGAGCCCGACCTCTACGCGAGCACCAACGGCACGCTGACACAGGATCAGTGGCTGGAGATGGTCCAGTTCGGCGCCAACGCCGTGGAAAGTGCCGTCGCCGACGTCAATCGGCTGTTCGGCAAGGGCCTGACGGCGCACGTCTATGGACCGGTGACGACGGGCCCCGACACGGCCGCCGGCGGCTGGGGCGACATGCTGATCAAGAACCGGCACAACCAGCTGATCACGGGCACGTCGGCTTCCTATCAGCTGTTCGACCACTATGACTACCACAACTACGGCAGCAGCCCGAGTTCCTTCGGCACGAAGGTTGCCGACACGATCACAGCCCTCAACACCGCGACCGGCGGCAATGCGGCGAAGTATCCCGTGGCGATCAGCGAGTTCAACACCCGGACGAGCGCCAACTACGACCCTGCCGACACCGTCAACAATCCCAACGGCTACACGCCCGATACGCTCGACATGTCGAGCCGCCTCGGGCAGATCCTCGTGAACGTGGCCAACAACAAGGCCGACGAGCTCTACCTTTTCAAGTTCACGACGGCTGGGGGCGCCAACAATGGCGTGCACTGGCAGAGCGAGACGGGCGTGAAAAACGTGGGCGGGGCCACGCGGTCGGCCGTGGCCTACCAGTTGTTCACCGAGGGGTTTGCCGGCAACACGCTGCTCAAGGCCCCGACGTCGTCGGATACGGCCCTCACCATGGCCGCGGCCTACGATCCGACGGAGGGCCGGCGGTACGCCTATATCGCGAACGAGACCGGCACGACGGGCAAGGCGATGACCCTCGACCTCTCCACGTGGAACGTCGCGGTTGGTTCGACGGTCACGGTCAAGCAGGTCAGCGGCCTGCATCAGGGCGGCATCAGCCAGACCCTGACGGTGCCCGCGAATCGCGTCGTGACCGTGAACGCGGATCCTTTCGGCGTCGTGCTGGTGACGGCGCCCACCGTCAGCGGGCTCGAGCGCCGGCCGCTGACCGCTGCGGAGAACGCCTACGTGCAGGAGGGGAGCCTGACGACCAACTTCAGCGGCTCGGCGGCGCTGCTCGTGCGGAGCGGGAGCACCACCGCCACCCACAACGCCGCCTACCTGAAGTTTACCGTCGGATCCCTGACCCCGGGCCTGCTCGCCGACGCCACGCTCAGCATCACGGCGCTCGATCCCGGCGCCACCGACCCGACGACCGCCGGCGTGATCTGCCACGTGTACGGCATCACGAACAGCGCGTGGCGGCAGACGACCGCTGGTACCGCCACCGGCATCACCTGGTCGAACGCCCCCAATATCAGTCAGTCGAGCCATCCGACCTCGCGGACCACGATCAGCCAGAACTACATCAGCGGCGTGGGGACGACCGCCGATATCGTGGGCCAGTTTGCGGCCACCGGGACAGCCACCACGCTCTCGATCGACGTGAGCCGATGGGTGGCGGAGCGGGTGGCGGCCGGCGACACGAGCGTGAGCTTCATGATCACCCGCGACGTGCGGTTCGACGGCGATCTCGACCACGGCAACTGGCTCTCGATCACGAGCCGCGAGGGTGCGGGTGCGAATGTCACGCTCGCCCCCACGCTCACGCTGTCCACGCGAACCGCGCCGATCACGATCAGCGTGGCGTCGGGAAGCCAGACGCAGCTGCAGACAGGAAACTCGCTGATTCGCGGCACCAGTGCCGTCACCAAGACCGGGTCGGGAACGGTGATCTACGACGTTGCCAACAGCACGACGGGCACGACCACGATCCAGGCGGGGACGCTGCGGATCTCGAACGCCGACGGGCTCGCCGGGAGTCCCACGGTCGTGCAGGCTTCCGGCAGGCTGCTCGTCGATTCCGGGATCGCGCTGCGGACGCCCGACGTGACGCTCGCCGGCGGGACGCTGTCGGCGTCTACGATCGTGGTGAACGGCACCGCAGGCATCGGTCAACTGGCGGTCATGGGCGGCGTCGTGGCCGGCACGCCAGCCGTCACGGTGTCGAACAGCGGGCGAATCGTGCTGTCTACGACGGCAGCCCAGGCCCTCTCCGTGTCGTCGCTTGCGATCGACCAATCGAGCGGTGGTCGGTTCGATCTCGGGCAGGGAAGCCTGACGATCGCATCCGGCGGCATGACTCTGGCCGCCCTCGAAGCCGATCTGATGGCGGGTTTCGCGGGGGGCGCGTGGAGCGGCACAAGCGGCATCATGTCATCTGCGGTCGCCACCGCGCAGGCACGTGGCCGATCGCGGACGATCGGGTGGATGGATTCCGGCGACGGCACCCTCACGGTGTCGTTTGCAGCCGCAGGTGACACCAATCTCGACAGCATGGTGGACGTCCTCGACGCCGCCAGCCTGCTCGCCGGTGGCCTGCTCGACAGCGGTCTGCCGGCTGCGTGGACGCAGGGGGATTTCAACTACGACGACGTCGTCGACATCCTCGATGTGGCGGATTTCCTGGGCACGGGGCTCTTCGACGTGGGCCCGTACGATGGGCTCCTGGCCTCCGGGAGTGCCGGAGGCGTGGCCGCCGTGCCCGAACCGGCCGGCTCCGTGGTGCTGCTCGCGGCCGGCATTGCGGCGACGGTCCTTGTGCGGAAACCTTCGCTACGCGGATATGTTGGTTTTGCCATGACATTGAAGAGGGCAGGGCGGCCGGTATAAAATGCCGAGGGCGATTGTATACATCAGTCCGGTTGTCGCTCGTGTGCGGCCGGCTGGGGTGTCGTGGGGTGTGCGGTCTCATCCGTGAGGAAGGGATGTGCCATGAGGATTCGCCGTTCTTTGTGTCGATCGCTGTCTGCGCTGGGGCGTGGCCTGCTCGCTGGGCTCGTGCTCGCGATGGGCATGCCCCAGGCTCGGGCCGCCACGCTGCTGACCTGGGACATTGTCGGCTCAGGCGGTGCCACGACCGGGTCTTCCACGAGCGGCGCGGCGGCCTCGGCTCTCGTGGTGGGCGTGGCCGGTTCAATCATGACGTGTGGCTCAGGCGCCACGACAGGCAACACGTCATCGCCGTCGAACACCTGGAATCGCACCTACACCGGGGCCCGCGCCACTGCAGCCGACTCGCTCGCCAACGGCGCCTACGTCGAGTGGACCACCACTGCCTCCCCCGGCTATCAGGTGAGCTTCAATGGCATGACGGGCATGAATCTGTCCCGCGTGAGCACCGGCCCCACCAACGCGGCCCTGTTCTACAGCACCGACGGCGGCCTCAACTTCATCCAGACGGGATCCTCGGTCACCGTCACATCGACGCTGACGTCGGCGGCTCCGGCGTTCGGCACCACCATGTCCTCCTCGCCGATCGTCCTCGACGGCGGCGCTGGCGGGGCCTCCATCCTCTGGCGGTTGGTGGGCTTCGGCACGGGCACGAGCCGGATGGGGATCGGCAAGGCGGCGACCGATGACTTTTCGATGCTCGGCTCAGTCACGGGCGGTGCCGCCAGAAACCTCACCTGGGTGGGCGTCTCGGGCAACGGCACCTGGGACACCGACCCCGCCAACCTGGCATGGACCACCGGAAGCGCCGCGACCTTCTTCGCCGCGAACGACAACGCCACATTCGCGACTTCCGGCACGGTGACGGTGGCCGCCGGGCTCACCGCCGGCTCCGTCGCCGTCTCCAACGCGTCGGGCACCCTGCGGCTCGAAGGCGGCGGATTCACGGGCACGACGCTCACGAAGTCCGCCGCCGGCACCCTCGTGCTCGCCGCTGCCAACACCCTCATGGGCGGGGTGAGCCTCACCGGGGGAACGCTCGTGCCGGCGGCAGCCGGCGCGCTCGGCACCCAGCCGCTGGGGATCAACGGCGGCACGCTGTCGTTCGCCGATCCGACGCTCACGACGCTGTCCAACGCCTACTCGTCCGGCACCGCCGGAGGCACGATCAGCGTGCCCGCGGGGGCGGTGACGATGAGCGGCGTGGGCACGGCGCTCGGCACGCAGGCGGGCAGCGGGTTTCCGCGGGGTGACTCGCGAACATTCAGCACGCTGGTCAAGACAGGTACGGGCACGCTCTCGCTCACGGGGAACCTTGGAACCCAGATGAGCTATGACCCGACCGCGGGCAACGTCACCACCGCGGGCGGCATCAACCTGCAGGTCCAGCAGGGGACGATCGAAATCCTGAATAACCGCACGTGGAACCTGGCCTCGGGCACCGCCGTGACGACCGGCTCCACCACCTTCAACGGCATGCAGTGGGACGGCAACGTCAACATGCGGGGTGGCACGATCCAGATCAACGGCGGCAACATCCAGGGAAGCGGCACGATCCAGGTGGGCCTGGCGGGCGATCTTGCCTCGGTGAACACGCTTCAGGGCCGCCTCAACTTCGCCGCCCCGTCGATCGCCAACACGGTGTCGATCGCCGACGGCTTCACGCTCACGCTGACGTCGAACATCTCCAGTTCGATCCGGCTCACGGGCACGATCCTCGGCGGCGCGTCGGCCGTGATCACCAACAGTGGCAACGGCACGGCCACGATCACCGGTACCGTGCCTTCCACCTTCGCCGGCACCTACGTGGTGACGGGTTCCCAGGGCGGCATGTCGCTCACGCCTCAGGCGATGGCCAGTGCCGCCAAGGTGACCAACAACAACTCGCTCACGATCGTCAACTCGGTGGCCAGCGCCACGACCTCCACGCGGATCGAAGGCACGGGTTCCGTGCTCGTCAACGGCAGCCAGAAGGTGACGATCACGGGATCGAACACCTACGCCGGGGGCACGCGGCTGGCGTCGGACGTGGGCATCGTGAAGCTCTGGGACGGAACGGTGGGCTCGCTCGGCTCCGGCGGGATCACGGCCTCGGGCGCCGATGGGCGGATATTCTGGGACGGACCGGAGACCGAGATCACCTTTGACACCTCCGTGAACACGGGCAATCTCGCAACCGAGCGGCTGGGGTTCGCGGGCACCGGCAAGACATACGTGCTCACGGGGCTCGTCAGCGGGTCGGGGTGGCTGCGCGCCAGTTCCGGCGCCGTGCTCGACCTGCGGCAGCAGACGGCGAGCACCAACACGAATCTCGGCGGCGTGGAGATCGGCAACGCCACCGTGGTCGCCAACGGCGACGAAAACCTCGGCGGCGGCACCGTCACCTTCACCGGCACGTCGTCGGTGCTCGACATACGGTCGAGTGGCACGCTCGGGAGGTCGATGACGGTGGGCGTGACGAGCGGATCGGCGATCGCGGCACAGATCAACACCAACGCCAGCACGGTGGTGATTTCCGGATCGATCTCCGACGCCACCGCCACCACCGGCGGCGGGCTGGTGAAGCTTGGCACGGGTCGCCTGACGGTCGCCGGCGTTGCGAGTTATACCGGTCCGACCCGCATCGACGCCGGCACGTTGGTGCTGACGAGTGGCTCGCTGGCCGGAGGCGTCGCGGGGGCAGGCAGCCTGGTGAAGACGGGCTCCGGCACGCTGACGATCGCCGGCGCCGGCACATTGACGGGTTCGACGAGCGTGCAGGGCGGGCGGCTGACACTGGCCAACGGATCAGCGCTCTCGAGCAGCGCGATCGTGCCTGTGGCGGGCGGCACGCTCACGCTCGCCCCCTACCTGCAGACCACCGTGGGCGGCCTGAAGCCGCTTGCCGGCGGCCTCACCGACGTGGGCAGCGGCATGGTGACGGTGGCTGCCGGGCTCTCGGCCACCGACATGGTGGCGGCCCTGCTCACCGGCATGGGCGACGGCTCGTGGAACGGCACGAGCGGCATCACCTCGAGTGATGCCGCAGCCAGCGGCGGTTCGCGGACGGTGGGCTGGCTCGACAACGGCGACGGCTCCGTGACCTTCGCCTTCGCGGCAGCCGGCGACACGAATCTCGACTGGCAGGTCGACATTCTCGACTCGGCCAACTTCCTCTCCAGCGGCAAGCTCGACTCGGGCCTGCCGGCGAGCTGGATCGAGGGCGACTTCACCTACGACGGCTTCGTCGACGTGCTCGACGCCGCGGCCTTCCTCTCCACCGGCCTGCTCGACGCCGGGGCTTACAACCCTCCGGCAGGGCAGGCAGGCGGGATCGCGGCGGTGCCTGAGCCGGCGACTTCCACCGTGATGGCCGTGGCTGCTGCGGTCCTGCTGTGCCGGCAACGGTCGCGTCGTCAGAGGGTCGCCCTGCCGTGGATCCGGGCGACGTGAATCGGCTCGCGGGAGCACGGGGCGCATGACGCTGGCCGGCCTGTGCGTCGCCGCGCTCGTGGCCGTCGTCGTCGTGAGCTGCGCCACGGAAGCCAACGTCGGGTTGCTGGCGCTCGCGCTGGCGTGGGTGATCGGGGTCTATGTGGGGCCGTCCCATGGCCTGGGCATGTCGGCCAGGGAGGTGGCCGGGCTCTTTCCCACCGACCTGTTCATCACGCTCCTCGGGGTCACCATGCTGTTCAGCGTGGCCAGGGCCAACGGCACGCTGCGGCTGGTCACGGCTGCGGCGGAGCGGCTCTGCGGCTCGACCCCGGGCCTGCTCGGCGTGATGTTCTTCCTGCTTGCGGCGATCGTGTCGGCTGCGGGTGCCGGCAACGTGCCGACGGCGGCGGTGCTTGCTCCACCCGCCATGCTGGCGGCGAGCCGCGCAGGCGTCTCGCCCATGGCCATGATGGTGATGGTGGGCCATGGAGCGATCGGCGGCGGACTCTCGCCCGTGACGCCGATGGGCGTGGTGGCCGATGAGAAGCTCGCCGACATGGGGCTCGCCGGTCATGCCGGCTACACGTTCTGGATGAACCTGCTGGTGAACGCGGTGGTGGCGGCGGGCGGATACGTGGTCTTCCGAGGCTGGCGTTCGCAACCGGGCGTCGGTGCTTCCTCCGCGCGGGCCCTGCACGGGATCGACGAGGTGGGCGCCACGTGGCGGCAGTGGCTGTCGCTCGGGTGCGTCGCGACGGTGATTGCGGCGGTCGTGGCCTGGAACGTCCACGTGGGGTTCTCCGCCCTCGCCGTGGCCACCCTGCTGATCCTGGCCGGCTGCGGATCGGAGCGGGATGTGCTCCGCGACCTGCCGTGGGGCGTGATCCTCATGGTCTGCGGGATGAGCGTGCTGGTGGGCCTGTGTGAGAAGACCGGGGCCATCACGGTGATCAGCAGCTGGATCGCCGCCTGTGCCTCACCGGCCACGCTCCCCGGCTGGCTGGCCGGGCTGACGGGCCTGATCTCCGTGTTCAGCAGCACGTCGGGCGTCGTGCTGCCGACGTTCCTGCCGACGGTGCCCGAGGTGATCCGGCAGACGGGCCAGGAGCCGTCGGCGGCCGCCATGCTGGCGGCCGCCACCGCCATCAACGTGGGCAGCAACGTGGTCGACGTGTCGAGCGTGTCGACGATCGGAGCCCTCTGTGTGGCCGCCTGTCCCGACGAGGCGATCCGCCGCCGGCTCTGGCGTCAGGGCCTGTGCTGGGGCCTTGCGATGACGTTCGTGGCCGCCGCCGTCTGCCAGGCGATCCTCTGACATGGCGGGGAACCCTACTTCTTCGTCTTCACCTCGACATCGAACACGTTGGCCCTGCCCGGCACGACATCGAACTCGAGTGTCGTTCTGACGTTGTACTCCGGGGCGATCGCGACGGCGTTCGGGCTGTCGGTGTCGGTGAGCAGTTGAACCTTGTACCGGCCTGCCGCGGCACCCTGCCGGTTCCCCGGTCCCTGCCGGCCGAGCCGGTAGACCCCATTCGTGTCGGTTTGTGCGAGGGCCCGGGGCCGAGACGCATCGAACGGTTGGAAGACCACCCGGACACCGTGGGCAGGCTTTCCATCGATGCGAATCGTGCCCGAGACTTCGGTGATTCGGAGCCACCAGTCGCCGCAGCCGGCCGCGAGGATTGCGGCCACGATCAGCGTTGCGTGAAGTCGACGCGTGAGCGGTTTCGTCATCTTCGCACCCCGTGCGATATTGCGTCACTTGTCGGTGCCGTCGGCACCGATTCCGTCGTCCCGGCGGGCAACTCCGCAGAGCACGAGCGGCTCGACCGAGTCGGCAAAGAAACGGACCGACCCATCACCAATCAGAAAGTTCGCCCCACCCTTGTGCCAACTGCTGAAGCCCTTGCCGAAGGAGCCCGACGCGGGACTGAAATCGTTAATGTACCAGCCGCTCGCTGACGCGATCGGGTATCCTGAGGGCCATGACAGCGTTCCGGGCCCGGCGGTGCGAGCGAGGCAGCGACCGGCACCATTGCGGCTCGTGCCGTTGGCGGGCTTTCCGTTGCCTGCCCAGACCGCCGCGTAGCTTCCGTTGCCGGCGTCGGCTGCGCCGGCGTTCACGGCACCGGCTCGTTCGCCGGCCAGGAGTGTCTTGCTAAGTCCATCAGGAAACTTCTTGAGCGGCAGGCCGCGTGACGTGTTGCGAAAGCCGAAGAAGGCTCCTCCGGAGTCATTGGCGTTGTTGGGGCCGTTGGATCCCGTGCTTCCCGAATTGACGATGCCATCACCTGCGCTGCCCACATAGTTGCTGGTCGCCAAAAAGAACCCTGACGATAACGGCGCCTTGTCGCCGAAGTCGATGAGGTCGTTGAGCGGGCCGGCATTGTCGGAAGCGCAGCGATACATGCTGACGGGCGCCTGCAGCGCGGCCCGGATGTCTGCTGCCGGGTTGGGGAGATAGGAGTCGAGTTCGGAGTTGGCGACGTTGAGGGCGTCGTAGAGTTGCTTGTTCTCGGTGTAGGGAAGAATGAAGGCTGCCCAGCCCCAGGCTGCTCGATTGGTGTTCACATATTCAAAGCCGGCGGGAATCGTCTTCGTGGCGCTCTCGTGCGACAGGACACCCAATCCGATCTGTTTGAGGTTGTTGGAGCACGCCATGCGGCGGGCGGCCTCGCGGGCGCTCTGCACTGCGGGGAGAAGAAGCCCGATGAGCGTGGCGATGATCGCGATCACCACCAAGAGTTCGACAAGCGTAAAACCATGTAGGGGGCGAGGGCATGCGCTCGCATACCCTCTCATTGGTTGCTGAGACCGTTTCCCCCTGACATGGAGTTCACGATGATCGCTCGAAGTGATGCGGCCTGTTTCGTTGGCATCGACCTTCACAAGGACACGCTGACCGCGTGCGTGCTCCGCGGAAGGGACCGCGAGGTCTCGTACGTGAAGCTCGCCTGCAAGTGCCGGGACCAGATCCGATCGTTCTTTACCTCGCTGCCGCAACCGAGCGTGGTGGCGATCGAGACCGTCGGCTTCTACCGCTGGCTGTGGACGGAGCTCGAGCCGCTGACGGGCCAGCTCGTGCTCTGTGATGCCCGTGGAGCACGGGCCCTCGCCGGCCGCCGCATCAAGACGGACCGGGAGGACGCCTTGAACGTGGCGCTCTTGCTGGCCGACGGCGGGCTGCCGCTGGCCTGGGCGCCCCCGGAGAACGTCCAGGTGCTCCGCAACTGGACACGGCACCGCAACGGCCTCACACGGCAGCACGCCAAGGTGCTGCATCACGTGAAGTCGACCCTCAACCGGCTGAACTTCCAGGGGCCGGTTCGGCTCGACGCCGCTGCCCTGCAGCGCTACCTGCTGGCGGGCGTGGAGCGATTCACGGCCGACGACCTCACGATGCTCTGGCAGCACCAGCGCAGGCTCGTCGAGATCGAGCAGGACCGGGCTCAGAGCGAACGCCGCATCAGCGAGTTGATGCGTGCCTCGGAGTTCTCCCGTCTCCGGGAGATCCTGGAGTCTGTTCCCGGGGTGGGCCTCGTGACCTCGGCCACCGTGATCGCCGAGATCGGCGACTT